>CAXBRM010000010.1:0-22877 GCA_963978305.1 uncultured Rhodospirillales bacterium
GCTTGGCCAACCGCGTTCGTTGGACCGAGCTTTCTGCTGCTGGCAAATACGCGATAGCCGACACCGCCACAATCAATGATCGCAAAATCTTCCCCTTGCCCATCATACAAACCTTTTAAACGACCGATCATGCTGTCCGCCTCCCGCTTTGATATGCGCTTAAGGTTGCCACGAAATGGGCATGGCAAATGGCAACCGCCAATGCATCTGCCGCATCTGCGCTATCAAAATCAACCCCGGGTAACAATTGCTTTACCATCAGCTGAACTTGTTCCTTGGAGGCTTTACCCGCACCGACGACAGCTTTTTTGACTTTGTTGGGAGCATATTCGCCCACTTCTAACCCACGTTGCGCTGGCGCCAGCAGAACAACGCCACGGGCCATACCTAGTTTGAGCGTGCTATTGGGGTTTTGGTTCACAAATGTTTCTTCGACTGCCGCTGTTGTCGGCTGATGGCGATCAAGAACTTCGGTCAATCCATCGTAAAGCTCCGACAGTCGCTCTGACAGCGCCGCTTTGTGCGCGGGTCTAAGCGTGCCATTTGCCAGGTGACGTATTCGGTTTCCCTGGGCTTCAATCAAGCCCCAACCGGTACACAAGAGACCAGGGTCTAAGCCAAGAATACGCAAATCAATTTACTCTTCTGCCACTAATTTTTCCATAATATCGTCGCTAGCTTCAAAATTGGTAGAGACGACCTGAACGTCATCGTTGTCTTCCAAAACATCGATTAACTTGAGCATGGTGCGGGCCTTGTCTTCATCAAGATCCACCATCATTGTTGGCTTCCAAATTAAAGCACCTTGCGTCGCCTCACCCAACGTTGCTTCCAGAGAGCTCTTCACTTCAGCAAAATCATCCGGCGCACAAAAAATTTCGTGCATCTCATCGCTGGTTTCGACCTCATCGGCGCCTGCCTCAATCGCCGCCTCGGTAATAGCATCTTCATCACCGGCGCTTAAAGCGAACTCAATCCGCCCCATTCGCTCAAAATTAAAGGCAACTGAGCCGGAATCGCCCAATTGTCCGCCATTTTTGGAAAAAGCAGTGCGCAAATCCGAGACAGTACGGTTCTTGTTATCGGTCAAGCAATCCACAATGATGGCGCTACCCCCAGGACCCCGCCCCTCATAACGTGTCTCGGTATAGTCGGCAGCATCGCCACTGCCCATAGCCGACTTGATGGCACGATCAATTCGGTCTTTTGGCATATTGACAGCACGAGCAGCCTGTATCGCAGCACGAAGCCGAGGATTGTTTTCGGGGGTTGGGTCACCACCTGTTTTCACCGCGACAGTAATTTCGCGGCCGACTTTCGTGAAAACCTTAGCGCGCTTTTTATCCTGAGCGCCCTTGCGGTGCATAATATTTTTAAATTTACTATGGCCAGCCATTGTTCATTCCGAATGATTGTAAACTGCACGTGTCGCGTGGTGCTTCGCGGTTGTCCGTAGCCTTTAGCACTCTCCGTTCACAATGAAAACGCCAAGCACTCCGCTTTTAGGTCTGAGACAGCACACCGCCAACCCGCAATGGCTCAATGGCAAGCGCGCGACCACTGTTGATATCGCACTCAAGCACGACGCCGCATAGAGTGGGTTCACCCATTGCAACCCCAAAGCGCATACTGGGTCGCTCATCGAGATAAAAAGGGATGAGACCCTCAGCCTTTGAACCAATAATACTATGATAATCACCACACATGCCGAGGTCGGTTTGGAACCCAGTCCCACCCGGAAAGACACGTGCATCAGCAGTCGGCACATGAGTATGTGTCCCGGTTACACTGGTTACGCGGCCATCGAGGTAATGGGCGAGCGCAGCGGTTTCGCTGGTGGCTTCAGCGTGGAAGTCAACGAGTGTGATTTGTCCAGCCGCGATATGCCGTCCGGCATTCAAAGCGCCATCAATGGCCTTAAAGGGATTATCAAGCCCTTCGGGCATAAATACCCGGCCCATGGCCTGGATAACGCTGATCCGAACAGCGCCAACCTCAAAGTCTTGCACCCCAAGGCCTGGTTCAGTTTCCGCCATGTTGATGGGGCGTAAAATGCGCTGATCCCGCTGTATATGTCCACGCAGCTCAGGTTGATCCCAGCAATGATTGCCAAGCGTTAAACAATCCGCACCTGCGTGAAATAATTCGTCGGCAATGCTGATCGTTAATCCGACGCCCCCAGCGGCATTTTCAGCATTGACCACGACAAAATCTGCTCGGTAACGTTCTCTCATGCGTGGAAGTTCGGCGCAGAGTTTTGTGCGACCAGGACGCCCGTAGACATCACCAAAAATCAATATACGCATTTAGAGGAAGCTCATGGTTTTTGTTGGAGTTATCAGATAACCTAACCGTATGTCGGTGCTCTCGCGCGGCAGCGGCGTGCTGCTTACCTGCTCATCCAACATGAAGCCAATCAGCTTTCGTCGATCAAGCGCTGAGCCCAGCTCAGCAAAGGTTCTGTCGTAATAGCCACCGCCATAGCCCAATCGATACCCCTGGTGATCAATGGCGACACCTGGCACCAAAAAGACCAAAGCCTCTAAATCAACAAGGGGCGCCGAGGGGAGCGGTTCTCGTGTTTTAAACAAGCCTTCAATGGTCTGATCGCCATTTTGCCACCGCCGGAAAGTTAAAGGACCAGGTGCGACAGGGGTCTGGGGGATCGCTGTCTGCGCGATTGTCAGGTTATCGATGACCGGCCAAGGATCCCACTCGCCCCGTATAGGGAGATAACTGGCTAAGACAAAGGGTTGCAGGGGTAGGAGTCGCTGCAAGCGTTCTGCAACGGCCTCAACACGACCCTGGAAAGCCCCTTGGCGGCGAGGAATAAACTGTTTTCGAAGCTTAGCTTTGTTCGCGCTTGCCTGCATATTCATGCTTACTTAGCCCCCACAATGCGGCACCAGGTGAAAGAATGGTAGAACAATGCTGACGTCTACGTCACAGAATAGGATTTGAAAAGAAAAGCTTAAACTGTAATTAGGAATGCCAGACGACCGTCGACCGAAATGCATCCACCCGAGACCCGCCTTAGCAGGTGGGTGCCGCGGTAACTAGGCCACGACCTAGACAGAGGCAGCTCCCGAAGGATGGTTATAGGCCCAGAGGATGTTGATAGCCTAACGAGTCGCCCAGCTGGATGGCAACCTGATAAAGGGGTGAGCCGCTGTCAAGCCAACTGAAGGCCTATTACAGTGAATGACTTATTTATCTGACTCTATGGACTGCTCGATTCGCTTGGCAATCCGTTCCAGACGGTCGCTTAACTGATCGAAAACGTCAGCGATGTAAGCGGCTGCCTTGTTCTCACCAGCGCTGGAATTGGCTGCAGCATTCGCCAAAGCGTCGCGTGCAGCGTTTAATCTGCGTTTCGTTTCTTGATCCTCTTTGTGGGCAAAATGAAGCTCATCAGCCATCATCACGCTAACCATCGCAAGGATTTGGGCCTCATCTGCGTTTGGATTTTCTTTTGAAAGTTGGATGGCGCGATCACCCACTTCTTTTGCGCGAGCCCGCAATCGGCTTTCTTGGCCTTCGCTGCACGCAAGCTCATAGGTGCGGCCATTAATGCTAATGTTAATCAATGGCATCGCGTTTCAACACCTGTCTCGTTCACGTTCAAAAGCTCGTTAATCATCGAGAAACGACCACGACCCGCTTTTCTCCGGCTTATCAGGCATGTTCGCTTCATGCTTTTTAGCCTCTGACTCATCTTCGACTTCAACATCAAGCTCGTCGTTTTCGAGATGACCGGAGCCAATCTCATCATTGAAAAATTCATCCTGGGCCAACGCGTCCCGCAATCCATCATCTTCTACATCATCAAAATCTGGCGGAACTGCTCCGTCATCATCCTCGGGTAAAAACTCCATGTCGGCTGGATAGTCCGATGTGTCGTCCGCACCTACAGAAACGGCGTCATCATCCGGGCCATCGGCTGACACCATCTCGTTTGCCAATTCCGCAGCTGCAGTCGCTTTGGCCTCCTGCTCAGCTTCATCGCGGTCTTGGTCTAAACAAGGGCTCTCACGGTGATCCCCTTTCGAGCCGGTCCTGGATGATATGAACAAGTCAGATGCGGTGCCGTCGTTGGCAGAAACTGGATGCTGATCAATAGAATCATTGATTGCACCGTCCATTGTGCGCTCGGTCAGGGTAGGCGCGCGATCAATGGTTTCACCTTCGGTTGAAACCTGAGCGGCGATCAGTGCGATGGCTTGATCTACCTCTGCTAAAGCATCGGCGGCAGCCATCCGGAGTAGCTGTTCGTTCCTTTCGGCTGTCTCCAGCGCCAGGCGTAATGATGTTCTCTCTGATTGGTCGACTATTAGACGCGCGCTAGCGGTTTCCAATCGTGCAATGGCATTTTCCAATCTGGTTTTGGCTGCATTGATGGTTACCATGCTGACCCATTAAACAGTTTTATAGTCCGGTTCAGCACAGACTCGTAGCGAACCGGCGTTGCAAGGTCAAATGAAGCAATGCGTGTAATGTGTTTGCCTGTCAGGATTTTTTGATAAAAGGCGTGGGGTCAATGGATAGAATGGAAGCAAACATTCAGTAAAGTTAGCCAGCACTGGCATGCAATTGAACTGACTTGACCCCTCAGATCACCAGAGTACACGTTGATACACCCATCAGTACCAGGTCGGACTTTAAGGAAATTCAATGGCGAACGCATCTCACCAAAACATGGCAAACGCAATCCGATTTTTATCCGCGGATGCTGTGCAAGCCGCAAACAGCGGTCACCCGGGCATGCCGATGGGCATGGCAGATGTGGCGACAGTTCTGTTTTCCAAACACCTAAAATTTGATGCGGCCAGACCTGACTGGCACGATCGTGATCGCTTCATATTGTCAGCTGGCCATGGCTCAATGCTGATCTACTCGCTTTTGCACCTGACCGGCTATGATGCCATGACGTTGGAAGAGATAAAAAATTTCAGACGACTAAATAGTATAACAGCGGGTCACCCCGAAACTGGTCATACGCCAGGTGTGGAAACAACCACGGGTCCGCTCGGCCAGGGCATCGCCAACTCAGTCGGCTTTGCCCTGGCCGAGCGTATCCTGGCCGCCCAATACGGCGATGAATTGGTTGATCATCGAACCTGGGTCATTGCTGGCGATGGCTGTTTGATGGAAGGCGTGAGCCAAGAAGCAATTTCCTTGGCTGGCCACCTGAAATTGAACAAAATGATTGTGCTTTGGGATGACAACCAAATAACGATTGACGGAAAACTGGATCTGTCAAGCAGTGAAGATCAACAAAAGCGATTTCAGGCGGCTGGATGGGACACATACCATTGCGATGGTCATGATCCGGACAGCATTGATCAAGCCATCACTCTTGCCAAGCAATCTGATAAGCCAGCGCTTATCGCCTGCCGCACGACAATTGGCTACGGAGCGCCCAACCGCGCTGGCACAAACAAAGCGCATGGTGCTCCACTGGGCGATGACGAATTGGCAGCGACACGAGAGGCCTTGGATTGGCCATACCCCGCCTTCGTTGTGCCCAATGAGATTTTGAGCGCATGGCGTGCCGTCGGAGCGCAGGGTGCCGTTCAGTCGGCGGCTTGGGATCAAAGGCTTGAAGCCTCCAGCCATGAGGACGCCTTTAAAATGCAAATGGCTGGCGAGTTGCCCGAAAATTGGGACGAGGACTTGAAAGCAGCGATAAAAGCCGCCGCCACTGAAATGCCGAAATTGGCAACCAGACAATCCAGTGGCAAAGCGCTCGAAACACTTGTCGGCAGAGTGCCTGGACTGATCGGTGGGTCCGCTGATTTGACGGGTTCAAACAACACAAAAGTCAAAGACACGCATAGCGACATCAGCGCCGATGACTTCAGCGGAAATTATATCAACTGGGGCGTGCGAGAGCATGGTATGGCCGCAGCAATGAATGGCATGGCTCTCCACGGTGGCATTTTGCCCTACGCGGGTACGTTTTTAGCCTTCACCGACTACGCCAGGCCCGCCATCCGCTTGAGCGCTTTAATGAAGCAGCACGCGATTTACGTCATGACCCACGACAGTATCGGCTTAGGAGAGGATGGTCCTACCCCCCAGCCCGTCGAGCATCTTGCTGCCCTGCGCGCAATCCCTGACCTTGACGTCTATCGCCCAGCCGACTTGGTGGAAACACTCGAATGCTGGCAGCTGGCGGTAAGACGAAAACGCCCCGCTGTCATGGTGTTATCCCGTCAAGGTGTCCCAGCACTTCGGGAAGCGACAGATGACAATTATAGCGCCCACGGCGGTTATATTTTTCAGCCAAGCACGTTCGAGCGTCAGGTCACGTTGATCGGCACCGGTACCGAGCTTCACCTTGCCGTACAAGCCCGCGCAATTTTGGAACAGAAGCACGGTATCGGCACAGCAGTCGTTTCCCTGCCGTGTATGGAAATTTTCAACGAGCATCCAGTCCACTATCGTCAAGAGGTGCTGTCGCCTGGCAGTCTTCGCGTCGCAGTCGAGGCTGGCATTCAGCAAGGCTGGGACCGCTATATCCATGAAGATGGTACTTTCATTGGCATGGACAGCTTCGGCGCTTCGGCGCCAGCTAGCGTATTGTATGAGCATTTTGGCATCACGGTCGACACGATTGTCGATCGCGTGCTGCAAAGCCTGTAGGCGGTAGCTTTGCTTGCGCCTTTACCATCGGAACACGATACGCTGCTGTTCTGTCGGCCACAGGATGCGGCGACGGTCATCGCTGCACTAGAGGATGGATTTGATCAAATCGTCGCGTTGTGTGTCTCTAGCGAACCTTTCAACGATAGCCCGGAAACAACATCAGCGGCGCTTGGCTTTGTCGATCAAGCGGGCCGTCTTGATTTACCACTATTCGCTGACACCCGTTTTATGACCGATTTGGCATTTGAGGGCTTTAGACAATTTTCTGGCGCGGTCTGCCTGGCTAACCAGGTCAAGTTTTTGCGCAAAACGTTAGGGTCGGAGACGACGCTGGTCGTTGACGCCGGCATTTCACGGCATGAAGCCATTACTGGCGCTGAAGCAGGTGCTGATGCGGTCTTGTTTCGTCAACGCGCCGGGCAAAGGGCTACAGATCTATACTCGGAAGATGACGAAGGCCCGCAGGATGTTCCTTCGCTGTATGCCTGGTGGGAGCAATTGATGGAACCGCCAGCAATTTTGGATCTGGACAGCCTGACCGCCACCCCAGAGTGGATTCAGCACGTCGAATTTGTCGCGTTGCAAGCCACGCTTGCATCACCCAGAGTTGGCAAAGACAGCGATGGCTGATAGCCAGTGCCCTCGATCGCGTCGTGAGCTTCGCTAAGCGCTGCGCATGTTTTTGAACGAAAGTCTGTAACATGAAGATTAATGGTAATGCCGTTCGACCTGGAAATATTATCGAACACAAAGGACGGTTGATGCGTGCTATCAAAACAGAGCATGTCAAACCGGGCAAAGGCGGAGCATTTTTGCAAGTTGAACTAAAAGACATTCGAGACGGCACAAAAATGAACGAGCGTCTGCGCGCTGATGAGACCATCGAACGTGTGAGCCTTGAACAAAGAGAGTATCAATTTCTCTACGCAGAAGGTGACCTTTTGACGTTCATGGACATGACGACCTATGACCAAATCACCATAAACAGCGAGTTGGTAGGTGAACCTTTACGGTTCTTATCTGAAAATATGGAAGTTGTGATCGAAAGTCATGAAGATGAACCGCTCGGCGTCCAACTTCCAGAAAAAGTCGTTTATGAAATCGCAGAAGCTGATGCCGTTGTCAAAGGACAGACGGCTTCATCAAGTTACAAACCAGCGATTTTGGAAAATGGCGTTAGAGTCATGGTTCCGCCGCATATTGAAGCTGGCACCAAAATTTGGGTTACGACCGTCGACGGCGAATACGTAGAACGTTTCAAAGGCTAAACCAGGGCATTGACCCAAAACGGAGTGGTGCATGAGCGTTAGCAATTTGTCGGCCCTGGTTGGTGTGATGACCAAAGCCGCGGACCGAGCCAGCAAGAGCTTGCTGCGCGATTTTGGCGAGGTTGAACACTTACAAATTTCGCGCAAAGGTCCCGCTGACTTTGTCAGTGAAGCTGACCGACGTGCCGAAGAAATTCTTTACGACAATCTCAGCCAATCGCGTCCTGGTTTCAGCTTTTTCGGCGAAGAATCTGGGGAACGGCCCGCACTTGTTGCCGACGGTAGTCAGCGTGCCGGGCGTTGGATTGTCGATCCCCTGGATGGCACAACCAATTTTTTACACGGATTGCCCCATTGGGCCATCAGTATAGCCGCCGAAATCGACGATCAAATCGTTGCCGGGGTTGTGTACGACCCGGTCAAAGACGAGCTTTTCGCGGCCGAAAAAGGCAAAGGCGCTTGGCTTGGCAGCAAAAAGCTTCGTGCAAGTCGCCGTGATAACATGGCCGACTGCCTGTTCGCTGTCGGCCTGCCGTTTAAAGGCCATGGAGACGTCCGTGCCAATTTGCGGCAGGCAGCTGTTGTGACATCACAAAGCTCTGGTTTGCGCCGGTTTGGCTCTGCTGCACTCGATCTCGCCTATACCGCTGCAGCCCGTTACGATGGGTTCTGGGAAGCTGGACTGAATGCATACGATGTGGCAGCCGGAGCGCTGCTCGCTGCGGAAGCTGGTTGCATTGTTACTGACTACGCCGGTAGCGCCGAATACATCAAGAACCGGCAGATTATTGCCAGTGCCCCCCTGATATATGACAGGTTGCGTGCTGAATTGACCGGTGCAGTTCAGTGACCATGTGGTGACCTTATAGCGGTGCGCATATACAACGACAGAACAAATGGTTTTCGTGCACACAGAGTTCCGTATTTGCGTAAAGGCAACAATAAGATACTATCTTGTAAAAATTATGCCGCATTTCTGCGCGAGCATCGCGGATGAGTGGCGGTAAGTCGTATGCATGTGACGGGGAACCGCTTAAGGAACCCATGGTGTATCGGGGAGATTGTGATCTCGGTGCGCCGAGCTTTGGGAATTGAAGAATGACGCTTGATACCACCAAGCAAAAGTACAGACTTGCACTCATCGCGCTGTCAGGGCTATTTTTTGTGCCAGGCTTGGCGATTAGCCAAAATACACGATCAAGCGCGACGACCTCAGACCCGCTTTATGCCATTGCTGCTGGTTTAGACCCCTTAACGGGACAGTCGGCGAGCATTCCATTTACTGCCCCCACGCGTTTTGCTGAGGCGCCGACGGCTTTGCCGTCGTTTTCTTCGCCAGCAGGAGGCCGCCCGATTTTTATCTCAGATGGAGAACTGGCCGCTACTCAAGGATTTGACGTGCCTGCAAATTTCGGTGCGGCGAGCGTGATTAGCGCACCAAACTCAATCGGTGCCCCGAGCACGATGAGCGCATCGCCAACGCCGCAGGTGACGTTCAACACAATCGATGCAACGGGCCAATCGACGCAGTACTTCATCGCCGATTCAGAGATCGTCGGCGACGAGACTTACTTTGTTGGTGACTCTTTGACGTTTGAACCACTGGGCGAAACAGACGCAATTTCCGGCCGTATATCTGGTGATCTGCCGATTGTTGGCCCGGAGTACGCATCTGAAATTCCAGGCATGGGGCTGAGCGTCGTCAATCCAATTCAGACCGTCTCGAGCACGCAGGCCAGCCAAATTGCTGCCGATATCGCCGCTGGAAATTTGGGATCGACCGGAAGTGCTGATAGCACAATCAGCCAGGCGGCGAGCGTGCCCGAAGATCTGCCAATACCGACAATTCGCACATATGGCAATCAACCTTACGTCAGCGGCGAATTGGCATATGTTCGGCTCGGTAAGGCTGAATTAATCGAGCCCAATTCGCTCTCCACGCCGAACCCCGTCTCACCCGTGACACCTGTTGAGACGACCGACAATCTAAATGCGCCCAGCCAAAACGGTCAGCCGGCAACATTCAACCTCGTTGGGGGTCAAAACCAAACGACGACGTCAACGCCACAAACAGCGCCAGCATCAACGACGACACCAACAACCGATACTGACACCGGTGTCGGCACCGTGACGTCAAGCAACTCGACCAATTCGGCGACAGCATCTACCCTCTGCGAAGGACCGTTTGTGGTTCAGTTTGACGGCGAGGAGAAAGAAATTGGTGAAGCCGACAAACAGCGTTTAGCCGCGCTCATTGATGCTTGTAAGCGCGAAAACGCCAACGCCATTTACCGCGTGACAGCCTATCCAGACCCGACATGGTCGGGGAACGCGACGGCGCGCTCTATCCCTGGCGCACGTTTGTTTTCAGTGCGCTTCTTTATGGTCGAAAATGGCGTTTCAGTCGCAAACCTAGATTTACGACCTGGCCAGAGTACCGCACAGTTTAGCAACGCGATTGTCGTGACAATAAATTAGCGCCGCTGCCTAATGACTGGATGTCAATGGCAAAATTCGAACGATTGAATACGCTGATCGCAGGCCGTCAGCGCGGTTATTGGCGTCGAGACGAGCCGCGCAACAGTATCGAACCAAGCATTATGCTCGTGCCACTTGGCCTCGACGACGAGACGGGCTAAACTCGCATAATATTACTTTTCCTCCACTTATGTTGGGAGCGCTTGGCCAATGACCTCAACTACCGGCTCGACCCATAGCATCAGCCAGCCGACTGGGTCATACAGATCGATCACGATCTCTTTAATTCTGGTGTCCTTATTAACGGTACTGCTCCTGTTTGAACCGAGGTTTAGGGCTCAGGTTTTCCCCATTGAGCCAGGTTTAAGCATTAGCACGTGGATAAATGGCTTCATCGTTACGCTTTTGTTCATCGGTATCGGCGTCATTCTGCGTGAATTACATAGTTTGAGTCGTCACGTGGAATGGCTTCAGTCAACGCAAGCGCAGCTAGATGCAACACTCGATCTACAAGCGCGAGTTGTGTTGTCAGACCCACCCGATGACTTTTTGAAGCCAATTTACTTCCTATTTGCCAACCAATCACGGACGAACTCCCTGACAGCGAGCACTGTTCAAACTGTCATGGACGCGATGAAAAACCGCGTTGAAGAGCGCCGAGATCTGTCGCGTTGGCTGATCCAAACATTAATCCTGATTGGCTTAATTGGAACATTCTGGGGTCTGCTGGGTATTCTACCGCAAATCGGCACCGTCCTTCAGTTGCTCGGTGGAACTGGCGCAGAAAACAACGCGGCGACAGACTTCAACAAGTTGCTTGAGGAATTGGCACCCGTATTGGGGAGCATGGGGATCGCCTTTTCGAGCTCTTTTCTGGGGCTATCGGGATCATTAATTCTTGGCTTCTTAGAGCTACAAGTTGGCACCGCCAAAGGGCGCTATATCGAGGACCTTGAGGGTTGGCTCCATAGTGAAGCAAAATTTGCAAGTCAATTTCAGCAGGATAAGGATGGAAAATTTGATTATGTGAAGGCCAGCCAATCAATGTTTCAGCTCTTGGGTAATGTTTCCAATAATCTGAGCCAAGTCTCCGACAGCCTGCAAAGCAATGCCGCAGTCTATGAAAAAGGCCTCAGTGACTTTCGTGCCGACCTCAAGACAAGCCTGCATCACTTTGAAAGCTCGATCAATCAGTCAAACGATAATATGGTCGACGCAACCCGCAAAATCACTGCTTTGGCCCAACGTAACTCCGAATATGAGCGGCGGCTCGATAATTTGACCCAAGTTACTGAAAATTCTTTTAAAATTCAACAACACCTGTCATCTCTACTGGAGGATCTCAACGAGCAAGCTCGGTTTATGGATAGCAATGGTCAACAACTTTTGACGTTGGCCGAAACCATCAAAGAAATGGCGCAAGGCAACACGACCTCATCTCAACTTACTACTCTCTCAGCCGAGGTTGCGCAGTTAGCTCATGCGATGCACGAGCTGACTGAAAATCTTGGTGCGTACAGCCGATCAGAAAGAGAGACTGTCATCACTGAGATTCAAGGTCTGATCCAGGTCCTGAATCAGCTGGCCGAAACCGCAACCATGCAAAACAGCACCTTGGTTGAGCACATGACGCAACAACAGGACCGGTTAACACGGCATGTCAGTGACGCTCTTGTCCAGTCAGTGAAGGAAACAGATCGCGCAATCGCCAGAGCGTTCAATAACCAAGAACGCGGAGCAACCTCCAACAATGGCTAAATTCAGCGGACAGTCTCGCCAAGGCATTAACGTTTGGCCAGGGTTTGTTGATTCCCTGTCCACGTTAATATTGGTCGTCGTCTTCATGCTGCTAATTTTTGCCATCGCGCAGCAAGTGTTAAGTATATCCCTGGCCACTACAAGCGACTCACTTGACAGCTACAAGAGCGAAAATGCAGCGCTGGCCAATTCAAACCAAACCTTACAAGGCCAAGTGGAGGAGGCCCGGGACGCTTTAGCGCTGGCAAGGATCCGCAACGCGGAACTTACCGATCAACTTGGCGAGACCGATCAAAACCGGCAATCCCTCGCCGACGAAAGAACCAGAAACACCGCACAGATCAGCAGTCTAAACAACCAAATTGTTGCATTGAACGAGCGATCCGCAGACCTTGCCCGCGAGCTGGAACAATCAGAGCGCCGCAATATCGATCTTTTGGCTCAGCTGGGTCAAAGCGAACGCAGTGATCGAGCCCGCGCCGAAACCGTCAGGGAACTCAATCAAACCCGGCAGGATCTGGAGACGCGATTAGCGACGAACCAAACGCTAATGTTGGATGTAACACGACGTCTTGCCACGCTTCTGGAAAGCTATGGTGATCCGGATGCTAACGAAAAAGAATTGACCATCCTACTCAGTGAAGAAAATTTACGTGAGAACATGATCAGTGGTGTCTCAGCCTCATCAGCACTGTATGACCGCATCACCGAGCTCGTGGCAAACACTCAGCTGCGCTTGGAGACCCTGATTATTGCCAGGGACCAGGCCTTAAGCCGATTACAAGCCGTACAAGAACAAGCCTTGCAGGACAAATCGATCATCGACGGACAAACCGCTGACTTAGCATTCACGCGTGATCAACTCGCCCAGACCCTTGCAGACCTTGAAACCGCGAACACCGCTTTAGAGAATCGAGATCAAGAGCAAGGCCAAGAGATCGCAAGACGGGACTACCAGCTACAGATCGCTTCGGCAGAAATTGAGGCCTACAAAATCCAGCTTTTTGATGCCAGCGCCGAAATCGCCAGACTCATCGCTGAAGCCGACCAAGCCGAGGCGAACTACACCCAAGCGATTTTAGAACGCGACAAAGTTTCAGCAGAGTTGGTGGACGCTTATGAAAAAATCAGTGCGAGCGAGGCTGAGGTCGCATTATTAGCGGCCGACTTGGATAATTTCAGCCGTCTGCGCCGGATCCTTGAGGACCAAGTCGAGAGCCTCCGTTCGGAGCGAGGATCGCTTGAAACAGAACTGCAAAGCCTGGCCCAGCAGAGAGAGCAGTTACAAAGGGAATTGACAGCAGTTAATGCGGCCTTTGCCGAGTTAAGCAATGGCAAAAGCGTTCTTGAGGCTACCAACACGGCCATTGAGTTTCAATTATCAGAAACCGTCAATTTGCTAGAACAGGTGGAAGCGGCTCGGGACTTAGCGATCAGTCAGGCTGCCCGGTCGAACCAGCTACGCGAGCAAGAAACCCTGGCGCGTATCGATGCCGAAAGTCGAATACAAGGGCTGGAAAGCCAAATCGCTCGGCTGCTGGAAAACTTGGGCAGCCAACAACTCGAAAACCAGGGTCAGTCTCGCCAGCTGGTGAGTCAAGCCCTTGCCATTGAAAATTTGCAAAATGAACGGCTGACCTTGCAACAGACAAACATTGATTTAAACGCAAAAATAGCCGATCTGGAGACAATCGCCACCCTCGCCGAGTCAGCCATCTCGGCGCGCGAACAGCAACTTATCGCGTTAAGTGCGGCCAATAAAGCGCTCAACGACAAACTGGCTGCCGAATTGGAAGCGCGTCGGTTGCGCGAAGAACTTGAGACCCAAAATCGATACCGGAGTTCTTTCATTGAAAACTTAGCCACCGCTTTGATTGATCGCAGTGACGTCCAGTTTATCGATGAGCGGTTCGTACTACCGAGTGACGTTCTGTTCGATTTCAATTCGACATCACTGAGCACCGAGGGGCAGAACGAGATACGCTTAATTGGACGGCGACTGATCGAAATCGCTCGAGATATTCCTGGCGATATCGGATGGGTCCTTCGGATTGACGGCCACACCGATGCACCAGGCAGTGATCAGACTAATTGGCGGATCTCGACCGCGCGGGCGCAGGCAGTGGCTGATCTGTTAATGCAGGCACAGGTGCCACCAAGTCGTCTTATGGTCGCTGGCTTTGGTGAGCACCAGTTGCTGATTCCTACGCAGCAGGCAAATTCGGCCAATCGACGCATTGAATTGCGTATTGTGCCACGATAGCCTTGAGCGACTAGCAGCGTCCCGCCATCGCTGTTAGCGAATAATACGCCAACAGTTGCAATTTGCGCTCAACCAGCTTAGGAAGCGCTTTCTGTTTTAAGAACTGGCAATTTGTTTGGCGCGCTTACCGCAGCCTTGGCAGTTGGCTGGTTGCATTGATTGAGGAAGAACAAGATGAAAGCCGAAGGCCATCCTGACTACCACGAAATCACCGTGCAAATGACCGACGGCACGGAGTTTCAAACTCGGACGACATGGGGTGAACCTGGCCAGACTATGCGTTTGGACATTGACCCAAAATCTCATCCTGCCTGGACGGGTGTCCAGCGCTTGGTAGATACTGGCGGTCAAGTCGGCAAATTTAACAGCCGCTTTGGTAATTTCTCAAATTTGAAATTTTAAGCACGCGTTTTTTCCTGCCTTCAGGAAAAACCAAAACTGCGCTGAAATGTTAATCGGCGCGGTTTGCGTTTTTGTTTTTTGGTATCTTGAAATACCAACGAGTTCGCCCACCTATCAGTGGTGAATGGCGCAGAACGAAGCCTGGTAAGTGCCAAAAAAACGGATTTACCAAATCGTCCGACCCCATTCATAAGGCGGCGTCACAAGTGTGAGCCGCTCCGTTAAACCTAGTTGCTCAATGATGAGGACATATAATATGCGTACTTACGATTTGACCCCCCTGTTCCGTTCAACCGTCGGCTTCGATCGATTATCAGCAATGCTCGAGGCAGCCAATCGCCTTGATGACGGTTCAAACGCTAGTGGTGGTTACCCGCCATACAACATCGAAAAAACCGGGAGTGACCAATACGGCATCACGCTTGCCGTTGCTGGCTTCACTGAAGCTGATCTGGATATTCAACTGCAAGATCAAACCCTGAGCATTAAGGGCAAAATTGGCGGCTTTAACCAGGGCGATAAAGGGGGACTAAGAGCCATCGCTGGAGCCGATAAGCAAGAGGCAGAGTTTCTCCACCGTGGGATCGCCACGCGGGCTTTCGAACGGCGGTTTCAGCTTGCCGATCACATCAAAGTCGGTCAGGCGCGACTGGACCACGGATTGCTCAAAATCGATCTTGTGCGGGAACTGCCAGAGGCCTTAAAGCCCAGAAAAATCGCAATCAGTGGTGTCAACACCGAAAACGCAGCAGGATCTGATGCATCGTCAAACGGCAAAATTATCGAAAACGCCGCCGCTTAACAAAGAACACATCTAGCAATAGTATGACGGGGTCAGTCGCAATACTGGTCCCGTTTTTTGTCCTTGGCTTGTCCTTTTGGCTGAGATTGGCTATGTACCTGTCACGCCCTTGTGCGTCTTCCCCGTTATCGACACGAGCGAAAGTGGGTCGAGCCTGGTTACCTGACGGTTCCCGGCCCGAACTTCAGAGCTCGTTTTACCAAAAGGATCAAGTTAATGGACCGTCCTTTGATGCCGAAGGCAACCGCTGTTTGGCTGGTTGACAACACAACTTTGAGCTTCGATCAAATCGCCGAGTTTTGCGGTATTCACCCATTGGAAGTTCAAGGGATTGCTGACGGCGATCTGCATACAAATATCGTTGGCGTCGATCCGACCAAAAATAACACCTTGACAGTCGAGGAAATCGAGCGCTGCCAAGATGACCCGGACGCGCGCCTCAGCATGAAAACCACGGTAAATCCTCGACCACAAGCCAGGACCAAAGGACCACGGTATACGCCAGTCGCGCGACGGCAAGAAAAACCCGATGCTATCGCTTGGCTGACAAAGCATCACCCGCTACTGAAAGACTCTCAGATCATTAAATTAATTGGAACAACCAAAAACACCATTCAAGCGATCCGCGATCGATCGCATTGGAATATGCAAAATTTGGAACCACGCGATCCGGTCCTCCTCGGCCTTTGTAGCCAAATCGACCTTGATACAGCGGTGGAAAAAGCCGGCGGCAAGCCTGGTCCTGTTGCCGAAGAAACACTCGAAGGAACCAGTAATCGACTGGCTGTTCCTGAAGGCGTGTTTGAAAAATTGGGTGGCGCAGGCGTCCAAGATACCACTTGGGCTGACAATAAACCAACGCCGGAATCAGTCTTCGGCGAGGATTTTGGCAGTAGCTCATTAGGCTCATCGAGCAACGACGAACAACCGTACTAGACCATAATGGACATAAAACCATACGGGACTGTCAAGAAGCGCCAGAGACGGCTTGTGGGGTCGCTATAGCTGATCTTTCAACGCCAGCTTTTGCTTCTTCAGGTGCTGAAGTTTTAAACTATCAGGCAACGGGCGCTTCATCTCCAGCGAAATAGCGTGGTCTATATCTGCGCGTCGGCTCTCTAACGATTCACGTCGTGACGTCATGTCGCTAATCTCCCCATCAACATCCATTACAAACAATGATGCCAGTGTTGGGGCGAAATATCTATTCGTCAATCTGGATAATTTCGATCGCCTGGATTTTGTTCAGTTGAGAACGCCATACACAGCCAAGAACCGTACAAGCCCCGTTTGAAGTGCTCGCCAGACAGTTCGTCTGGCAGCTTATAACAAGTGAGACGGATTGAGTTTGCCTACGACGGCTTTAGTTTGCTTAAAAAATCCGACACTGCCTGACGCCCTCTGCCAAACTTACCAAAAATACCCACAACGTTATCCAAACGGCCGCGCACGTAGTTGTCTGTCCGAGACAAATCTGGGCTATGATCGTTGAACCAAACCAGCATGCTGGGGCCGTAAACAGCACCAAGCAATGCGCGCTTCGAGACATAATCAAACCCCTGTTTATCGGGGTCTCCCTCAAGGTGCTGAGTCGTCAAGCGCCACATCGTGTCCACTGTTGCCCAAGCCGATTTAGAAGACTCCACTGCGCGCCAAGGGGTTGTAATATGACCAATTCCTTTCTGGACGGCGATTTTTACATCGTTGTGGGCGAGAAAACGTCTCATTGTCAACGCGTGCAGGCAGCCGCGAACCCCCTGGCTGGTTGATAGGCCACCTTCCTCCACCCATCTCGTCAGCAGCGCATCGGCGAGTTGGCTATGGGCGATGACGCGGGATGCCGGGGTCGGGTAAGCTTCTAGGGCAAAGGCCGGATCCAACGAAACCGACACTGCCGCCTCGCGAAATGACCGATCTCCCCAACCATCAAACACAGCATTTTTGGCTGTTTGGGTAATCAACAACTCCCGTTGATTTTGGCTAATCACAAAAAACTTTCCTTGGACAAAACATCTCTCGGTTACTTATGGTCTTCGTCTCTTGACTGTGCAACAGGACCTTTTGCCTCAAATGCAAGGCCGCATAACGTTGGGTTTGGCGGCTTGAAGAGCAGAAAGTCGATGATTGCAAGCATATTTCGTGGTTTGACCCTTTCCTATTCGCATTCCCTCTGGTATCACGCTTCGCACTTGTCTCAGACTGTCTGTGCCGAGGCGTTAGGCCTGTGGGCACAAGTGATCTGATAATCGGTCGCATGATACCAGTCACGCAGACCTCTAGAAAGGAAATATAGAACGTGGAAGTAACCGTTCGCGACAACAACGTGGAACAAGCGCTCCGGGCGCTGAAAAAGAAATTGCAGCGCGAAGGCATTTTTCGCGAAATGAAACAGCGGCGATTTTATGAGCAGCCATCCGCCAGGCGTAAGCGTGAGGGCGCTGAAGCAGAGCGCCGTTGGCGAAAGCAAAAGCGCAAGCAAATGGAGCGTGATGGCTTCTAGGGCGATCCTGCTCCATCGTTGGCAGAGCGGTTGAGGAATCAGCCGCTTTTTTTTATGTCTGATTTTGGTTTTAATGTGCCTCCGGTTCGTCATGTTTGATAAGCGCATTCGTCGTACAATTGATCCTGCAATCAATCACCTTGCGGCTATTTTGGTTCGCGCCGGGATCAATCCGACACAAGTCACTGTCGCTGGTTTTGTGATCGGCATGACAGCAGCGCTTGCAATTGGGTGCGAACAATTTGGCCTTGGACTGGGTCTAATTTTGCTATCGCGCCTTGCTGATGGATTGGATGGCGCCGTCGCGCGCGTTGGCAACACAGTAAGTGATCAAGGGGCATTCCTCGACATTGTGTTTGATTTTATTTTCTACAGCGCAATCCCTTTTGCCTTCGCGTTTGCGAACCCAACCGATAACGCTTTGCCAGCAGCCTTTTTGATTTGGTCATTTGTTGGCACCGGGGCAAGTTTCTTGGCTTTCGGAATGATGGTCGAAAAGCAGGGTCTGACCACGCTGGCAAAGACCCACAAGAGCTTCCATTATCTTGGTGGATTGACCGAAGGATTTGAGACCATAGTCTTCTTGTGCCTTGCATGCCTCTTGCCGCAGTACTTTGGGCAGATGGCATGGGGGTTTGCCACATTGGCCTGGGTGACCACCGCTGCCAGACTTTATCAGGGTTGGACAACTCTACAGAACGAGCAATGAGCCCGTCATCACCGTTTTATCGTGAACCCGCCGACCGAACCCGTTTCGTTCAGATTGGGCAGTCCGAGTGTTGAAAACACCTCAGTCTGTCGCTCTGCTAAATGCTTCTCATCAAAATCCTTGATAAGATTTAAAAAGACATCAGACCAATTTAATTGGGCGTCGAGGTGCAAAAACACGCTGCCCAAACCAACGGCTGCACGGTCCATGAAAACAAACTCGGGCGGCAGTTTAACACCGCCAACCTTTTTCAACTCTTGATGAACATTCTTGGCAACGCGGGCGCCTTCGGCACCGCTATTGGTTTCCGTCAGAGAACCAACACCATCGGTCAAAATCGGCCCCATGATAAACCGCGCCCACATGTTCAGCACGTAAATCAAGTCTGTGTTTAGGTCTTTGAAGCCCCACTTTTTGTAGGCTTCGACCGCGAGGGGTTCATCCCCCTGCTTGATCGCATGATAAAGATCAATCACGCCGCTCACGAACCGGGCTGAAAAAATCCGTACGCATCCGAAATCGAGGAGATTGATGCTCAGGTCATCACGGAGGCTATAATTGCCCATATGCGGGTCACCGTGAATAATACCGCCACTGTAGAACGGCACATACCAGGCTCTAAACATATTGAGCGCTACTTGATTGCGCTGCTCTTGGCTTGGTTTATCAGCCAAGAAATCCAGGATCGGCCGGCCGTCCAGCCACTGCATTGTCAATAAACGCTTCGTCGAAAAAGCCTCAACCACTTCTGGAATATGGACACATGGCTCATCGGCCAAAAGCCCAGCATAGGTTCTAAGGTTTGCTGCCTCACGTTCGTAATCAAGTTCCTCTCGCAAGCGTGCGCCGATCTCATCATATACGGCACTAGGGTCGACTGCTTTGTCTGCCATGGCATACAATCCGAATGCCATCTGGAGTTGGCGCATGTCCGCTTCGACAGCAGACGACATGTCGGGATATTGAAGCTTGCAAGCAACGGTCGTGCCGTCTGTTAAACTTGCTTTGTGGACTTGCCCCAAAGACGCCGCCGCTGCTGCATCCCTCGGAAAAGCCTCAAAATTATCTTGCCAATTCGGACCTAGTTCCGCCCTCATCCGACGTTTGACAAAACTCCACCCCATGGCTGGCGCATTGCTTTGCAGCTGACGCAGCTGATCAGCATATTCTTTCGGTAAAGCTTCAGGAATATGGGCAAGCAACTGGGCAGCTTTCATCAATGGCCCTTTTAAATCACCCAAGGCCATCTTAAGGTTTGCACTGTGCTTGTCGCTGTCCAAATTTATACCCAAAAAGCGGTTGGCCGCAAACTGGGCAGCAAGGCCGCCCACGCTGGTGCCAACCTGAGCATAGCGTCGGACGCGTGCGCCAAACCGGTTTTGATCCATTGTTTCGGTCATAGTAGGCACCTAGGCTGCGAGTGCATACAGGTCTAGGGGATGTGACGAATGGAAGCTATGGCGTTTCCGCTATAGTTCTCGCACCATGCCACTGACGCTGACTGAACTCTGTGCCTGATCAGAAAGGTTGACTGTCAAGCGCGATGGCATGCCCATATCATCGCCTTGGTGAACTTGAAATTGACCACCGTGCGGCCAAGCCTGAAAGCGCAGTACCTCGGCGAGGCCAGCGGCGGCGGCCCCCGTCGCCGGATCCTCAACAACGCCACCACCCGCAAAGGCAACCCGTGCATGAAAGAGCTGCTCGTGCTCTGGCACAAACAAATCCACCGTCACCCATTCCCACTGGCGCATCAACTGTTGCCCCAAATCGAAATCATACGACATTGCCGCTAATTTCTGCCGGTCTCGCAAAGGAAGATATAAATGACGTTCACCAGCGCCACCAACGGCAGGGCGCAACGTCTCATGTAGGTCCGAGGACTTCAGCCCAAACAGTTCGAGACCCGCTGCCAATTCGTCGCCAGGAACATCATCTGCCCATGTTTGCGGCGATTGCAACACAACAATTGTCTCGCCGTTAACACGCTCAACGGCCACGCTGATGGTTGCGTCATTTAGCTCCAGGATAAAACGCTGCTTGCCGGTGTGCTTTGACAAAGCATGACCAAGTGCGATTGTTGCATGTCCACAAAAAGCGATCTCTTTTTCTGGCGCAAAGTAGCGGGTTCGCCAAGCCCCTTTTGATGGAACAGCAAAAACGGTTTCTGAATGCCCTATCTGGGCCGCAAGACGCTGCATCTGGGCTGGCTGAGGCATGTGCTCGCCAAGCCAAACCCCGGCAGGATTACCACCCGTTGGCCCCTTTGAAAATGCTGCTAACCTCTGAACATTTTCCACCATTTTTATCGCATATTTTTTTCAACTTATAGATATGTAAGAAGATAGACTTATCGCTATAAGCGAGAGCAACAGCATATCAGTCCATTGTTTCCAGTTGATCAATCAAGGCGTCGATCATTGCGAGACCTTTGTGCCAAAAGCCCGGATCCGTGGCATCCAAACCAAATGGCGCCAACAGCTGGTCGTAGCGCTGCGATCCACCTGCAGATAACAATGCAAAATATTTATCGGCAAACCCCTCCGGATGGGCCTGATAAATCGCATAAAGTGAGTTGACCAAACAATCGCCAAACGCATACGCATAGACATAGAATGGCGTATGGATGAAGTGGGGAATGTAGCTCCAATAATGCTTATATTCTTCATCAAATTCAAAGACGGGTCCGAGAGCCTCGCGCTGAATATCCAACCAAATCTCACACATATCTTGATTGGTCAGCTCGCCAGCTTTACGCGCGTCATGAACACGAGTTTCGAAATTGTGAAAGGCAATTTGACGGACAACGGTGTTCAGCATGTCTTCGACTTTGCCAGCGATCATCACTTTGCGCAGCACAGGATCGACGGTTTGTGCCAGCAAACGCTGAAACGTAAGCATTTCACCAAACACACTTGCTGTCTCGGCGACGGTCAGTGGGGTATCTGCCAGTATTTCGCCTTGTTGACGCGCCAGCAACTGGTGCACCCCGTGGCCTAATTCGTGGGCTAGAGTCATCACGTCACGCACACGGCCTTGGTAGTTCAGCATTAAATAAGGATGGACAGATGTGACCGTTGGATGGGCGAAGGCGCCACCGTATTTGTTGCTCCGGGGTGGCACATCGATCCAAGGATTATCGAAAAATTCAGCGCCTAGCGCGGCCATCCTGGGATCAAAATCCTCGTAGGCCGCGAGCACATCTGCTTTTGCGGCTTCCCAGGGCACTTTGCGCGTGTCGGTTTCTGGCAAAGGCGCATTGCGATCCCAATGGGCCAACTTATCTTTGCCCATCCATTTTGCTTTAATAGCAAAGTAACGATGCGATAGTCGTGGAAACGCCTCGGTCACTGTCTTGGCAAGCGCATCAACGACTCGATCTTCAACATCATTGGCGCGGTTGCGACTGCTGACAGGACGTTGATAGGTGCGCCACCGGTCCTCGGTTTCTTTGGCTTTGACACGCATGTTCATAATCATGGTCAAGACACGTGCATTGTTCCCAAGAACACGGCCAATTTCTTTCGCCGCCGCCTGGCGTGTTTCTGGGGACGGATCAGAAAGTCGTTCAAATGCCTGAGCGTTGTTGATGATTTCACCATCCAAACGGAACTCCATGGCAGCCATCGTCTCGTCAAATAAACGGGACCAGGCATCGCCACTTGTCGAACGCGCTTCATTGATAAAACGCTCTAGTTCTTCGCTCAGTTGATATGGTTTGCTCCCGCGGATACGACGGAACCAGCCGGCATAGCGACTGACAGCCGGATCGGCTTGCCACCGATTGATGATCGCATCGTCAAGCGCGGCGAACTCAAGATCAAAAAAAACAAGTTCGCCTGTAATGCCAGCATATCGCTCCATCATGTTTTGCTCAAAGCCAGCGAGTTGTGGATCTAGCTTGTCAGTCGCTGTGCTCAATTGAGCAAAACTGATGACCTTGCCCAAGCGGTTGTAAATGTCTTCGAGCGTTTGAATTGCCGTTAACAATTCTCTGGGATTGAGATCCCCCAACGTGCCACGGTAGCGCTTGGCAAACGCTTCAGCGG
>CAXBRM010000011.1:0-22307 GCA_963978305.1 uncultured Rhodospirillales bacterium
AAAATGGAAAAACAGCGCGTCTTGCGTTTTGGTCATATGGTAAATTGACCCTGGATTGGCCGGATACAAAATCTCCGTCTCAACCTCTTGGCCTGGCGCCACTTCAACTTTTACTTTCAGGTAACCTTCAGGAATTTTCATACCCGAGGTGCCATAGCCATAAACACCCATCGTCCCGAGGTGGACAAGGTGAATATCCTGTCCGGTTTCGGCGATGGCAGCGCAGACGTTGTTCGTCGCATTCAAGTTATTATCGACAGTGTAGCGCTTATGACGTGGCGATTTCATACTATAGGGCGCCGCGCGTTGTTCAGCGAAGTGCACAATGCTGTCCGGCTTTGTGGTATTCAGCAGCGCCACGAATTCGGCGTAATCACGCGCCAAGTCCAGGTTGTGGAAGCTGATATCTTTACCGCTGACTTCTTTCCACGCTTTCAGCCGAACATCCATTGGCTGGATTGGCGTTAGGCTTTCCGCACCCAATTCAATGTCGGCATTTCGGCGGGCGAAGTTATCGACAATGATGATGTCATGCCCCAGGTTGCTTAAATGCAAAGCCGTGGGCCAACCGCAGAATCCGTCTCCGCCTAAGACGATTACTTTCATGTCATAAACCTCCTTGCGATCTAGCAGTGAACGCCACATTCGACCCACGTTCTTCGGGTTGAGGCGCTATCGCTCTTCAAAACTGTATCGTGATGTAGCAGTTTTATGCCAAGACAGATTTGCTAACAATGGGCAACGGACAGTCGTGAATTCACTAGAGCGACACATTTATCGAAAAGAGGGGCATAATGACACTCATCAAAGCAAAATACGGTGAATTAAAGGGACCGTGGCTGCCATCGAGTGCCGGCAGTGCCAGTGCCCTGATTATACTGCTGCATGGTTACGGGGCCAATGGTCTGGACCTGTTCGGCATGGCAGAACCCATTCGGCAGGCATTAGGCGACCAGACCATAGCCATTTGGTCACCAGATGCGCCAGAGCCACTACCCGGTGCAGACGAATTTTTTGCGCAGAGCGCTTATCAGTGGTTTCCCCTGAGCACCTTGGATCGTGACGACATGAAACATCATGTCAAAGCCGTTGTGCCGATCGTCCGGGATGCGATTTTGGCGGCAACAGCAGCGTTGGATTTGCCGATGTCAAAAGTCGTGGTGCTGGGTTTTAGCCAGGGCGGCATGGTAGCACTGGAGACCTGTTTGGCCCTGAATGATTCGGTTGCCGCCGTGATAGGGCTGAGTACGAGTTATTTGGGTGAGGGCAGCGATGCTGTGCTCAAATCCAAACCGGCTGTGACGCTGGTCCATGGTGATGCTGATCCTGTGATACCGCCGGCGTCATTGCAAATGGCTGTCGAGGATTTGAGTGTTGCCGGCATCAAAGCTGAAGCGCACCTCCTGCCCGCGCTTCAGCATGGAATCGACCAACGGGCTTTTGACATTGCGATTTCGGCGATTGCCTCAGGTCTCGGCAGCACAAAGGCCGCCGGGCATTAGTTGCCGCTAAAAAAGAATCTGCTCAGGATCGTTTGTACCGATCCTAAAAAGCCGAAAAGGATGGCTTCTTTTTTGGTTGGCTGTCAGGTTTCGTTGCCAGTCAAAGTCGTGACCTCAAGGGCCTTTACGAACTCTTCGGTTGCTCGTTCCCAGCTGAAGCCTTCAGCATAACGACGAGCATCTTCGCTTTTCAGCTCCAGCGCTTTCAAACATGCGGTTTGCAAATCTTCATCCAGGACACCAGCCTTCGGGTCTTTCATCACATCAATTGGCCCCGTTACAGGGTAGGCAGCCACAACCGTACCAGCTGCGCATGCTTCTAAAAGTACCAGTCCGTAGGTATCGGTTTTGCTGGCAAAAACGAAGACGTCTGCATCTGCGTAAGCACTGGCCAAATCATCGCCCGATTTGGCCCCAGTGAACAGCACATCGCTGTACTTGGCTTTTAACTCATCCAGCGACGGTCCAGAGCCGACGACCACTTTGGATCCCGGCAAGTCAAGGTCTAGAAATCCTTCAATGTTTTTTTCAACGGCAACGCGGCCCACATAAACAAAGATTGGGCGCGGCAGGTCAGCGTAGTCAGCGCACGGTGCCTTGCTGGGGTGGAACCATTCGAGGTCAACACCACGCGGCCAAAGGTGCGTATGCTCGATCCCCCATGTATGCAATTCAGCCGACATGCCAGGCGTGGTCGTCAACACGCGTTGAGCTGGTTGGTGGAAAAGTTTCATAAATGCCCAGCCCCAACTGATGGGGGTATGAACCCGCTTGTTGACGTATTCAGGCAGTTTAGTGTGGAAGCTGGTCGTATAAGGAATTTTGTTGCGGATGCAAAACGCGCGCGCAGCCCACCCCAAAGTGCCTTCGGTCGCAATATGAATGGCATCGATGGGTCCCTCAGTGGCCATAATTTTTTTGATCCGTCGCGCAACCTCACCAGGCCAGAATAAGGACATTTTAATTTCGTCGTATCCTGGCAGGGGGAAGGTTGGAAATGCGGTTGGCACGATCGGCGTTACCTTGTGGCCCATGCTCTGAAGTGTGTCCACGGTGGTCTCCAAGGTTCTAACAACGCCATTGATTTGAGGCGCCCAAGCATCACTCACCAACAAGATGTGCACGGCTATGATTTCCTTTCGAAAACTTGCTTCACCAAACCAACCTTATGCGACCAGTAAATCAAGCTGAGCCGGCCGTCAAAGTCTTCGACAATGGCGCTGGCCGATTCAACAAAATCACCAGTGTTCGCGTAGGTCATGCCAGCATCACTTTGTTTGAGTTCTGGGCGATGAATGTGGCCACACAGTACGCCAGACGCGCCTTTCGCACGCGCATCTTGACCTAATTTCTTTTCAAACTGTTTCGGTGGTTGAACCACATACTTCACTAAGTTTTTTAGCTCCTGGCTGGCGGAAAAACCCTTGAAACCAATTATTTGAAGAATGCGCTTAAAGCCTTTGCTGGCATGGATACCCCCTTCATAAAGCATGCTGCCGAATTGGCTAAGCCAGGTTGCATGATTTGTGACCGTGTCGTGCTCATCACCATGTGACACCCAAAACGAACGGCCATCAGCCATTTCGATCAGGACATTTGGCAGAAAACGAACACCACCAATGCCCTTTTGGGGTAGGTCAATCCGCCAGAATTCGTCGTGGTTGCCGGGGATATAAACAACATCACACGATGGTTTTGCTGCTTTCATCAAGATAGCATCAAAAGCAGTTTCTTGGCGGTGTTTCCAATTCCAGTGCCGTCCGAGTGCCCAACCGTCAATAATGTCACCGATCATGATCAAGCGCTCGCACTCGCAATGTTCCAGCAAATGGGTCAACTCATCAGCCGCCGTCCCGCGCATGCCTAAATGGGTGTCGCTAATGAACAAAGACTTAATTCGCAGCAGCGGCTGCGCTTCCCCATTCGCCAGTCCCAATGGTCCCTGTGCCATTCGCGCCGTAAACAAGCTTCGTAATTCGGCAGCGCTTGTGACACGCTTTTGTTGTTGCATCAAAATGCGTTCAGGCATGTTAAATTTAACGTCAGACTTCAGGATTAAGCTGGTCAATGGCATAGCGTTTTGTCGAGATAATTGCCATAACCATGATAATCAGGCTGTGAACGATTTTTATGGTTCAAAAATTAAGGTAGTGTCGATGCGGGCAAACAAAGTACGGGAAATCTGGGCTGGTGGTGGTGCGGTCATTAATGGTTGGGTCAGCTTGAGTAATGGCTTCTCGGCCGAATTGATGGCAAATGCCGGTTTTGACAGTGTCACAGTCGATCAGCAGCATGGCCTGGTCTATGGCGAGAGTGTTATCGGCTTGTTTCAAGCAATTTCAACGACTGAAACTGTGCCCTTCACGCGTGTGCCCTGGCTCGATCCTGCCGCGATCATGCAAGCTCTTGATGCTGGTGCTTACGGGATCATTTGCCCAATGGTCAACAGTGTCGACGATGCGCTTAGGTTTGTGGAATATGCGAGCTATCCGCCGATGGGCGGGCGCAGTTATGGGCCAATTCGTGCCAATGTCTATGGGGGTCGGCCGTACCCTGCCAATGCCAACGAGACCATCATTCGGATGGCGATGATTGAAACCCGACAGGCCCTGGAAGTTTGTGAGGAAATTGCGGGCGTAGATGGGATTGACGCGCTTTACATTGGGCCCTCAGACCTTGCGAGTTCTCTGGGCTACAAACCAGGTCAAGATCAGCGTGAGCCCGAAGTGGTTGCAGGGATGGAGCGGATTTTGGCTGCTGGTAAGGCTGCTGGTAAGCCAGTCGGTTGCCATAACGGCAGCGCTGCATACGCCCAGGAAATGATTGATAAAGGCTTCCAATTTGTCACCGTTGGTTCCGATGCGATTTTCATTGCCCAAGGCGCTGCTTCGGTCGTAAACGATCTCAAAAGTGAGGCTTTAACCGGCGCTGGAACGTCCTATTAGATTGACGAATCAGTGCCTTAGCCGAGTGCTTGCTCAAGATCGGTTAGTAGATCGTTCAAGTCTTCAATGCCGACACTCAACCGCACGAGACCGTCTTCAATGCCGATCTCGGCTCTTACCTCAGGCGGGATACTGGCATGGGTCATGATTGCTGGGTGTTCAATCAAACTTTCAACACCACCCAGACTTTCAGCCAATGAGAAAAGCCGGCAGCGCTCCAAGAAGGCACGCGCTGGTTCCAACCCGCCCTTTAAAACAGCAGTAACCATGCCGCCATAGCCATGCATTTGCGTTGTTGCCAATGCATGCTGAGGATGACTGGTCAGCCCGGGGTAGTAGACACGCTCTATTTTGGGATGGGCTTCCAAATATCTGGCAACGGCGAGTGCGCTGTCGCAATGCGCTTTCATACGCACCGGTAAGGTTTTGAGACTGCGCAAGACCATAAAAGCATCAAAAGGCGCCATGACGCCGCCAATTGCATTTTGCAGGTACAGTAAGCGATCTTCTATCCAAGGGTAGGGGGTTGTGGCGCTGACAACTGCCACGCCACCGACAATATCACTGTGGCCGTTCAAATACTTGGTGGCACTGTGAAAAACGATGTCGATCCCATGCTCCAGCGGGCGTTGCACAAAACTGCTGGCAAAGGTGTTATCACAGACAGTGATGAGCCCGTGCCTGCGAGCAATTTCAACGATTTGGGCAAGATCGCAAAGTTTCAACAATGGGTTGGTTGGCGTTTCAACCCATAGCATCTTCGTCTCTGGTTTGATGGCCGCTTCGACTTTTGCAGGATCACTGAAGTCAACGAAGTCAAATAACAGACCCATTGTTTCTTTGCGAACATTCTCCATCAGCCGGTAACTGCCGCCGTACAGGTCATCACCAGCAACGACGTGATCGCCTGTTTTTAACAGTTCCAGAATCGTGCTTTCGGCCGCCAGGCCGCTGGCGAATGCGTAGCCACGTGCGCCACTCTCCAAGCTGGCAATGCAATCTTCCAACGCTTGGCGCGTCGGATTTGCGCTGCGGCTGTACTCGTAACCTTTGTGCTGGCCTGGACTATCCTGGACAAACGTGCTGGTCAAATAGACTGGGGTCATGATCGCCCCAGTCGTTGGGTCCGGTTGTTGGCCCGCATGAATTGCTCGGGTTGCGAAACCCTGTTGGTTTTTGACGTTTGTGGTCATTGACGCAACCCTCCATTGAGCCGCATGTGGTTCAGCATGTCGATTTTCGTAATGATCCCGTGGAAACGACCGTTTTCAAGCACGGGCACCACCATGCCTTGGCTCAATAATGCCATGACATCTTCAGGTGAGGCTTTGGTGTCAACTGTTTTCAGGTCGGTCGTCATGATTTCTTTAACGTTGCCCTCAAACGAACCGCCTGACCGATAAACGCGCATCAGTAGGTCTTCTTCATCAAGTAGCCCAACCAAGTCTCCATCCTCTGTCATCACCGGCAATTGGCTAATCTCATAGAGTTTCATTTGGCGGTAGGCAGCGGCGAGCGTGGTTTTTGGCTTGATTGTCACAACTTGATTCTCATCGTGTTTGCGCGCAACCAGATCACGAATATCTCCGCGCGGTTCTGACACAAGGAAGCCGTTGTCTGCCATCCAATGATCGTTGTACATTTTGCTCAAGTATTTGTCGCCACGATCGCAAACGAATGTGACGACGTTTCTAGGCGTTGTTTGCTCGCGGCAGTAACGAAGCGCTGCTTCTATCAAAGTGCCGCTGGAGCTACCGGCCAAGATGCCCTCGGCTTTGAGAAGTTCACGGGCCACCCGAAAGGCATCTGCATCACTAACGCTATAAGCCTTTTTGCAATGGCTGAAATCAGCGATCGGCGGCAAAAAATCTTCACCAATGCCTTCTACCAGCCAGCTGCCCACGTCGCCGCTAACGGTGTTGGTTTGAATAAAATGCGTCAGGATCGATCCCTCGGGATCAGCGAGCACCATTTCAGTGCCTTCGTTACTGTCGGTAAAATATTTGCTGAGACCTGTGATTGTCCCGCCGCTGCCGACGCCGCAGACCAAGGCATCGACCCGGCCCGCGCCACTTGCATGAATTTGTGCGGCAATTTCGGGTCCTGTTGTGCGATAATGGGCTGTCGGGTTCGCTGCATTTTCGAACTGATTGATGTAATACCAATCATTTTCAGCTGCTAATCGCTCAGCCATGTCTTGGTAGTATTCTGGATGGCCTTTGCCAACATCGCTTCGGGTGGTCAAAACTTTTGCACCAAGTGCTTTGAGATGGAACACTTTTTCTTGAGCCATCTTATCCGGAACAACCAGAACAATGGGGAAGCCCTTTTGTGCTGCCACCAAGGCCAGCCCTAAACCAGTGTTGCCGGCCGTTGCTTCAATGATTGTGTCGCCTGGTTTCAGATCCCCGTTGGCTTCAGCAGCTTCAATCATGCTCAATCCGATGCGATCCTTAATGGAGCCACCGGGATTTTGACTTTCAAGCTTTAAAAATAATCGACAAAGCCCCGTGTCCATGTTTTTTACCTCGTGCATAGGAGTCTGGCCGATAACGGCTAGGACACTGGACGATGGGGCGGAAGCGGAATGCATAGTAACAACTTTCTGGCGTATTTCCTAAACTAAATGCCAGTTTTTGTTTGTTCCGGAAACCCGAAAAAAGTCTGGTATGGCTGAGGTATCTTTTTTGCTGGCTAGCGCATGACTGCGAGATCTGGTTTTCAATCACTACTTCTGTTTATCAAGCGCGACTGACCGCGCCACAGGAGGACCAGGATTGTTGATGCCCCAATTATCATCACAGCGTAGGAACTTATCTGCTCAATACTGGCCAGGTTTTTGATCTGGGCATTGTTGTAGACGCCCCAGCTGGCCCAAGTGATGGCGGCAGCGTAGACCCAGTGGCGATGAGCCAAAGTCAGTATTACAGAGAACCCGATCGCGGTTGACAAAATCCATTTGCCGATCGTCACGTTTGTGGCCCACTCGAAACCCATAGCGCTGGCGCTGACGGTTGAGCCAACGAAAGAAGCCGCTGTCGTCCAGCCAGTTAACAAGGCAACAGACCAAACAGCTGTTAGCACGGCACCCCATCCAAGACGCGGCAATTGGTTCATCCGGAACAACACGACGGTCCCGACAGCGGCCTCGCTACCCAACGCCAGAAAATCTATCCAGCCGAACCCCCAAACGCTGACCCATACCTGCCAGCTGGTGTTCACCAAGTACATGTAGGCGATGAGCCATCCGACACGATGGTTGAGGGCATGATTGCGATTGCGTGGCAAGAATTGCCAAACGGCGTAAGCGCTGGCGCCAAGATAGATGAGACCCCAAATCGAAAACGTCCAGCCGATCGGCACCAGGGGGGTTGGAAGAGAATCAGAGCGGTCCTGAATGGAGACGCCCAACCCAGTCAAAGGCCACAGCACGGTTGCCATTTGACCGAGGGCAAGCCCCAGAACAATCCAAGCGCGTAAATTGCCACCAAAAAACATGCCATTATCCCGAGCGTTGCTGCGCAGATGTTTGGGCTGCTGCCATGCTGGACAAGTGATCGAGGCCAGGGTGAAAAGCCAAAGGTTAGCAGCGAAACGAAAAAGTGGTGGGTGATACAAGATTCGAACTTGTGACCTCTACGATGTCAACGTAGCGCTCTAACCAACTGAGCTAATCACCCGATACAAGAAAGTTACTCAAACAGGGTGGGGTGCTATAGCAACTGACTTCTGGATGCACAAGGAGTTCCTACACCCGCGATCTTTGCGTATTTTTTTAATATTATACGCACTTTTTTTGTGGATTACGGCCACTTGTCATTGACCTGTCTTTTCTGACGGTTAATCTCTCACAAACCATTTGGAGAGTGCGGTGATCAGTTTAGAAAGCCATCCAGCATTGGTACTTAACGCCGATTTTAGGCCTTTAAGTTATCTGCCGTTGAGTCTCTGGCACTGGCAGGACGCTGTCAAAGCTGCCTTTCAAGGTCGAGTAACCGTGATCAGCGAATATGAGCGAACAATTAGTTCCCCGAGTGTTCAATTGCACTTGCCCAGCGTCATCGCCCTGAAAGAATATGTGCCGATGGGTCGCCAGCCAGCTTTCACTCGCTTCAATGTTTTTTTGCGCGACGCCTTTAGTTGCCAATATTGCTCGGTTCAGAAACCAAGCCACGACCTCACATTTGATCATGTGGTTCCACGCTCAAAGGGTGGCGGTACAAGTTGGGAAAATGTTGTGACGGCTTGCCAAAAATGTAATTTGGCGAAAGGCAATCGCATGCTGAAAGACACCCATCTGCATCTGCGCAAGCCCGTGATGCGACCTACTCAGCACCAGTTACAAGAAATGGGTCGCAAATTTCCGCCAAATTTCTTGCATGAAAGTTGGGAAGATTATTTGTACTGGGATAGCGAGCTTGAGCAATAGTCGGTATCAAAGCGTCTATGTCGACAACAGTCATCATCCCGGCGCGCTACGCGTCTAAACGCTTTCCTGGCAAACCATTGAAGGAGCTTGCCGGTCGCTCTTGTATTTTGCGCACGCTAGACGCCGCCCGGCAGGTGTTGCCCAACGCCCAAATCTATGTGGCAACGGATGATCAACGCATTGCTGAGGCCGTCGAAGCTGAGAGTGGCCAAGTTGTTTTCACAGGCACAGCGGCGCGGAACGGCACGGAGCGTGTCGCAGAAGCTGCTCTTCAACTAGGGCTATCCGATGATGACATTGTGGTAAACTTGCAAGGGGACGCACCTTTGACACCCAGCTGGTTTATCGAAGCTGTTTTGACCACAGCCGCTGCCAATCCTCACGTGGCCATGGTGACGCCGGTTTTGGCGTGTGATGTTGAAAGCTATCATCGGTTTAAAAATGACCGAGCCGAGGGAAGGGTCGGGGCAACCACTGCAGTTTTATCAAACACCGGCCGCGCAATTTACTTTTCGAAAGAGGTAATCCCGTTCCTTGATGGGCCAGACGCTTTAAGCCTTTGCCCAGTGTATCATCATGTTGGACTGTATGCCTATCGTGTCGCGGCCCTACACCAATATCGTCAGTGGGGCGAAGATGGACTCGGTCCGCTTGAGGAGGCTGAGGGGCTGGAGCAGCTTCGCTTCATCGAAAACAATTGCGACATTCTTGCCGTTATTGTCGACCATAACGGCCAACAGTTCTGGGAACTAAATAACCCAGAAGACGTTTCGATTATTGAACAAATGATTGACGCTAACTCAGACTTAAACGGCAGCAACGACTACTAAATGACGGCATATTTCTCTGCCCAGTCAAGGACATCTTCGCGCGGAATGTCCAGGTAAGCGATGGTCTCGTCAACGCGCTTATGGCCTAAAAGCTGGCGTGTCGCGTCTAAATTGCCGGTCAACCGGTAAATATGTGAAGCACCCGCCCGACGCAGGCTATGCAAGCCATAATCTGCTGGATCTAGGTCCAATTTGGTTGCCCAATCCTTAACAATTGTGGTTAAGCGACGGCGAGAAATCGGTTTACTGTAATCACCCCTTGCTCCGAACAGATACGAACATGGGCTAAGTGCCTCGATAACGATCAGCTTGTGGATGGCCGTTCGAGCAGAGGTCGAAATCAAATGTGCTGTTTTTACGGCTTTTTTCTGTCCTGTAAAAAATCGATGACCGACCACACCATTTTTGTCTAGAACATCGCCAACTCGCAAGGCCAGCAGTTCAGAACACAGTCCCATGGAGCTTACGGCGAGGCGAAAAAAAGCCAAATCGCGGTGGCGTCCTGTTTCAACCAGGAAACGATCAATGACTTTGCACTGATCAGCGTCAAAAGACTTTTTCTTTCCACTCATGCGATGTTCCTCAATACGAAAGTTTAAACCTGTCCTCATTAGTCAATCTTTTACCAGGACATCGAATATATGTACATATTTAGTAAAGATTGAAGAGAAAAGTCAAATTAAAATGTCTGAAAATTTTTTGGTCGCAGCTGCAGCTGCCCCGCTTAACCGGATCTGCCAATCGTAAACCGCCCAAGCAACCAGCTCTCATAAGATCGAGGATAAAATAAAAATTTAATTAAAGATTGACAAAAGCATCGCAAGAATTTAAAGCAAACTTTGTTTTGGTGGTCCGAGTTGATTCATTGAGACAATCCTACCCCGTATTCAGATTGCGTTTGTTATTTGAATGTTGGCACTCAACCGCAGTCTTGTGACTGCGGTTTTTTTTGCGTTTTGATGTTCCTCTTTTCATAAAAATATGATGAGTTAAATTTGCAACATATTTTAAGACAAAAAACAAACAAACTTTAAAACAAATGACGATGGGATTCGATGCAGTTAGGAAATGACAGGCGACCAGGCCAAGCTTGCTTGTTGGTCACCGTGCAAAAATTATAACGAAAATAGATCTGCACTTTATTGTGCAGGTAGGAGATGCAAATGAAAAAGTTGCTTGTTGCGACCTCGGCTCTCGTGGCTGCGGGTTCTGCGGCCGCTCTTGATGTTACACTCGGCGGCAAAATTGAATTTCAAACCGATTATTATGGCGACTCTGGCACAGATGGCTTTGAGAATTTGGTGACCGACATTGATCTGACAGTTGGTGCTTCTGGCGAGTCGATGGGTTGGACCTATGGGGCCGAGGGTAAGCTGAGTGTGTTCACAGTGGACGGCAAAGTCGGCAAAGATGCGGACAAAAACCGGACGGTCAAAGATAACGAGTTGGCTATCCAGCTAGCAAGTGCCAAGATTTACGCCGGTAATGATTGGCTGGGAACCGTTGAAGTGGCGACGAGCTGTGGCAACTTCGTCGATTTTGATGGGGATTACACTGTTTGGAGCGATCAAGACGAAGACGGTCGCGTTGATTCTGTGTACGGTGATGCCTGTTTTGAGTTGAACGATCTTGACTTGGGCATTGCGACTGTCGGCCTGGCGCTCACGCTCGATAAAACTGGCAGTACTGCTACGGATACCAAGCAAGTAATTTATGGTGCGTTTGATCTTGGCATTGTTGATGTGGAGGCAGAATATGATTTTGATCAGAAAGCCATGGACGGCATCGCCGGGCTAACGTTGGGTCGGGCTGGTCTTGAATTGGCCTTCGTTAGTGATGAAGACTTTGACGACTTTGAGTACAGCATTGCAGCCGATACTGATTTGGGCGGCTATGGTGTGCGCGTCCAGTATGCTCCAGAGGGCGCCTTGGATGGGGAAGATGGTGCTGACGCAAGCCCGGCCGATGTCAATCTTGAGTTGACCAGAGGGTGTTTCGCTGCAGACCTTGGCTGGACCAGTGGTGATGCGAATGAGATCGATAAGTGGTCCTTGCGCTATGACTGTGATGTGCTTGAGGGTCTCTCGATAGATGTCAAGGTGGGCGATCTTAACCTTGATACGACGAAGGCTGACGATCTTGAAGCACAGTTTGAGGCGATTGTTTCTTTCTAATCAAAGTGTGACGGTGGCTTATGGTCGCCGCTAGGTTAATTTTGTGGTCCTAGCCGTTTCCGGTTAGGACCACTTTTTATATCGACAGATGGCAGAAAGGTTGTGTCTGTCCCGTAGCCTGCAACCTAAGCTCTTTCTTGTCGAATTTTGAGGTGGGCTTGAGCTGTTCGGTTAAGAGCTGGGCTTCAGCTTAACCGTTGCTTTTTCGGTCATCAACAATTGTCATTTGAGCAACTCCGCTTTCGCCGAGCGCGACCGACGCAAACGGCCCGCCGTGGTGGGTTCTAGCTGGGTCGTGTACGTCAATTTCTGGCTCAGCCGCCAGAATGCTCTCGGCAAATTTCTCTGCGTTGTCGACTGGCCGATAGCCTAAGTGTTGCGCCTTGCTGTTATCGACCGGGCTGCGATCGTTGTCTGAAACGCCATAAACAACGCTGAACCCTGTTGTTGGCGTATCGATCGCTCTGGTTACCAGCTGGATCAAATCATTATAGCTGAGCCATGTACCAAGTGCGCGGGCACTGGTTACCTGTGCACACGATAAAATCCGCAAATGAACGCTTTCTAACCCGCGTTTGTCCCAATACAGCCGCCCCAAATCTTCGGCAAAGCACTTTGCGAGACCATAAAAAGTGTCTGGACGATGGACCACATCGGTGTCGATCCGCTGGTTCTTGGGGTACATGCCCACAGCATGGATAGAGCTTGCGTAGACAACCCGCTTCAAACCGTTAGCGTAGGCGGCCTCCCAGACATTATAGGCGCCAAGGATGTTTGCTTGCAAAATGGCCTCAAAGGGCGCTTCGTCGCCAATCGCGCCAAAATGAACCACCATATCGGCGTCGTTGAGCAAGCTGGTGATCGCGGCAAGGTCGGCCAGATCTGCTTTTATGTACCGCTCGCCATCGTAACAGGTACCGATATCATCGACGATGTCGCTTGAGGTCAGCTGATGGCAGAGTTTGGTCAGTGGTTCACGCAAGTAAGAACCCAGGCGACCAGCGGCGCCGGTTAAGACGATTTTATTTTGCTTCCTCATTTCAAATCACTGCCTTTTCAACAATCGGCTGGTTGGTTATCACGCGTTCATAGCCAAAAATAGACAAGTCAAGGCTACGGTATTCACCAAAAGTTAAGTACTCAGCGAGCCCGCGGCCCATCGCAGGCGACTGTTGTAAACCATGACCAGAAAAGCCGTTAATAAAATAAAAATTTTGAAGGCCTGGGTGAGGACCTAAAATCGCGTTTTGATCGAGCACATTGTAAGCGTAGTGACCAGCCCATTCATACTGAAGCTTAATGCTCTCAAATTGTGGCACGCGGTGGGCAATGATTGGCCAGATGCGGTTTTGCCAGAGGTTGTGATCCATCTCAAAGTCGTCATAAGCGACGGCGGGATCGACGTTGGCTTGACCGCCAGCTAGGTACGTTCCACCGCCATTTTCGCGGAAGTGCACGCCAGATGGATCAATTGTCAGAGGCAAGTCCTGATCAAGAGGTTGCGCAGCTTTGAAAACCCAAGAAAAGCGCTTCCGTGGTTCGACGGGTAAAGCAATGCCGGCCATTTCAGCCAGATGGCTTGCACGAGGGCCTGTTGCGTTCACGAGGTGCCCGCAGGCTATGACATCGCCAGAGGCCAAGGTTACGGTTTCAATTTTTGTGTTGGCAGCATTTTTGCCAACCGCTACGACCTCGTTGGCAATATACTCGACGCCTCGCTCTTGTGCTTGCCGTCGCCACCAATCAAACACCGTCGAGCCATCCCAATAGCCCTCATCAACGCGGTTAATTGATCCCAAGATCAGATCATCGACATGGTAAAAGGGATATGACGTCTTAATTTCGTCGCGTGTCATTATCTGTGTGGCAGCACCTACCGATAACTGGACCTGCTGGCTGCTAACAAGGCGATTAGCAAATTTTTCGTTGTCGGCCAGATACATGTAGCCGAAGTTTTGGATCTTAAGGGCCGGCACGCGTGGGTCACCCCCCAGATAATCACGGAAGTTTTTGACAAAATCGGCGGCGAATTGAGAGATCTGGACATTCAATATCATGGAAAATTGTTGACGCATGCATGAATTTGTATGGCTCGTCGAGCTAAACGCGTAGGTTGGATCTCGATCGACGACCAAGATTTTACCCTGGAACGCTGGCTGATCGGTCAAAAACCAAGCGGTCGACGAGCCCATCATGGCACCGCCAACGATAATCACATCATAAGTGGCATCAGTGGGTCGTGTCGTGTTTGTCAAAACCTATGCCTTGTCGGTCGCTGTATCAAATAAGCCGCATGCCGGCCGTCGTCACACTGACCGGTTTAACCAAAACAGCCCGAATTTTGGATCGCCGCCCGAGTCCCGCCCGTCTGGCCCTCCTTTGCGGCTATTTGCCATGTGCCTGAAAAGTCTAAGGCGCAGAATCATGGGATGTTCCACTCTTGTCAATGCTCGTATTGCTGTTAAAGGCGCGCTGCCTGCAACGACTGTTGTAATTTCGGCACAGCCTTGGTCATGGGGAAATTACGGCTCGAAAACAGATTGAGAGACCAGCAAACCTCATTAAACGAACTAATACAGGTACGGCACAACGTCGGCTTGTTATCAAAAACAAATTCTACGCAAAATGCGTGGGTAGGAGACTAAAAATGAAAAAGTTTTTCGTTGCGACCTCAGCGCTCGTCGCTGCAGGTTCAGCTGCTGCTCTTGAAGTTACCTTGGGTGGTCAAATCGAATTCGACACAAAATTAGATACCTCTGCATCTGGTTTCACCGGTGCAACCGTTGACGCTTCATTGACTGTTTCTGCTGCAGGCGAGTCTATGGGCTGGACCTACGGTGGTTCATTTGTCATCAAAGACGACAGCAACGGCATCGACGCTTCGACCGCTGAAATCTACTTTGGTGGCGACTTCATGGGCAAGATCACCGCTAAGACTGGCGACGCCAAGGGTAGCTGTGGTGACTTCATTGCTGGCCACGACGACAATGTTGCAGGCATCGTTGGTGAATGTATTGAGTGGACTGGTCTTGATCTAGCTGGCTTCTCTGTTTCAGCTGCTGCGGCGATCGACTCTGTTGCTGTGGGTGCTGAGTCGATTAACGTTGCTGGTGAGTATGACCTAGGCATCTTCTCAATTGGTGCTGAGTTGGACAACAACGATGGCGGTAACTACGACATCGACGCTTCAACCAGCGTTGGTACCACTTCTGTTGCCATCGGTGCTTCTGGTACCCTTGATGACATCGCTGACTTCGGTTACGACGTTACTGTTGGTCTGGACGTATTGGGCTGGGCTGCTGAAGCAAAAATCGATCCAGTTGATAAGGACGCAGAACTTAGCGCTGAAGCTGGTTGTTTCGAAGCCAAAGCTACCCTTGACGGCAACACAGGTAAATTGGTCAAGTCTTGGGAATTCATCTACGATTGCCCACTACACGAAGGCTTTGAAATCAAGGCTTCTGTTGGCCAGGCGGCTTCTGACGCTGACCTGACCGGTGTTCTTGAAGCAACCGTTGCATTCTAATCTGACCAATTTGGTTTGATTGAAAAACGTTGGCCCCAACCATGGTTGGGGCCAATTTTTTTGTGCCTTAAGCCTTAGAGCTCTTGCTTTTCAATAATCAATCAGTGCTAACCCCAGGCGTCGTCACAGCTGTCTGAGGTAAAGAAAACCGGCCTATTGGGCTTGCAAAGAGTGCCAATTCTGCCTGTCAGCATTCATTGATCCTGGGAATCAGATCAGGCCATCGGCCACGAGCCGCTCGGCGATTTGGACCGCATTCAGCGCAGCGCCTTTGCGAAGATTATCACTGACACACCAGAAACTGAGGCCGTTTTCGACCGTGATGTCTTCACGCAAGCGGCTGACATAAACGGCGTCTTCGCCAGCGCATTCCACCTGTGTGACATAGCCTTCATCCATGCGCTTGTCGAAATAGACAATCCCGTCAAAGGCCTCCAGCGCCTCACGCGCTTGTTGCAGAGTAACTTCGCTTTCAAACTCCACATTTACCGCCTCAGCATGGCCAATGAAGGCCGGAACCCGAACGCACGTGGCGGTCAGTTTAACGCTTGGATCGAGGATTTTGCGGGTCTCGACGTTCATCTTCCACTCTTCTTTGGTGAAGCCGTCTTCCATGAACACGTCGATGTGTGGAATGCAATTGAAGGCGATTTGCTTGGTAAATTGCTCTTTTTTGATTTCGTCATTGACGAAAACAGCCCGCGTTTGGGTGAATAATTCATCCATCGCTTCTTTGCCAGCGCCTGATGTTGCCTGATAGGTCGATACGACGACGCGACGGATCGGGGCAATGTCGTGCAGAGCTTTCAGCGGCAGCACGAGCTGGGCGGTGGAACAGTTAGGATTGGCAATGATATTAATCCGGTCAGGATTGATCGCCCATTCGGTCAAAACATCGCCGTTGACCTCTGGCACGACGAGCGGGATGTCAGGGTTTGATACACGAAAAGTACTGCTATTATCGATCGCGATGCAGCCCTGCGCTGCAGCCTTGGGGCAGTATTCCTTTGAGATCTCGCCACCCGCTGAAAACAAGGCGAAATCGCATTCGCCAAAGTCAAAGGTTTCCAGGTTTTGGCAAACCAGGGTTTGCTCATCGCCAAACCCGACCTCGCGGCCCAAGCTGCGAGAACTCGCAACAGCATGTACGGTTTCAATCGGAAAATTCCGCTCGTGTAGAATGTTCAGCAGTTCTCGACCGACATTTCCAGTAGCCCCGACCACGGCAACACGATAACTCATCGCCATACGTTCCCTGTTGATTAAAAAATCTCTTTCTCACTGAAGCAAAGCTTTGGTGTGGCATCAACAGGGCAGATCATGGTAGCAGACCGCCGTCCGTTGCAAAGCACCAAACCTAAACGCTTTTGGCCAGTTCCGCTAAGACAGCATCGCCCATACCATCGCATCCGACAAGGCTCATCCCGTCGCTCATGATATCGCCGGTTCGAACGCCACTGGCCAGCACGGCATCGACCGCGTTTTCGAGGCGGTCTGCTTCAGCGCCTAAGTCGAGACTGTAGCGCAGCGCCATGGCGAAGGATAAAATACTGGCCAAGGGGTTGGCTTTGTTTTGACCGGCAATGTCTGGTGCAGAGCCATGGACAGGCTCGTACATGCCACACGCCTTGCCATTTTCATCCGCTGCGCTGAGTGAGGCTGATGGCAACATACCAAGCGAGCCGGTGAGCATAGCAGCAACATCGCTTAGCATGTCACCAAACAGATTATCGGTGACAATCACATCAAACTGCTTGGGATTACGAACCAATTGCATGCCGCAGTTATCGGCCAAAATATGTTCGAGGGTGACATCTTTGGCTTCGTTGTCATGAACCCAAGTCACCTCCTCTTTCCACAAAATCCCACTGCGCATCACGTTATTTTTTTCCGATGAATGGACTTTGTTACCGCGCTTGCGCGCCAAATCGAACGCCACCCGCGCAATGCGTCTGATTTCGTGGGTGGTATAGACTTGCGTGTCTAAGCCCTGGCGCTGACCATCAGGCAGCTCGGTGATCCCGCGTGGCTCACCAAAGTATACGCCGCCGGTTAGCTCACGCACGATCATGATGTCTAACCCCGAAACCAATTCCCGTTTCAGGCTGGACGCGTCCGCAAGCGCGTCGAAGCACTGTGCCGGCCGCAGGTTGGCAAACAAATCCAGATCTTTGCGCAAACGCAGCAGCCCTTGCTCGGCGCGATGCTCGACCGGTAAATTATCATATTGGGGCCCACCGACGGCGCCAAACAGTACTGCATCGGCAGCGGCTGCGCGCGCAACAACGCTATCGGTCACGGGCGTTCCATATTTATCGTAGCTGGCGCCGCCAACTTCGTCCTGATCCAGGTTGAACTGCAACCCTCGATTTGCGCCAAACCAGTCAACAATGCGGATCACCTGGTCCATGCACTCGCGACCGATACCATCACCGGGCAGAAGCAGTAAATTAAGGGCATTCGTCATGATCTCTATCGTCCAAAAATTCAGTTGCTGCTAGCTCGACCGAGGAGCGCAGCGACTTGCTCAGTGTTAAGTTTGTTAGGCTGCTGCGCTCATAAATGGGCGTGCCTGAGCATCCTTCGCTTCAAAAGCATCGATTTCGGCAGAATTTTCCAGCGTAACGCCAATGGGATCAAGCCCTTTGAGCAAACGCTCTTGCTTCGCTGGATCCAAGTCAAAGCGAATAATTTCGCCGTTCGGCCGTGTTACCGTCAACGCCTCAACGTCGACGCTCAGCCGCGCCGCTTGATTGGCATCCGACATAAGCTTGTTCACTTGCGCCTGCGGCAATGCGATGGGCAAGATGCCATTGTTGAAGCAATTGTTATAAAAGATGTCCGCGAACGACGGGGCGATGATCACGCGGAAGCCACCGTCCAGCAGCGCCCAAGGCGCGTGTTCGCGGCTCGACCCACAGCCAAAATTGTCGCCAGCAACCAGGACGCTCGCATCTTGGTGCTGGGGTTGATTGAGCGAGAAATCTTCGATCAATGTACCGTCAGGTCGGCGCTTGAGCTCGTCAAACAACCCAATGCTCAAACCTGTGCGCTTAATCGTTTTCAAGAACTGCTTTGGGATGATCATGTCGGTGTCGACATTGACCAAATTCAAGGGGGCGGCTGGCCCGTCGTGTTTGATGAGTTTTTCCATCGTCATTCTCGTTCATTCTATGGTGTATCGCAAGGATTTACAGAAACCGGACATCGGTTAACTTACCGGTAATCGCGGCGGCGGCGGCCATCGCTGGTGATACCAGGTGGGTTCGCCCACCACGTCCCTGGCGGCCTTCAAAGTTGCGGTTTGAGGTACTCGCCGCGCGTTCACCGTCTTCCAGCTTGTCGGCATTCATGGCCAGACACATGGAACAGCCTGGTTCCCGCCAATCGAAGCCTGCGTCGATAAAGATTTTGTCCAGCCCTTCTTCCTCGGCTTGTCTTTTCACTAAACCCGAGCCAGGCACCAGTAGAGTGCGAACGCCATCAGCAACTTTTTTGCCTGCCACGACTTTGGCGACTTCGCGGAAGTCTTCGATCCGTCCATTTGTGCACGAGCCGATGAAGACAGCGTCGATTTTTACGTCGCTCATGGGTGTGCCTGGCTTTAGGCCCATGTAATCTAAGCTGCGCGCCGCAGCGACCTGCTTATTTTCATCGTCAAAATCACCTGCCGCCGGCACACTATCCGTGATCGCAATCACGTCTTCCGGGCTGGTGCCCCAGGTGACTTGTGGCGCAATGTCTTCAGCATTCAGCTTGATGACTTTGTCGAAATGGGCGCCTTCGTCACTCTTCAGGGTTTTCCAGTAAGAAACTGCCTGCTCCCACGCCTCACCTTTGGGCACCATCGGTCTGCCCTTCAGGTATTCAAAAGTGGTTTCATCAGGGGCAATCAAACCGGCACGCGCGCCGCCTTCAATCGTCATATTGCAAACAGTCATCCGGCCCTCCATGGAAAGCTCGCGAATGACATTGCCGCCAAACTCAATTACATGACCCGTGCCACCAGCGGTGCCGGTAGCGCCAATGATCGCCAGGATGACGTCTTTCGCCGTAACGCCAGCGCCAAGCTGGCCATTCACTTCGACCAACATGTTTTTCGACTGTTTCAATATCAGCGTTTGGGTCGCAAGGGTATGCTCCACTTCGCTTGTCCCGATGCCAAACGCTAATGCACCAAACGCACCATGCGTGCTGGTATGACTGTCGCCACAGACGATCGTTGCACCGGGGACGGTGAAGCCTTGCTCAGGACCAACAATGTGCACAATGCCTTGGCGTGGGTCGAGCATGTCAAATAAGGGCACGCCAAATTCGTCAGCATTCGAGCGTAATTGATCGACTTGGATGCGGCTTTCCTGATCGTCGATACCGCCTTGACGGTCGCTGGTGGGCACGTTGTGGTCAGGGACAGCCAGCGTCAAATCAGGACGGCGCACTGTGCGGCCTGCCAGACGAAGGCCTTCAAAGGCCTGGGGGCTGGTGACTTCATGTACCAAATGACGATCAACATAAATCAGCGATGTGCCATCCTGGTTGTTTTTCACCAGGTGGGCATTCCAAATTTTATCGTACAGGGTTTCTGGTCCACTCATTTGCGGCACTCTTTTCCTCGTTTGGTGCTGGCATTGCCAGAACAAGTTCCTCTTATCGTCAAGTTTAACAGCACCGGTCAGCAACTGCCAAGGGGGTTTGCTTCATAGCTGGCCCATCGCTTCACATTCTCACTCGCACCGGCAAAAATATTATTTTAAATAAAATATTTTATTTATTTATTTTTTTATCATATGAAGCATTTCGACCAGCTTGCAGAAGGCAAGGCTGATAAATTTTTTGGGGGACTGAATATGTTACGTCGTGATTTTCTGATGAAATCGAGTGCTGCTGGGGTTGCTGGTCTGAGTGCAACCACGCTAGCCGCGCCTGCACTTTCGCAAGGCCGTCTACAATTACGCATGACCACCTCATGGCCAAAGGGCTTCCCAGGTTTGGGAACTGGTGCACAGCACATTGCTGACTTGATCGAAAAAATGACGGACGGTCGGATCCGTGTCGAGCTGTTTGGTGCTGGCGAGATTGCACCAGGATTGCAGGCTTTTGATGCCACGGCGTCAGGTGCTGCTGATTTGTATCATTCGGCGGAGTACTATTACCTTGGTAAGGATCCGGCTCTCGCGTTTTTTGCCGCGGTTCCTTACGGCCTGACAGCGCAAGAACAGGATGCTTGGATCAACCATATGGGCGGCCAGCAGCTTTGGGATGAATTGTCGCTTGATCTGGGCATCAAGCCATTTGTGGGCGGCAATTCGGGCGCTCAATGTGGTGGTTGGTTTAATAGGGAGATCAACAATGTGGCGGATCTTGAAGGCCTGAACATCCGAATGCCGGGTCTTGGCGGTCAAGTGCTAAACCGTTTGGGTGCAAATGCACTTGCTCTTGCGGGCGGCGAGATCGCAGGTGCCCTCCAGTCAGGAACCATTGATGCCACTGAATGGGTCGGTCCCTGGAACGATGAGGCCTTTGGTCTGAATACTTTGGCGCGTTACTACTATACGGCTGGCTTCCACGAGCCGGGCACCAGCTTGTCCTTTGGGGTCAACAAAAACATCTGGGACAGTTTGAGCGCGGGCGATCAACAAATTCTTGCCGCGGCATCGGGCGCTGGTAATGCCTATATCTACGGCGAATTTTTGGCCAAAAATGGCGGTGCTCTGAAACGCATTGTCAGTGGCGGCGCCGAAACGCGCGAATTTCCAAGGGATGTTTGGGCCGCTTTCGGTCGAGCTTCTGCCGACGTGATGGAAGAAAATCGATCAAAGAGCCCAATGTTTGCCAAAGTCCACGATAGCTTTGTCGCCGCCAGAAAGACGATCTCGGATTGGATCGCTGTCTCTGAGGGCCAGTACTTGGCTGCACGCAATGCCAATATCTAAATTGTCGGATCGGGCATTTAATTTTGATGAAGGGAGTTGCCAGTGGCTTTAGGTGCTGGCGGCTTTCTTCTTGTTTGTTCGCGCCAGAGTTCTGTGATTTAGGGAGGTGACTGGCGGATGCTTACCTGGGCTCGGCTTGCCAATGCCATCATTGATCGACTCGGTTGGGCGACAGCAAGTTTAGGATTGCTGCTGGTTGTCTTACAATCCATGATTGTCTTTAACCGTTACTTTTTCGCTCAAAATCAATATTTTGGCTTGTTCACGACTTTTTATGATGAGCTCTTGTTGGTTGGATTTTCGGCGTTGTTCATGCTGGGATCAGCCTTTGCGTTCAATCGTGATGCCCACGTTCGGGTCGATATCATTTATGCAGCTTTGGGTTCAAACGGTCAGGCTCGGATCAACTTTTTAGGCACTTTGCTGTTCATGATCCCGTTTGCGGCGGCTTTATATTATTTTTCGCTCAGCAATATTGAACAGGCTTGGAAGTTGGCTGAGGCAAGCCCCAATGGGGACGGCGTCCAATTCGTTTGGGTTTGGAAGACTTTCGTCCCAGCGTTCTGTCTTTTGACACTCTTCAGCGCTTTTGGCCATCTGATTGAGAACTTTGCACGCATCACGCAGAATGTCAGCCTGACCAACATCGTTTTTGGTGTCGTGTTCATTGTCCTGGGGGCGGTTGGTCTTTGGGCTGCTGTCGATCTCAGCATCGATAGTGTTTTTGACGATGATGGTGCAGCTCTTAATTGGGTTGCCTATGCTGAAACAAGAAAGCCAACACCTGAATATCGACTGATCCTGTGGGAAATGATCGTTTGGGGCGCACGCTTGGGCAGCGTTCTCCTGATTTGTCTCGGCGCTTGCTCGTCCATCCGTGGTGCCCTCGGTTGGGTCGATGTTGATGGCGCAAACCGGTTATTGGCGCGCCTTGCTGCCGGTTCAGATGCATCGCTTGGAGAGGCGTA
>CAXBRM010000012.1:0-21800 GCA_963978305.1 uncultured Rhodospirillales bacterium
GTCTCGTACAAGACTTCGCCAGACATCAAGACCAGGGCCGGGATCCATCCGGAGGGATTGATTTTCAGAAATTCTGCGGTCTTTTGTTCCTCAGCCAGTAAATCGAGATCAATGCGGCGATAGTCAATATCAAGCTCCGTTAACACCATTTCGACAAGCAGTGCGCGGGAGAATTTACCCGCATAGAGAGTATACATGCTGGAGATCCTTTGCCTTGCGATGAAAGATGCACGTCATCATGGTCGTTGAACGTCAGTGTTGCTCCACTATTTTCATGCGCAACCGGTTGCTTGACCCCTGTAAACAGATACGGTCGATTTGGGTTGCTTCATAGCCTAATGTCAACAGGGATGTCACGACGCCACGCAATCGTTGATCAGCATTGAGCTCTGCTTGCGATGGAAAGCCTGGAATAAAAATTTGTTCGGGGCGGAAAGTCGCTGTCAGTCTCAATGTCGCGCTTTGGTTTGGATCGCATGCCAACAAGTGCTCTTGAATATCTCGGATGAATGTCAAGGGTGGGATGACATCACTGTCATCAGTGTTTGCCTCAATTCGTTTTGCCTGACATGCGGCAGGATCGACGATCGTTTGATTGTCTTGCGTACCGCCAAAAATCGTCACGGCGGATTTAGCTGACCAGAAATGCCGTTGAAAAGAAAAAATCAGCAAAATGCTCAAGCCGATTATCGTGAGGATCAAGAGCATCCAGCCTTTGTTCATTCGCCTGACCACTGGTTAATTGCGGTGATCACGCTTGTGATGTCGTCGTCGCGTAAGTCGTGATGACAGACCAAGCGAACGCAGTCGTCGTCACCAGAGATTAGGATATGTTTACGTTTCAGATGATCCTGAAAATGCGCGTAGCCTCCCAGAGGCAGTGAAACAAAAACCATATTGGTTTGCGTTCGTGAACGAAGCACACTTAGTTGATCGGTATTGACCAAACCCTCGCTTAGCCGACGGGCACGTCGATGATCGTCGACCAATGTTGGTAAATGGTGATCCAGGGCGTAATGACCCGCTGCTGCGACGATTCCGATTTGCCGCATGCCACCACCAAGCATTTTGCGCAAACGGCGTGCCCGCGCGATGAATGCCTTTGGACCTGTCAGGACAGAGCCCAGTGGTGCGCCGAGTCCTTTTGATAGACAAAAGCTTACCGTATCGGCGAAGTGGCAGGCGCCTTCAAGGCTGGATTGCAACTCAAGGGCTGCGTTTGCAAGGCGTGCACCATCCAGGTGGACAGATAAATGATTGGCGCGTGCGACACTTGCCATATCCAAGCAGTGCTGCAGACTGATCACTTGCCCCCAATGGGTGTTTTCGAGGCACAACAACGCCGTTACTGGGCAATGGTAGTCGTCAGGTTTGATTGCAGCGCGAATCAGATCGGGGCGGAGGCTGCCGTCATCTTCTTGCGCAATGGGATGTAAACTGACGCCACCCAAAACCGATGTGCCTCGCGCTTCATCGGTGTAAACATGGTAATGTTCGCCGACCAGTGCTTCATCGCCGCGCCCGCAGTGCGTCAACACAGCACAGAGATTGCTTTGAGTCCCAGAAGGCAAGAACAGTCCTGCTTCTTTGCCCAGTAAATCCGAAACTCGGCTTTCCAGCGCTTTAACGGTCGGATCGTCATCCCAGACATCATCGCCAACAGGGGCGGAGGCCATTGCCTGTCGCATTCCCTCATTCGGTCGCGTGACAGTGTCACTGCGCAGATCGATGATGTCGGAGCGTGTCATTTCAGTATCCTTCGGGTTAGCTTTGTCAGTTTAACAGAGCGGGGAATTGAAGTCATCGCATAATATCGCGCGACGCGCCTCGGACTGACCGTCAAAAAATCTTTGTGTCTCAGCGGCTTGTAAGGTTCCTACGCTTCACACAATGGTCGTTTCGGGCTGCTTGCCCAGGGCTATGACGTGCTTGCCAAAGTCGCCAGTTCGCTGGATCTTCCGGCATTGGCGACGGCTGTTGCCGAAATTTTATCATCCTGGCGCCAGGAGCTGCGTATCAGCCAGACCCGAATGCTATTTCTTTATGTGGCCGAGCTCTTTCAAACGCTCGGTGAGATAGGTTTCAGCTGTGTGCCGCTCGCTCAATTTTACTTCTGGGCGTGGTGCGCAAAACAAGGGCAAACTGATGCGTGCTTTGGTTTTATCCATGCCATCGGGATTGATGACGCGATGCGTTGTTGAGGGATAATAGCCGCCGCTCGCCTCTTGTAGCATATCGCCAATGTTGATGATCAGGTTGCCGAAATCGCTCGGAACATCAATCCAACTGCCATCGTTTCCAAGCACCTGTAAGCCTGGTTCGTTGGCGGCAGGCAAGACAGTAAGCAAGTTGATGTCTTCGTGTGCCGCTGCTCGAATTGCGGAGGCTTCTTCATCCCCCGACAGCGGTGGATAATGCAGAATGCGCAGCAAGGTTTTGTCACTGTCCTTCATCATTTCTGGCAACGGCATACTAAAAAGGGCTTTCACATGGTCTGGGGTTTCGTCCTCTACCCAAACAAGCAATTCGGCAGCCAGTACCAGCGCATTCTCGCGATAAGTGTGTACCTCGTCCTTTAGGGATGGTGGACAAACACCCCAAGGATAATAATGAAAGAACTCCTTAATATCCTTGACGCTTTGGCCTTTCGCAGTTTCGCTGATTTCCATAGGGTACAGACCGTCCATGGTGTCGCCGTTAAATTTATAGTTCCATTTGTCGTCACCCAAAAACCAATCGTGCCAGTTCTTGTAGATGCTTTCCACTTGACGTTGCTGAAGCGGGTGATTCTTCAGCACGCCAAAGCCTGTTTCGCGTAACGAGCGAACAAAATCCTGTTTGGCGGTCGGTGACTGATAGTCGACGGCAGTGAGCTGAGCCATGGCAGATACCTTTCCAGAATTACTTGCTGAAAAACACAATCATATCATATTTTGTCTGTGTTTTGACTGTCAATTTTTACACAACATTGCTTGTTATTGAGCGCCTGTACAAGAAGGAATATGTATCATGAGACGTTCCTCGCTTTCTGTCTGGTTCGCCATCATCGCGGTGGCTAGTGCCCTGATCGTTGGGTCGGCCCTGTTTAGCCAGTATGTTTTAGACATGGCGCCGTGCGGTTTATGCTTGCGTCAAAGGCTCGGACATTACGTGGCCATCCCTTTAGCGTTTGTCGCTAGCGTGCTTTGGACACGATCAGGGGGCCATGGTCGCGTTGTTGGTTTTGTGCTCGGTCTTGCCATTGTGCTCGCCCTGTCATTCTCATTGTATTGGGCTGGCTTCCACATTGGCGTCGAGCAAAAGTGGTGGCCAGGATTGGACAGTTGTGGCGGCGGCGGCGATACCAGCGGCGTTACGCTCGAGCAATGGATGAACCCTGACCTGGGCGCTCCACAGTATGTGCCGTGTGACGAACCAACAGTGATTTTCCAATGGTTTTTTGGTGGCTTGAGCATGGCAAGCGCCCATGTGCTGGTTCTGGCACCACTCACCTTGCTGTCTGCCTGGGTGACACTTACCGCTGTCCGTTCTAAATGAATTGATTTGATATATCTTGTGCCTATTATGAAGCTTGGTTTTATGATTTTCCAGATAATGTATGCTTTTGAGGGAAGATAATCATGATTATGGCAACGAGTGAAAATATTGCGGGGCATCGTATCGTCAAAACTTTGGGGATCGCGCGGGGCGGGTCTGTACGCTCTCGTAACGCGGTATCCGACCTGTCTAACAGTCTGAAAAGTGTTATTGGTGGTGAGTTGAGTGGCTATACGGAGATGCAGGCAAATACCAGAGAACAAGCGTTGCAGCGAATGATGGAAGATGCTCAGAAGATGGGTGCAAACGCGGTGATTGCCGTTCGCTTTGATGCAAGTTCAATTACAACTGGTGCGACTGAAATCAATGCTTATGGTACCGCTGTAATCGCAGAGCGCGAGGCTTAGTGGCCTGAATATCGATGTTTTTACTATTAGCATATGCCGCGTTTGGGTTGGCTTGTCTTATTGGCCTGGTGATATGGTTCATCCGCCGTCAGCATGAAATGAAGCAAGAAACATTTGATCAGCGCGACAACTAAGCCGGACCACTTGGCTTTGGCGACCAAGAGAAACGGTCTGACGATGACGCTGGTAACAACTCATCATCCAAATAACGCATAGATAGGATCGCCCATTCGGCGACATCCGGCACCTTACTGTTTAGCGCGCGTTGACAGATAGCATAGGCGTTCGCCAGTGCGGTTCGGTTGCCTGATTTTCGTACCTTGTGGCGTACGTCACCAATATGAATGTAAGCGCTTGTCAAAAAATACTGCCGCCAAGCTGCAGTGACCTTGGATGTTTGAGCGAGATTTATCTGGTCTTGCAAAGGCAGCGCCCCGCTTAGAACAGCATTCCATCCTGTGCCGGGTTCTTGGTCGTGCTTCATCGCCCATTTTAAGACCACTGATATATCTTGCGTCCAAAACGCCGTCTCAGCTTCTGATGGATCTGATGCCAGTGGAACGGCGCGGTGCGTCTGGCTGCTAGGTTTATTCTCTTGGGTGTTGAAGGCCCCAGACCTGGGCCGCAGTAAGCGTGGCCCCTTGTCATGTCCGGCCCAAAGTCGCCAGGCGCAATAAACCATCAGCGCCAAGCCTGAAACAATTAGGATTAAGTACAATAAATCCAACATGACTTAACCTTAACACAAAAACTGACGGTTTCGCAGGCTTAACGGATTCTTTACGCAGTTCGATCTTCAGTCGGTTGTGTGGCAAACGTCGGTGTCAGCCAATCATGTTGGTGTCGGTTCACTCGCCTCAAGGATCTGGTGGCATTGATCGGCTCGTTGCTTGGCAGCCATCAGTAACCTTTTGTATGTTATCCAACCCAGTCAGAAAGTATCTTTGCGCTGACGGATCTCGGTAAAGACGTCAAGATCGCTTGCGTGGGTCATGCCCAGTAAATTTCGGATGTCAGTATCGTCGCAGCGAAAGTACGGATTGGTTGCCAGTTCGGCCGCGATACTGGTTGGGCTGGTCGGTGCGCCGACGGCCAAAAACTTGTCAACTTCCTCTGAGCGCTCGATGAGGGCACGATTATTGGCGTCGATGCTTAAGGCAAAGTCGGCATTGGAGCGGCTGTACTCATGGCTAAAGTAAACGGTCGTTTCCGGCGGCAAGCTTTTAAGCTTCATCAGGCTTTCGTACATCATGGCTGGCGTGCCTTCAAAAATGCGGCCGCAGCCCATCGAGAACAAAGTATCCCCTGTGAACACGGTTGCGTCTCCAGCCAAATAATAATTGAGCATACACAAGGTATGGCCTGGGGTGTGAAGGGTATCGACCTTCCGACTGCCAAACTCAAATCGATCGCCGTCTTCCAAATAGTGATCGATGCCGACAATTTCTCGCTTTGATCCTTTTGGGCCAAAAACGCTACAGCCAGTTGCAGCTTTAACGAATCTTAAGCCGTCGATATGGTCAGCATGATGATGCGTGATCCATAGTTGTGTCAGTGACCACCCGGTTTGTTCAAGCGCCGCCAGTTCTGCCTCACCGTTAGGGCTACCGACATCAACGCATGCTGTATCTCCCGTAGCTCGGTCGTGGATCAAGACGCCGTAATTGTCAGCGCGATAGCGGAACTGAAAAATCTCAATTGGCATTGGTGTATCCTTGGTTCCTTATTGGTGGGCATTTATGGGTGTGCTGGCTGCGTTTGTCTTATCTCTTATTGGACTGTGGCGCTGTTCTCAAGCGCGCGGCTGGCTGTGACCAACAATTAGAAAAACCAACTGTCAATCAACAAAGGCGCTTCCCTTTTCAGGCACGCTCAAAGCACAAGCTTCGATGGCGGGAGGTCGAATTCAGGGCTCGTTGAGTGGTTTTATCTCACTGCGTTTCAGATTCAGGTGAGCGTACAACATTTCGTCAACGCTTGTTACAAAGTGAAACATTGTATTATAAATAGCGAAAAGCATTCTTTTCTAATCTCTGACACAAAGTCTTCGTCGCTTCGGTTTGGGAAGTGGCTGGATAGACAACCTAATTCGGAGTGCAATAAAATGTCTAAGTTTACTTCTAGTTCTTTGAAAGCTGCGGCTTCAATTCTTACTGCAACCCTTGGCGCTATTGGTGTCGCCAATGCTGATCAAAACAATTACGGCGGTGTTTGGGAAAATATAAATTCAAACACTCGCGGCGTTACCAAAATTATCATCGATCCGGCGGACCTCGGTGTCGCTGCCTACGGCTCTTGTAGCCCTTCAGACTGTTACTGGGGTGAGGTCCAGGGTGATTACGTCAGCGAAACGACTGGCAACGGCAATGGACTGTCCTTTAACATCACTGAGGGCAATGTCAGCTTTTCGTTCAACATAAATGGTGGGCACACCAGCGATGAATATCTGCAGGCAATTTATCATCAGGGATTTGCGACGAAAGAAATGCGGATCCGCATGGACGGCGGCGATGAGTTGGTTGTCGATGTCTTTTCAGATTATCATGACAACCGAGACGACACAGCTTACCAATATCGCTTCCGCAAGGTAACTGGCGGTGGGTTCCCAGGTTTTCCAGAAATTGTGATCCCGAGCCCGGTTCCAATGCCAACGCCAACGCCTCAACCGGTGTTGCCTTTCCCAATACCTTTTCCAAACATTGTCTTGCCAGTTTCTTTTGAAGGCGTTTGGGACACCAGCTTTGGTCAACTCAAGCTCCACAAAGTTGGTGACGACTATGTTGTTGGACAATATGCGGACAAAGGCATCATCGTTGGCAAACAAGTCGGTGGATGCGTCAGTGGTGTCTTCACCAACAATGACCGCGCTGGTAATTTCCAGTTTGATATCACCGGCGATGAGTTTGAAGGACGCTGGCAATGGGAAGATGGCCGTGGTGGCTCATGGACTGGAGACCAGATCAACGAGGAAACAAACAACTATTATCGTGGTTTTGCGCGAAATGGTGGCGCAATGCGGAGTATTGCCAATGGCCGGACAGATTTCAACGGCAGCTACAGCAGCAGCTACGGTCCCATTCGTGTGATTGCTCAAGACTTGTTCTTGATTGCTGACTACGGTAACCGCGGCATCGTTGCTGGTTTATGGGATGGCACCAGCTACCAGGGCATCTTTACAAATGAGGAGCGCGTCGGTTGGATTGATTGGGGCTTCAACACTCGGACAACGGCTCCGACCAGCGGCACTTGGGGTTGGTATGGCGAAGGCGAACAGGGTGAGTGGGATCTCACTGAGCGTCGCGAGTACACCCCTCGTCTTAATCAGGTACCTGGCGATTTGGGGTGCTGAAGACGAAAGCGTTAAAAACTCACTGAGTACGAACGGGTAGGCCTCCAAAGACCTACCCGTTTTTTGTTTTGGACGAATGCAAAATACATAATCCGGATAATTTTGTATTGTTGCTGCACCAGCTAACAACGATTACAATAACAGCAAGCATTACTTGTGCTTATCATCAACTATTAGATTTATTAGTTGAGCGAACGAAATTTTCAGGGAGAATATGATGTTTCGCAAAATTTTTATTACTGCTTCGGCTTTAACCGCTTTTGCGTTAACAGCTTCGGCTGAAACCATCCGCTGGGCACGAGCTGGTGATTCTTTGACCATGGATCCCCATGCGCAAAATGAAGGCCCCACACATACACTCGCCCACCAGATTTATGACTCGCTATTGCAGCGCGACATGTCCGGTGCGATTATTCCTTCGTTGGCGACTTCATGGGCCGCTCTACCGGACAATCCTAACGTCTGGCGGTTTACGCTGCGCGAAGGCGTGACGTTCCATAACGGTGCCACTTTCGATTCCGCCGATGTCGTGTTCTCACTCAACCGTGCGATGGATCCTGCTTCAGATATGAAAGAGCTATTGTCATCTGTCGCTGACGTCCGCGCTGTTGATGCTTACACTGTTGACATTGAAACGAATGGTGCCAACCCGCTGTTGATCAACAACTTGACCAACATGTTTATGATGGATGAGGGTTGGTCGGCAGAAAATGACGTTCTTACACCCCATGATTTTGCAGCTGGTGAAACTAACTACGCGACAATGAATACCAATGGTACCGGCGCATTTATGCTGGTCAGCCGTTCAGTCGACGAAAAAACAGTTTTGAGCGCTAACCCAAACTACTGGGGCGCAGATCTTTATCCGAATGAAGTGACTGAAATCGTTTACACGCCGATCCAGTCAGCAGCCACTCGTGTTGCAGCGCTGTTGTCTGGTGAAGTTGATTTCATTCAGGACGTTCCAGTGCAAGACTTGGGACGCGTTGCTGATACCAGCGGGCTTCAACTCGCTACAGCCGCGCAAAACCGTGTGATTTTCTTTGGCCTTGACACAGTTGAGGGCCCAACTGCCGATCTGCGGGTTCGCCAGGCGATGAATATTGCCATCAATCGGGAGGCTATCAAAGCAGTACTGATGCGCGATCAGTCGGACCCAACAGGCGTTATTATGCCACCGTTCGTCAACGGTTGGACGGAAGAACTGAACGCTTACCCAGCTTATGATCTTGATCAGGCGAAGGCGCTTATGGCCGATGCTGGTTATGCTGATGGTTTTGACATCACGCTAAATTGCCCCAATGATCGCTATATCAACGATGAAGCAATCTGCCAGGCTGCTGTGGGCATGATGGGTCAAATTGGCATCGATGTTACTTTGGATGCACGACCAAAGGCGCAGCACTTCCCGTTCATTAGAAGTGGTGACTCTGACTTCTACATGCTTGGCTGGGGTGTGCCGACTTTCGACTCTCACTACATCTTCAACTTCCTGGTCCACACGCAAACGGGTGATCGCGGTTCATGGAACCCGACAGGATACTCAAACGCTGATGTTGACGCGATGATTGTCAGCCTAGAGTCAGAAACTGACTTGGCCGTTCGTGACGAGACAATCGGGAAAATTTGGTCTGCTATTCAAGACGCCCAGATTTATTTGCCGATCCACAATCAAGTGTTGAACTGGGGGCTGCGTGACGACATTGTATTTGATGTTCAGCCTGAGGATCAGCCGCATTTCCAGTTTATGACCTTTAACTAAGGTATATTCTGTTTATCAGAGCGAGGCTGTAAATTGCCTCGCTCTGCTTTTTCTTTTCAATTTCAATAGGCGAACCAGTTAGTTTCTCTCCCACAGACAGCTGGTTGGCAGATTTTTAGGTAGCCGTAATGCTTCTGATTATTCTACGGCGACTGGGTCAAGCGTTCTTAGTACTGCTGGTCGTGGCGCTGGTATCTTTTTTGATTTTTCGGTACGTCGGTAATCCGGTAGATAACCTTATGGGCCAGGAAGCGACGGTGGATCAGCGCGCCGCGCTGGAAGAAGCGCTCGGCCTAAATGACCCAATCTACCAGCAATATGCGCGATTTGTTATCAAAGCGCTGCAATTCGATTTTGGTAATTCTTATCGTGGTGCGCTACCCGTCGCAGATTTGATTGCCAGCCGACTGCCCGCAACGCTTGAGCTCGCATTTGTTTCCGCCCTTTTTGCTATTTTCGTCGGCACGATTACTGGCGTTTATACAGCGATTCGCCGCGGAGGATTTTTGTCAAATTTTATTTTGTCGACCTCTTTGATTGGCGTGTCGCTACCAACATTCTTGATCGGTGTTTTGCTGATTTGGTTGTTCGCCGTTGAGTTGAAATGGCTGCCCTCGTTTGGTCGGGGTGAGACTGTCGATTTGGGTTTTTGGCGTACGGGCTTCTTAACAGTTTCTGGGCTGAAATCGCTGGTGCTACCCGGTATTACCTTAGGTTTGTATCAACTGACCTTAATAATGCGCTTAACCCGTTCAGAAATGCTGGAAGTTCTCCGTCAGGATTACGTACGATTCGCGCGGGCGCGCGGTTTGTCTGAAGGGCAGGTGAATTTTAACCATGCATTGCCCAATACGTTGGTGCCCGTGGTGACGATTGCCGGTCTGCAATTGGGGTCAATTGTCGCTTTTGCCATCATTACCGAAACGGTTTTCCAATGGCCTGGTGTCGGGCTTTTGTTCATTAACTCGGTCTATTTTGTCGATATCCCTGTCATGAGTGCCTACCTTTTGTTGGTCGGGACTTTATTTGTGATCATTAATTTGATCGTCGATATTCTCTACTTATTTATCGATCCGCGCATTCGTGACGGCCTCAATGAAAGGTCGACCTAAAATGTTACGTCGCTTTGTTGATTCCGATTTCTTTTTTGATTTTGTCCGTTCGCCGGTCGCGCTGGTATCGTTCGTGGTTGTCGCTCTAATGATCTTATCAGCCATTTTTGCAAACTTTTTGGCGCCGACAAATCCTTTTGATCCGGCAAGCCTAAACTTAATGAACGGATTTACAGCGCCGATGGAACCCAATGCCTTCACGGGCGAAGTCTTCTTTTTGGGAACCGATGATCAAGGGCGGGATTTGTTCTCAGCCATTCTGTTCGGTCTGCGTGTGTCGCTGTTTGTTGGGATGATGGCCGTCGGGCTGGCGATGGTTTTGGGTGTAACCCTGGGGTTGATTGCGGGCTATATTGGCGGCTGGCTTGACAACTTCATCATGCGGTTTGCAGACATTCAAATGACGTTTCCCTCTATTCTAATTGCTATGCTTATTTTTGGTGTTGCCAAGGGCCTATTACCAGCCTCGTTGCGCGACGAAATGGCGATTGCTGTTTTGATTGTGTCGATTGGCTTGTCTGAATGGGTGCAGTTTGCCCGGACGGTTCGGGGGTCGACGCTTGTCGAAAAGGAAAAAGAATATGTTGCGGCAGCGCGATTGATCGGACTTAATCAGTGGCAGATTATGGCTCGTCATATTTTGCCAAATGTCCTGAGTCCGGTTCTCGTCATCGCGACCATTACGCTTGCATTGGCGATTATTGCAGAGGCGACCTTATCCTTTTTGGGTGTTGGCGCGCCGCGCACTGAGCCCTCGCTGGGAACGCTCATTCGAATTGGGCAGGATTTCCTCTTTTCTGGTGAGTGGTGGATCCTGCTTTTTCCAGCATTGACGCTTTTGGCACTTGCATTGTCTGTCAATCTCTTTGGCGATTGGCTTCGTGATACACTCAATCCGAGGTTGAAGTGATGCCAGAACCGCTGCTTGAACTCAAAAATATCAGCGTAAAATTTCACCTGCGGCGTGGGCAGCTAACAGCTGTTGATGACCTATCTTTGACGGTTAATCGCGGTGAAATATTGGGGCTTGTTGGTGAATCCGGTGCTGGAAAATCGATCACGGGCTTGGCTATCATGGGATTACTGGATCATCCTGGTCGGTTAGAAAGTGGCGAAGTCTGGCTCTCTGGCGAGCGCATTGATCAGCGGCCAGAGCGCGTTCGGGGCAGCGCGATTTCGATGATTTTTCAGGACCCTTTGACCAGCCTCAACCCGTTGCGCACTATCGGTGATCAACTTGTTGAAACGATTTTACACCATTCGTCGCTGACAGTTGCACAAGCTAAAGAGCGTGCCAGGGAAAGCCTACGCGACGTGGGCATTGATCCTGATCGGTTTGATGCCTATCCGCACGCTTTTTCCGGTGGTATGCGCCAGCGTGTTGTCATTGCGCTCGCACTATCGACCGACCCCAAACTTATTATTGCTGACGAACCAACAACCGCGTTGGATGTTTCGGTTCAGGCACAAATACTTGAGCTTTTGAAAACGCTATGTGCGCGTCGGAATGCTGCCGTTATTCTGATCACCCATGATATGGGTGTGATCGCTGAAACCACTGATCGAGTTGCTGTAATGTATGCTGGTCGACTGGTGGAAATTGGCCAAACCAATGAAGTTTTGATTGCTGCAGAGCATCCATATACCCGCGGACTGATGGCCTCAACGCCAGTAATTGATGTTGCAGCACGTGATAAACCGTTGCATCAGATTCCCGGTGCGATGCCGAAATTGGACGCGTTGCCAACGGGCTGTGCTTTTCATCCACGATGCGAATTCGTCGAACATCGCTGTCGCTGGGAAAGCCCGCCTCAGTTCAATAATCGTGTTGCCTGTTGGCGGGCTGAGGGAGAAGCGTCTTGACCTTCGTCACCGCCACGAACGTTTCGCGTGTCTATGATTTGTCAGATCCATGGCTGGTTAGGATGCTGGCGATGCGGCCCAAAAATCTGTTAACAGCTGTTGATTCGGTTAGTTTCGGCATTGAGCGTGGCACGACCTATGCGCTGGTTGGCGAAAGTGGCTCTGGCAAATCCACAATTGCAAAAATAGCAGCAGGATTGCTACAGCCGACCAGTGGCTCGATCACAATCGACGGCAAAAACCTGAACGATCCTGCGACCAGTCGTCGTGAAATAAAATTTTTACGCCGCCGGATTCAAATGGTTTTTCAGTCACCTTATGCTAGTTTGAATCCACGTTGGCGTGTCGGTGATATCCTTGCCGAACCCTTGGTGGCTTTTGGCCTTAGAAGCGGCAAAAAAAATCAGCAACACCGTGTAAAAGAACTCTTGGTTCAGGTTGGTCTCAGCGAGGGGGATTCGACCAAATACCCGCATGAGTTTTCCGGGGGACAACGTCAACGCATTGCAATTGCACGCGCGTTGGCCTCCGAGCCAGACTTTATTATTTGCGATGAGCCGACATCGGCGCTTGATGTCTCCGTGCAAGCGCAGGTATTGAACCTTCTTAAGGCCTTGCAGGCTGATATTGGGCTGACTTACTTATTCATTACCCACGATTTAGCGGTTGTAGCGACGATGGCCAACAGGATTGGTGTGTTAAACCGTGGTCATTTGGTTGAAGAGCAAGACGCCAGCGATCTGTTCATGAACCCGCAAGACGCCTATACGCAAATGCTGTTGGAATCAGCGCCGCGCATTCGGCCAAGCGTTGAGGGCTTGTCGCCAAATCACACTTAACCAAGGCTCGCTGAAATAGGTGATGGCGGCGACCCAATAAGGCAGTAGATTAGGTCACTTTGGCATCAATGCCCAAAGTCTATGTCTAGGGTTATGGCTCAGAGCAAATCACCCGTCAGTGGAATTGTATGACGATTCACCGCATCATATTCCTGTAGCAGATCGCGTTGCCCATCGAGCCATTCGACCCCATCGGCAGCGTCTGCCTCGAGTGTCGAAGCGTCTCTGATGAGAATCGCATACAATTCATCCCCTGCGTGCATGAGATGGAAAGTGGCGTATTCATTGTTATTGCGAGCCTTGATGTTGGCGACAAACTCATCAAAACACTCGGGCTTCGGCTTAAATCGGATGATTGATAGCTTTTGCATGTCCGCACTCCTAATCTTAACTTGATTGCCAACACAATTAAGCCCTGAAAAATCATCTTGGCAAGATGCCATGTGCCGAAGATTATTCAGCTCAAAAATTTTGGTGGTTTATTGTTGGCTGAGGCGAATAATTTTGCCTTCTGGGCTGATATGAATGCCACACTCAATTTTTTCGGGTGTGTGCGCCCAACGCCCCGCCCGGACATCTTCGCCTTCTTCAACAGCGCGGGTGCATGGCTCGCATCCAATGCTCAAAAACCCAAATCGTTCCAGCGGATGGCGGGGTAGATCATGGGCCTCAAAATACGCCTGCACGTCCGTCTGATCCCATCGTGCCATCGGGTTGAGTTTAATTTTGTCACCATCGCGTTCAAACAAAGGCAAGTGCGACCGAGCGCCACCGTGGTAGCGCTTCCGGCCACTAATCCAGCTATCATAACCTTGCAGCGCATCACTGAGCGGCAAGCCCTTCCGAAGCTGGCAACATTGATCAGGATTAATGCGATCCAAAGTCTTATGAGGATCTTCGCGGTTGATGTGTTCAGCGTCGGCGGACACAACGTGCAAATTCAAATTGAGAGCATTTTTGAGGTGATCGACATAGGCTAAAGTGGCTGGAAAGTGGCGGCCAGTATCAATGAAAACAACAGGAATATCGCGACATGCCTTCCAAACCAAATGAATCAAGACCACACTTTCGGCCCCGAAGCTGCTGACCAATGCCGTTTCGCCCAGCAACGGGTCGCTCAATGCTGTCGTTAAATTGATCGTGCTGCCGTCAGGTGCATGGGTAGCCAGAAGGTGGTCAAGCTCCGGGTCGTGGCCGCCGACAGGCCAAGACTGCAGCGTTGTTTCAGCAACAATTGATTTTTGACGTGTCATGCGCAGTGTAGCCCTTTCGTAGGACGTCAGGTTTATCAGGTTTACAAGTCATCTTGCGCTTTCAGCATGTTTTGCAACGTTGGTGTTAACGCAAAAAACACAAGGCTTTTATTATTAATTGCCAAGAAGATAAGCAAGAGCGCCGTGCTCGCTTTCATTTCCCTTCAGACTATTGACGAAAATTTTTTCGTGATTTGGCAATAGATAAAACAAAATAAAAATCTCGGTGCCCTATTTGGGCTCATAAGCGGCAGTTTTTTCTATGTTTATCCATTTTCGAGGATGAATTCATCATGCGGAGCATAAGGTTGGAAAATTCTCTATATCAGATCTCGCTGCGACCTTTGCTTGTCGCTGCTCTGACACGCAACACAAGCGTCTTGGCTGCCACCTCTTTGACAGTATCGCTCCAAGCCTCGCCTCCCAATGTCCAGCCCATCAGCTTGTTCTCACAAACCAGACAACTTCTATTATAAACAATTACATATGCAAAAAAAGACAGTTGTAACGAATTTAAATTAAATGTAAAAAAAACAAGTTTAGATCTTCACTTAGAGGCCGGCATGTGGTCAATTTTTCGGTTCGCATTCCCTGTGTCCCGGGGGAGCTGGCCTAACATTTTGCTGCTGGCTTTCGGTTCTTTCATTATTTTTTTGTTGGGCTTAGTCTCCCCTTTTGCGACCCAGGCAATTGTGGACCGCGTCTTGGTAAGTGGCAATGTCTCCACCTTGCAGGTTATTGTTGGTATCCTTGTCTTCGTGGCGATCTTTGAAGCGTTGCTGGGTGGGTTTCGAGGCTTTATCGGAACCTTGACTGGACTGAATATGGGGCGCAACGCTGTCGCCCATGCCTACGGTACCCTGTTCCACCTAAGAAATGATTTTTTCAGCCGGTTCAGTGCCGGTGAGATCATCGCGCGGACGCAAGAATTGTCGAGTATTTCAAACGCGATGACCAATCGCAGTTTCGAAATTGTCTTTGAGGTTCTTTATGGCGTGATTTTTTTTGCAATTTTGTTTTGGATCAATGCCACGATGACTATGGTCATCGTGGCTGCTGCCTTGCTGCAAGGCATTGTCTCAATTTGCTTTGGCCCCTTTTTAAGACATTTCTCACGACGTGTGTTTGATCGAAATGCGAAAGTGTCAAATGCGATGATGACAGCGGTTGGCAGTCCGCTCCAGGTCAAAGGCCAACAGATGGAATTTGCCCTGGTAAATCACCTGGGCAAGCGAAATAATCATGCTCAACAAGCATCCTTGAAGCTGTCGGTCCTGGGTGTCTTTTATGGCCAGGGCAGCGATCTGATTTGGGGGATCATCAATCCGATCATCACGTTTATTGGTTTCGCCAGCGTGATGAAGGGGGAATTAACGCTGGGTCAACTTTTGGCGTTTCAAATGTTTTCCGGGCGGGTCACCGGAACATTGGAGATGTTGGCCGGTTTGTTTGATGAGTTTCAGGCTATGCGCGTCTCGGCACAGCGTTTGGGTGATATCGCCGAGTACAAGCATGAAACCAATGAGGTGTTTGACTATAACCCGCCGGCAGCGACCTCGTTAACGCTCAAGAATTGGGAGGTTGCCCCGCCGATTTCCCTGCCGGCTGACGAAAATCTGAGCGACCCAGATGTTATCCGACAACGCCGTGAGACAATCTTGATCGACGCCGATATAGAAGCGCCGCGATTGGTATCGATTGGCCAATTCGAGCTGCCCCGCGATAGCGCTGTCGCCGTGGTTGGCCCGTCCGGGGCGGGCAAGACGGTGTTTGTACAGAGTTTGCTCCGCCTTGTGCCGGTGGTCGCTGGCACCATGACCCTTGGCTTGCTTGACGTCACCCATGACCCGGTAGAACACACACGAGCCAATTTCAGCTACGCGACAAGCAACGACGAGCTGATGGGCGATACTTTCCTGGAGGCGATCGCCATGGCAAATCCAAACTTCCAGCAGGACATGGTCGAACCAACCCTGGCGGCGCTGGGTATGGACCAAATTCTGCGCCAGAAGTTTGGTGGCTATGATTTCCCAATCGAACACGTCAGACGCATTTTGTCACAAGGCCAATACCAGCGATTAACGCTGGCAAGGGCGGTATTGAGAGGGGCGCCAATTTTAATTCTAGATGAAGCGACGAATGCTTTAGACCAGGAAACTGAGCGCCAATTCATCCGTTTCGTCCAAAGCCAACCGCAATCTTCGCTGCTATTTGTTACGCATCGCGGGCATTTGCTGGAGGAAATGGACGCAGTGCTTTGGCTGGCAAACGGTCAGAAAGTCGCCCAAGATCATCACGCGGCTCTTCTCGAAAACCCTGAGTACCGAGCGCTATGGCAAGCTTAGAGCACATCACCTATTACCGCGCGGGACGGGCAATTGTCGGGTTCTTCTCGTTCTTGCTGCTTCTTGTCATTTCCATCCTGGTCGGCTCCTACTTTGTCAAAGTCGACATCGTCCAGATTTTGCCGGGCCGAATCCAAAATGATAGCGGCCAAGCGCTGGTTTTGATGCCGGTGGACGCCACAATTGACCGGTTTCTGGTTGAAATTGGTGAAGATGTCACGCAAGGCCAGCGGCTCATTGATCTCGACCTGTCCCGGCTTGAATTTGACCGCGAGGCAGTGCTTGCTCAATTGGCGGCCCAATGCGACCAGTGGTGGGGGGCGAAACTGAGCTTGGCGAATGCGTTTGAAGCGCTGCCTCATTTGGCAATCCCGCTACCGGGTCAACGTCAACCCGGCCCTTGTCTGACCCCGACCAGAGCGATCCAAGACCAGGCTCTGGCCGACCGCTCATCGCTGCGCCAACAGGTCAGCGTCACCGACAGTCAAATCCAAGCGCTTGGTGTTCGCCAGGTGGCCGTCGACAATGCGCTTAAAAACGTGAACGATCAACTGACCACCGCGCGTGCGCAACGGGATCGGAATGCCGCGATGCTCGCCCGCCAGCTAATCAGTCGGATCACTTTTGAAGACAGCGACAGTCAAGTTTTGCGGCTTCAGGCGCAAGAATTGGAGCTGGCGCGGGAACGTGCCCTGATCCCGGTGTCGCAGGCTGAGCTGGAGGGCGGTCTCAACCAGCGTGTCTCGGAACGAATTGATCAAAACATGCAAACGCTGGTTCTGTCGGCGAGTCAAAGCACTGAGTTGGCCGCCAATTTGGCAACCATTAACCACAAACTGAGCGCCGGCAGAGCAGTGACAGCACCGATTGATGGTTACATTTCTCAGCTTGAGGAGGGTTTGGTCGGCACGCCGCAATCTTTGGGGGCAACCATCATGACCCTCACCCCGACCTCTGACTTCCAAACCGTCCGCGTTGCGCTGTCGCCAAGCAATGTTGGTTTTGCTCAACCAGGCGACACGGCAATCATCAAAATCGACAGTTACCCCTACCAACGCTATGGCCATATCGAAGGCGTCGTCAAAAAAATTGTCCTTGGCCGGCCCGAACCGACGACACCTGGCACAAGCGCAAGTAAACGCCAAGACACAAGCGGCAGTCATGTCGTGATTGCCATTACAGATCTGTCAACGCTGAAAGTCGAGCCTGAGTTGGCGTTGCGCAGTGGCTTAACACTCAAAGCCAGCATTATCACCGGACAGCGCAATGTCCTCAGTTACTTCACCGACCCGATCAGCGATGGCCTGACCAACAGTTTGGGCGAGTTATGAAGCCTCGCAGCCACATTCGACGCTTACCCAAGCCTCAAGCCGATTGCTGAAAGGAGAGGAGGATATCATCACGACACTGAGCTGAACCCTAAAATCTGCGAGCCGGGCTACTGGTGCTCCGACCGCTACTATTGCGTGTACCACCGCTATGTCGCAAAGCATCGACAGTTCCCACACCGGCTCCAACACCTGCACCCACTAGAGCGCCCGTAGCTTTGCCAAGCATTGCGCCGCCAGTAATCGAAAACTTTACGAAATTGGCCTCGGCCTCATGTTCAAGTGAGAATAACATTGGGCCACGCCTAACAATGACGCATATACCTAAGATTCCTCCAACCAAGCCACCAACTTCGGTACCGTAGTCGGCACCTTTGTCCGAGTACCGTTCAGCTGTATCCCAAATCCGCCACGACCCGCCACCGCCGCCAAGGCTGAGCGTGTCGATTTTGTGATCAACCATATTCATGTATTATAAACGCTGAATGATTTTCTTCTGGCCGTCATTTCGCTTGCCAAATGCGCTGTTAAGTGCTTTGGCTGTTGAGGTCAGGAGATCAAAGCGCTTGGCTTTGAGCCCCAGAAAAGCAGGGCGGTGAGAAGGTGGTATGGCATCACTTTTGCTTCTCACCGTCCCGACCCCAAGCGAACAATCACTCGGGGATCTCGGCATCTGGGCCTTGGTTGATCAACCCGCTCAAAAGATCCAGAAATAACGAACGATCTGCTTGAAACGATCGAGCACGTCACCCGACCCAACCGCGTCACGTGATTGGGCATGTCAAGTGGTGGCGCCAACCAAGAAGTTTCCGAGGCGCGTTTGTCTGGCCTGGTGAACCACCTTCAGTCAAGACCGCGACCCACACAGCCATGATTACCTCTGGCCGAGGGGGTCGGAAGGCTAAGCCAAGCAGCGGCACTGGTGTCGGAACCAACATCTATGTAGATGTTGCCATAAATGCATTTGGAATCAAGGGTAAAAGACTGATTTATTGAGATTCTAATGGTAGCGCAGAAGCATCACCGCGACGATTTAAGATCGAAAAGCCAAAGATTTGAGATCGAAAAGCCAAAAATGGATAAAGCGACCACGACTGATGTTGTCGCGGCCGCCGTTCAAAATGCCGTTAAGCGGCGATCCAAAACGCCCGATTGAGAGACTGGTTGGCGAGCTTAAAACAAACTGTCAAGTATGCCGCCAATGAAACCAACGAGCATTGTAAAGGCTCCCCCCACCGATATACCAACTCCTGCCATCACAACGGTTGCGCCCACAGCGGCTTTACCCTCTTGCTGTGAGAGGGCGTATCCCGCACCAGCCATGCTCCCGCCGGTGACGGCTGTGTCTCTACCGTTCTCCCGCAGATTATCGTCCCACGCCCAGTTGTTGTTGGCACGCCGACCTTGGCCGCCACGGCGACGCCGATTTCGGCCGCCACCACCACCGCCAAAGCTGACCATGTCCGTTTCGTGATCAAGGCTATAAGTGATTTCTAATTGCTTGCGCATTTTTTTGCTCCTGTTCATTATCTCTGCCAGAGGCTCCGCAAAGGGCTCCGGCCATTGATGTCAAAAGTTGACGAGCCAGCCGCTCTCCAACCCGTTCAAAGGCGCTGCGCGATTTTCGTCCTCAAAGCCGTGCATTGATCCACGACTTTCCCCTTCCCTGACGCTCTTGTTTTGAGCGCAGGCCAAAAAAATTCATGAGATGAGGAACATGACCGCAACTGTCGAGGATCGAGGTTGACCACCTGTTGAACGCAGTTGTCCGGGATGAAAGCGTGCCGATTACCAGATCATTAACCGGCGTCAGCCGCTAATCATCCGTGGCACGCAATTTTCTGAACAGCCATCGCATGCCAGCGTCCCGTGTAACAACGATGGACAGGGCGATAGCCTGTAAATTGGAATTTAGGATCCTAATTTGGACAGGCGTACCGAACGTAATCTTACTAATTGTCTGCATTTTTCGTCTCACTGATGCCATAAATAGCAATGTTGGTTTACCTTTTCAGGATCCTAAAATTGCTATCTACAGCCTCCCTAGAGACAAAAATTATCCGTGGCCATTAAAAAAATTATATTGAATAAAATTTATGCAATAATCAATTTAGATGACTATGGGCATATGAAATTTGACGCTTGGCGGTGGCTTTTCAGGCACTCTGGCAGCCAGGAAGAAGCATGCCAAGCGGGGATTTTCATCCGCGTTTTGAGCCTTTTCAGGGGAAAATGTCTTGTAATGGCGCTTAAAGCGCTTGAACATTCGTCAGAACTGCCAACAGAGAATCGGCCCATAGTCTAAGCCAATTGAGTTGCGTGTTTGGATCAATTTTTCTCAGGATTTATGAGAAAATAATATCAGGAAATGGCATATCAGAAATAATACGGCCTGTCTTTAATGGATCCCGAAACACTGAGGGGCGGTTTGGCGGCGATGCCTTGGGTGATAAATCAAAGACTTGTGGCCACCGCGCGGCTGGGCCCGTCTGAGAGGTGTTTCGGTATCCGATAAAATGCCATCCGTGGCGAAATTCCGTTATGGATCCAGCCTGTTGGCTCAGCAATGATACCATTGGCAGAGACATCTTGTATTTTTCGCTGTTGCGTCAGGTGTTGAACTTTTCGTGGCAAGCCAATCGCCCTGCGTCGACATAGAAGCGGACACTTTTGTCGCGAGCATTATAAAGGAACTCCAGACAATCTGGGGCGTCCGCGCACGGCCAGTAATCGGTCTGCAGCAGCCGTTCGATATCGGCCCTGGGCGTGCCAATGCGAAGGAAAAGCCAAACGCCTCCCATCCTGTCATGTATGGTCCATAGTTTGGCCGAAAGGCGATGGCGCGCAGAACCGTGTAAAGGATCGCGTTGGTTTTCTTTTTATCATAACCCGGCTTTGAGAGCTCGGCCTCCGCCTGTCGACCTTTCGCTTCGCCATCACCTCGATTGATGGATATAAATTGCTCATCCTTATGGGCGACCCGGTTGGCGGTCGGGGCCGCCAACCAGGTACACAGACTGGATCATTCTTGCTTTTCTTGTTCTTTTCGCTTTCGCTCTAATAACAAAAAATAGAGCACCAACGGTGCGAACGGCAACGCGAGGGCTGCTGCCACCAAAGTCTCCAGCCACTGGTTTTCAATTTGGAACATGGTTAACGTCACTGACATAACGCCTAAACCCAAGCTGCTCACCAGCGCAACCCGCCAATCATCTGAGAACTTGGTTTTTCTGAACAACCACCTCAGGATCATGTACGTCACGACTGTAAAACAAACATGAATGGCCAGAAAAATCGCAATTTGAATCCAGTCTGCGGTTTCGTCGCCCCTAATTGTTGGGAACATCATCAGCACTCCTCGCCAAGTTGTTGTTCTGAATAACGCAACCGGCGATGCCCCACGCAGTATCTGTCAAAACGTCGCTCAAGCCGATCCTTGATCCGGTTTTTTTCGGCTATGCACGCTCAAATAAAAGACGCAAACAAACACCAGGCACCATACCATCGCCTGCATGGGCAGCAGGCCTAGCAACCAGAAGGTCGGGCCACCAACGCCACAGGTGCAGACGACGAATAAAAGCTTGCCCCGTCGCGGCCACGGACGGGTGACAATGCCTGAAAAATAACCAAACATAGAGGCTATAAATACGCTAAAACCTGGATCCATATTGTTTCTTCCCGATAAAGTCTTCCACCGCCTTAACGGTGGAAGACATGCTCAGTTAATCAAGACTTTCAATAAACAAGCAACCAGCAAATGTTGTTGCGGCAACTCCCCAGGCCAAAGGAGCTCCCGCACCGGTACCAATCATGACTGCGCCCCCGACGGCAGCCCAACCAGCACATTGCTTCACTTCAGTAAGATCCACACGGTTGCCACCGCCGCTATTGCGTGGTGCTGGGGTGTTTTTACTGGGCTTGGGCCGACGTTACGACGTCTGCGACTACTGCCGCCGCCGCCGCCACCAAGGCTGAGCGTGTCGGTTTTGTGATCAACCATCGCCA
>CAXBRM010000013.1:0-21634 GCA_963978305.1 uncultured Rhodospirillales bacterium
TCAGGATCCGCGCACTGGGTGGAGCGTCGGTATCCACCAAGGCCACGGCGGTCTCATCGCAGCTGCTTTCTATTCCTAGGACTTTCATACTACTCTGCATAGCCTTAAAGCTATTGCGACAGCACCCATATATGCACGAGTCCAGGGATGAGCGGAAGACAAACACACCAACAATTGCTTTTGGCGACACGCCGAAGCCCGCTTGCTTTGGCGCAAAGCCAAATGATTGCGACAGCCATTGAGCACGCCGTGTCAGGTGTTCATGTCGCTCTACAACCCATGACGACACAAGGAGATGTGATCCTGGATCGTCCTCTGCGAGAGGTGGGTGGCAAAGCGCTGTTCACGAAAGGTGTTGAAGAAGCGGTGTTGACTGGACAGGCTGATCTGGCGGTTCATAGTCTCAAAGACATGGACACTGTCAGTCCGCCGGGTCTCGAGATTGTCGCTTATCCCGTGCGTGAAAATCCCCATGATGTGATTGTGACGCCGGACGGTTGCTCGCTGGAGCAGCTGGCTCCTGGGGCTGTCATTGGCACCAGCGGACTTCGTCGTGTCGCTCAGCTGCGCGCGATAAGCCGGCAATTCGACCTTCGTCCGTTACGTGGCAATATTAATTCCCGGTTGGCAAAACTTGATGCCGGCGAGTTCGACGCAATCGTTTTGGCTGCCGCTGGATTAAAACGTGCGGGATATGCTGACCGAATTGGTCAGGGCACTCTTTCAATGACACAGGTACTATCCGCAGCGGGCCAAGGCATTCTGGCGGTGCAAATGTTAACCGATCATCCACTAAAAGATGTTGTTAGCAAAGCGCTCAATCATCAACCAACCTACTGTCAGGCTCTTGCCGAGCGTACCTTTCTGGCCGGAATTGCCGGCAATTGTTTTTCCCCTGTTGCCGCATATTGTGCCCTGAACACCGCAGACAACACCGCGACACTCACGGCTTATTTGGCGCCCACTGTTTTGGGTGAAAATCGCCCTTTGTCGGATGAGGCGCTTGTGGCTGCTCCCTGGCGCCAAAGTTTGCGGTTTGAAACATCGCCCGGAGCCGCGGCTTTTCAGCAGGCTGGCGCGGCCTTAGCGCGCCAAGCAAGAACATCAGTGCCAAATATTTTTGAGGATTGGTCAACCAGATGACCGCTAGCCCCGGTATTTTATTCATGATTTCGAGACCAGTTGCCGCTTATGAGCAGGCAAGCATCGATGCCGGTATCGGTCCCGTTTGTTTTGAACCACCGCTCACGTTTACATTCCGATCCATGGCGCAAGAGTCGATCTCTCAAGCGACGGGAATTATTTTAAGCTCACAAACGGCTGTTGAGAGTCTGAGCTCATACGACGTTGAGGGCAAAGATTGCTGGGCGATCGGCTCAGCAACAGCAGCAGCGGCGCGACGTCAAGGTCTTACGGTCCGAGGTGTTGTCGAGGGTGGCGGGGCTCGCTTTGTTGCAGCTCTTAGTCAAGCAAAGATCGTTTTGCCGGCGCGCGGCCTGGTTTGGCCAACAGCCGAACAGCCAGCGTTTGAACTGGATCAGGCGTTGCGGCAGCATGGTATTCAGACAAAACGGCTGACCGCTTATCGGGCACAAGTCAAACAAGAACCATCAGATCAAACCCGTGCTTGGTTGAACCGGCACCCCTCGGCTGTTGCAGCGCTTTTTTCTAAAGGGTGCATGCAAGCATTTGAACAATGGATCAGACGTTCGGATATCTTTTGGCAGCCCAGCGCAATTCTGGCGATCGGGCCAAGGGTTGTAAACCATGCCTGTGTGCTGAATGGCGCGCCCGTCTTGTGGCCGCCAGTTGCCACGCGAGAGGCGTTTGCCAGATTGGTACGAGATTTCTCACTGGTCGACCAAGGCCGGGCCGTTTAAAGGACTATCTTGGTCGTCGTCAGTCTATGCTGCTGTTTCGTGCGACAGGCTGATTTTCGGTGCAAGGCTTAACGGGGGCGTCGTTTTGGCTATATAGTTGAGGGTGTTTTGATTACTAAACCATCAAACAGCGGTAAAATAGGCGGTAACATTAATGGCGAAATCGAAGCAGAAAGTATCTGATGCTGACGTGATTTTGGACGCAACTCACGAGCCAAAACCAAAGCCCCAAACCCGCACAAAAAATACCTCGTCGCCACCATCTTTCTGGGGCGTTTTGAGTGTTGTTCTTGCCCTACTTGCCATTGTTTTGTCGTCGCTGGTGCTCTTTTTCCAGGTTATTCAGCCACAGGGAGCGCTTGGTCGTGTTCAAATATCTTTGGATCAGGCTCTTGCGAGCAATCGCACACTAGATGAGCGGGTTACCATGTTGGAATCTGCTGATCCACCTGCGTTTGATACGTCAGCATTTGTTGATGAAATTGATGTCCTCAAACGTGATATCGACGTGTTGAGGGCGCTGACGGCTGAGGTCAATAGCCCTGTCGATGTTATCCGAGCTGTGACCGAGACGGCTGGCACACAGGACGCCAGTTTACTGCCGCGGCTGATTGCCGTGGAGGAGGGTTTGGCGGTGCTCAGTCAATCAAATGCTAACTTGGCGGCCCGTTTTACAGACCTGAGCAGCAGTATCGAGACGCTTGGATCAACTGACCGAGAACGGCAAAGTCGGACTGAGGATTTCAGACAGCAACTTGATGGATTGCAAACGGATTTGACAGTATCTGCCAGCAAGCTCGCTGAGCTGTCTGCCACTGTGGCCGCGTTAAACCTCGCCAACGATGCCCAAACCAACAATGCGGCGAGAGGTTATGCCCGCCAGTTGGCGATTGCGCGTTTGCGTGAAGCTCTGGTTGCTGGCGACGATGTCGCAACAAAAGTTGACGAGGTTCGCCCTCTGGTTGCCGATGATGTCGGGCTCGCAAACATTTTGGCGGCGTTGGATTTGGTTGGGCCGAATAGTGCGCCGACGACTGAGCAGCTTCAAGCGGAGTTTTTGGGGATATGGGACACATTACAACTGGACTCCCAGCTGGCCCAACAGGATGGCAGTACATGGTCAAAAATGTGGACTCGGACCAAAAATCTATTGGGTATTCGTCGTGTTGCAGGTGAGGAAGAAATTATGGCGATGGAGGGTGTGCCAGGCCATTTGGCCAGGACAAATTTTTTCCTAAAACAGGGAAACCTAACAGACGCCGCTGCGGCGCTGGCAGCACTAGACCCGCCTCTGTCAGCGTCGGCGCAAGCGTTTGCCCGTGACTTGGACAACCGGATTGCCTACAACAGGGCGCTTGTTGCCTTGGATCGTTGGGCGTTGGCGCTGCTCGCTGCTGACCCTGGTAACTAGGATTGTGTGATCAATGTTTCGGCTGCTGGCATTTTTTTTAGCAATCGGTTCGTCGGCAGGCTTAGCCCTGTGGCTGGCCAGTGTCAGCGGGTACATTGAGCTTCGCATTGGTGACTATGAAATTCGTCGGCCTGTCGCGGCTTTTTTTGCGGTCTTAGCAGTGTTCGCACTTTCATGGGGATTTTTGTTTCACGTTGTTCTTCGAACGATGGCGATTCCCTCTGCGTTGCGGCGTGCTGGCCGTGAAAGTCGGTCAAAAAAGGGTCATAAGGCGTTGAGCGACGGGCTTGTCGCTGTCGCGTCAGGCGATCCAGACGAAGCGCGCAAGCAAGCGCGACTAGCAGCAAAATATTTAGAAAGCCCCTCAGCTTCGCTTCTCCTGACCGCACAAAGCGCACAGCTCAATGGCCGTGCTGATGCTGCGGAACATTATTTTGAAGCGATGCTGGAGGATCCAGCGACACGGTTTCTAGGCCTAAGGGGCTTAATCGTTAAAGCGTTGAAATCGAATGATACAGAGCGGGCACTGGGCCTATTGTTGGAAGCCAAAAGTATCAAGCCAAAGGCGCCCTGGGTGCTGGACTTAGAGTATCAACTCCGCTTGGAGCGCGGTGAACTCCATGATGCCGAAGCCGTGGCGAAGCAGCTGAAACGCCTCGCAGGATCTGATCAAAGCGAAAATGGCTTGAAGGTTGGCTTTGCTTTGTTGGCCCAAGCGGTCGATGAGCAGCAAGGCGGCGATAGTCGGAAGGCGTTAGATAAGGCGGCTGAGGCAGCCAAGGCGGCTCCAGGCTTTTTTGCGGCACATTCGATGGTTGCTGAAATGGCGTCAGCCGCGGGCAACAAGCGTCGTGCTGCCAAGGCTTTGTCAAAAGCGTGGGCCTTGAGCCCCTCCGGAGATGTCGCAAATCGCTTTTTGGCGGTACGAGGCGGCATGGATGGCGATTTTGCTGTGAAACTTGCTGTTGCCAGAGAATTGTTGGCCGTGCATCCGAACCATTGGGCAAGCTTGGCAATTTGTGTTGAGGCTTTAATTGACGCGGGCCGTGGGACAGAGGCGCAAACGATGTTGGCTGGCTGGGACAATACCGAGCAAGAACCAGATCTTGTTTTGTTGCATACTCGTCTGGAAAAAGGCGAAGGCAAAGTCGAGAATGAAAATGAAGGTCGGGCGCAACGCTTTGAGTTAAGCGCTGGCTTTTTCGCCTGCACATCCTGCGGCACACAGCAAGAACGCTGGCATAGCCACTGTCACCACTGCGGCTCAACGTCAAGTATCCGCTATCAAAGCCGCGTTGCGGCCAATGCCGAGCATGCTTTGAAGATTGCGCCTGTGCCATTGATCGAGAGCTAGTCTCAGGATAAGTCCACTGTCCGCAACCGGTAGCGGGTGATGATTGTTTAAAAAAAGAGCGTTCAAAATATGGCGAAGCGCAAGGGTGGCAGACCGATTTCTGGGTGGCTGGCAATCGATAAACCCAGGGGGATTGGCTCGACAACGCTCGTCAATCAGATCAAGCGCTTGTTTGATGCCAAAAAGGTTGGCCATGGCGGCACACTTGATCCGATGGCAACCGGCGTATTGCCGATAGCACTGGGCGAAGCGACCAAAACGATGACTTTTGCTTTGGACGCTCGCAAAAGCTATCAGTTCGACGTTAAATGGGGCGTTGAAACAGATAGTCTTGATGCTGACGGCGTGGTCACAAACACAGTGGCGCTGCGGCCCAGCGAAGCCGACATTTTGCGGATTATACCAAAATTTTTGGGTGTAATAGAACAGGTCCCGCCAAAGGTGTCGGCGTTAAAAGTTGATGGCAAGCGCGCTTATGATTTGGCCCGTGACGGCCAGGACTTTGACCTCCCCGCACGGCAAACTGAGGTCTATAATTTGGCATTGCTTGAACATGTTGGGGAGCATAGCCGTTTTCGTGTCGAGGCAGCGAAAGGGTTTTATGTCCGGGCTTTGGCACGAGATCTTGCTTATGCGCTTGGTACATTGGGTCACTTGACAGCCCTGCGTCGTGTGCGCAGCGGACCCTTCGTCGTAGAAGACTGTGTAACACTGGATATTTTAACAAATTTAGCGCATATGTCTGATCGAGACGCGTTCCTCATGCCTTTGGACCGTGTGCTGGTCGACATCCCGGCACTCGATCTGGGTACTGAAGCGGCTCAACAGCTTCGAAATGGTCAATCCGTGGCCGTTTTCCGCAAGTCGTTGTTGGACAAAGTATTGACCGCAACTGCTAATGAGACCGGGGAGCGAGCCATCGTATTGGTTCTCAATCGGGGGGAACCGGTTGGGATGGGCCAATTCGAAAACGGCAGGATAGCACCTGTTCGGCTGTTTAATCTTTGAAACCAAAAAACGAGTGAGGTTTGGATGTCGATTACAGCAGAACGTAAAGCTGAGTTAATCAGCGAATATGGCCTTAAAGAAGGCGACACCGGTTCTCCGGAGGTCCAGGTCGCGATCTTGACGGATCGCATTAAAAACTTAACTGACCACATGAAAGTGCATAAGCATGACTTCCATAGTCGTCGCGGCTTGTTAATCATGGTTGGTCAGCGTCGTAGCCAACTCGATTATCTTCGGAAAAAAAGCGAAGAACGCTACCAAAGTTTGATCCAGCGTTTGGGTCTACGCCGCTAGGCATTGGAAGGATTGCCGGTCGTCGTAGCGACGGTCGGCAATTTTGATTCAAACGCTTTGCAGTGTAACGCCTGGGTCTGGGGCGCCAAAGGGCAGTCAAGGCAGGTTGGACCACGAAGAGTCACGTTCAACTGAAGGAACCGAGGCCAAAAAGGGTTGTCGTTGCGACTCTCGCGGGCTTACGGAAAAGACGGCCACCATGCGATTTTGTGTGAAGCCGTTTTCTTCGTGGGTCCAGCCTCAACAAAAAAATGAAAGCGGCGAACCTTGATAAGGTGTTTCAAGGCCCAGTTCGCCAGTTGAGAGGATGCAAACCAATGTTTGATATTACCAGGAAAAGCATGGAATGGGGTGGTCGTACCCTAAGCCTTGAGTCTGGAAAAGTTGCGCGCCAGGCGGATGGTTCGGTTATGGCACGCTATGGCGATACCGTGGTATTGGCCACTGTTGTTGGTGCCAAAAAACCCAAAGAGGGTATCGATTTCTTTCCGTTAACCGTCAATTATCAAGAAAAATACCACGCAACAGGCCGCATTCCTGGCGGTTTCTTTAAGCGCGAGGGCCGTCCAACCGAGAAAGAGACGTTGGTAAGTCGGCTGATTGATCGACCGATTCGTCCTTTGTTCATGGACGGCTACAAAAATGAAACCCAGGTCGTGGTGACAGTGATGAGCCACGATGGCGAAAACGATAGTGATGTGTTGGCAATGGTTGCCGCGTCAGCAGCTTTGACCATTTCTGGGTTACCGTTTTTAGGACCGATTGCCGCGGCGAAAGTGGCGTTCCAAGATGGCGACTATATCTTGAATCCAACCATGAGTCAGCTTGAAGACACACAGTTGGAATTGGTTGTCGCTGGTACAACTGAAGGCGTTATGATGGTTGAATCAGAGGCGCGCGAATTGTCTGAAGCCGTCATGCTCGGTGCTGTTGAGTTCGGACATAAAGAGATGCAGGGCGTCATCGATTTGATTATCGCGTTGGCGGAAGACTGCGCGAAAGAGCCACGAGAGGTTGCTGAACCAGAACCGATTGTGGCAGTCATCCACGAAAAAGTCGCAGCGCATGCGAAAGATGCCATCGTTGCAGCTTACAAATTGGTCGACAAGGGTGAGCGTCGTGGTGCTTTGGATGTCGCCAAAGACGCTATGATCGCCGGTCTGGAAGCTGACATGGGTGAAGATTTTGATGCTTTGGTTGCGTCAGGCGCCTTCAAAAGCCTGGAAAGTGATGTGGTCCGTGGCTCCATTTTGGACACAGGCACGCGCATTGATGGCCGAGACACCAAGACTGTCCGCCAAATCGTCGGCGAAGTCGGCGTGTTGCCGCGTACCCATGGGTCGGCATTGTTTACCCGTGGTGAGACGCAAGCTCTGGTGACGGCGACGTTAGGTACCGGCCAGGATGAACAAATTGTTGATGGATTGGCTGGTGAATACAGAGAGCGGTTTATGCTCCACTACAACTTCCCGCCTTACTCGGTTGGTGAAGCAGGTCGGATGGGATCACCAGGTCGCCGCGAAATTGGGCATGGCAAGTTGGCGTGGCGTGCTCTGAAGCCGGTCATGCCAAATGCAGACGATTTCCCATATGTCGTTCGGGTTGTTTCAGAAATCACGGAATCCAACGGCTCGAGTTCAATGGCTACCGTTTGTGGTGGCTCGCTGGCTATGATGGACGCGGGTGTCCCGCTGCCACGCCCCGTCGCTGGTATTGCTATGGGGTTGATTAAAGAGGGCGACCGGTTCGCTGTTTTGTCTGACATTTTGGGGGATGAAGATCACCTGGGCGATATGGATTTCAAAGTCGCTGGTACCGCCGATGGTGTCACCAGTCTTCAAATGGACATCAAGATCACGAGCATCACCGCAGACATCATGCGCATTGCTCTTGATCAAGCCAAAGATGGCCGGATCCACATCCTGGGGGAGATGGATAAAGCACTCAGCAGTGCCCGTACGGAGGTCAGCTCAAACGCGCCACAAATCCGTACGATCCAGATCAACCGCGACAAAATCCGCGACATCATTGGCACGGGTGGCAAAGTGATCCGTGAAATCACAGAAACGACGGGCACAAAGATTGACATTGAAGACGACGGTCTCGTCAAAGTAGCCGGCCCAGATGAAGCGAGTATCAATGCAGCGATGGATTGGATTGAAGGGATTGTTGCTGAACCTGAGGTTGGTCGCATCTATGATGGCAAGGTGGTCAAGGTCGTCGACTTTGGTGCCTTCGTGAACTTTTTGGGCCAGCGCGATGGGTTGGTCCATGTCAGCAACATGAAAAATGAGCGGGTGAAGCACCCAAGCGACGTTGTTGAAGAAGGCCAGATGTTGAAAGTAAAGTGCATTGGCTTTGATGATCGTGGTAAAGTGAAGTTGTCGATGAAGGCCGTCGATCAAGAAACAGGTGAAGATCTGGAATCAAACGAAGCCTAAGCCCCTGGCTTCTGACAGATCCTCACGCGTGACCCGCGCCATAATACCTCATTGGCGTGGGTTTTTTTGTTTAGACTGTTCACCAACGAAGGCTTTGACACGGTCCACGGCCTCATCGATGCCACATCGCCAGATGGGAGCTTGGTCAGGGAAGGCGTCTTCGAGCCTGCTTGGCATTGAGCCGTCCAGCAAGACAAAAACACCGCGATCGTCAAAGCGCCGGATCAATCGACCAAAGCCCTGTTTCAGTTTCAGTCGAACGACCGTTTCATCATAATCGCGGCCGCCAAAGGCTTCACGGCGGGCTTTGTGAACAATATCAGGACGCGGCCAAGGCACGCGGTCAAATACAATTTGCCTGAGAGATCGACCGGGCACGTCGACGCCGTCTCGTACAGCATCGGTGCCCAACAGGCACGCGTTGGTTTCATCACGGAAAATATCGATCAATGTGCCAGTAGCAATTGGATCGACATGTTGAGCCAGCAAGCGCAAGCCAGCTTGCTCAATGTCGTCAACGATCGTGCCCTGGGTGGCAATAAGTCGTGAGACAGCGGTAAAAAGACCAATTGATCCGCCATTGGCGGCCAAGAACAGGCGTTTATAAGCATTTGCCACTGCCCGAGGTCGATCTTTTGGTACGTCACCGACAATCAGAATTTGACTGTTTTCGGCGTAGTTATACGGCGAATTTACTTTGACGCGCAGAGCTGGTTTAAGCAAGTGTCTCGCCCCGGTTCGTACCTCAGCTATGCCCCACGGATCCATGTTTGCGGTCTCTTCTTGGTGTGTTTGACCACTGGTGAGGGTTGCGGAAGTCACCAGAATCCCATGACTGTGGCTACCCATGGTGCGGATCAGTGGATCGGTGGGATCAACGAAATGGCGGAAATAACCCAGGTCTCGGTCACGACCGTCCACGCGCTCTACGCGAAAATAATCGACAAATGCAGCTGCTGGATCGAGATCAAGATCACGCAGCATCGAGATCCAGGCGATTAGTGTATCTTCTGCTCGTCTTTCAATCGAACGAACCAACGCATCGATGCGGCGGCGACTCTCTGGGCCCAGGTAGTCCGTTTGGTCTTTAGACTCGATGGGGTTAATGCTTTTCGGGTCCAAATCGTCGTCGTGATTGTTGCTTTGACTGACCGGCAAGCTTGGATGCTCGGGCATTTCGGGTTGTTTCGATCGGCTTTCTAATAGCGCGAGCAATGTCTGTTTCATCGCGCGGATTGGATTTACAAGATCTTCCAGCGCCCGAGCCAGATCCTTTGCCGCGGCAACCAGGCCGGGAATGGGTGGTCGCGGCGTACATTCAATACTAAAGGCCCCTAGTGTTCGATTGTTCCGAGCATAAACCTGTTCACCAACAAAACTCAGAAAGTACTCGCCAGGTCCTTGTGGCGTTCCTTTTGCCAATCGCTGATACCATCCCGGTCCTGGCAGCGCGCTTGCTTTCTCTTCTATTTGAGCAAGCTGCTCTGGTAGTTCTGGACTGAGAGCTAAAATATCCTCAAGCCGAATCGCTAGACCTCGTCCTCTGACACGCTTTTTGTCCTCTGGACCTAGCAGCCAGCGCCGCAATTCCGATCCTTCCATCCCAGTCAGCGCCGCTGCAAACGCTGCATCAGCAGCATCAAACAGATGATGTCCCTCATCGAATACATAGTGGCTTGGCAACTGTGTTTCATCGCCATTGTCAGCTTGGGTCATAACCAAAGCATGGTTTGCAACGACAATTTTGGCATTTTTGGCCGCGCGTGCGTTCTTTTCAATAAAGCATTTATTGTAGTGGGCACAGGCTGTGTACAGGCATTCACCACGATGATCGCTTAGGTCAGTGGTATAGCGGGGGCCGAATAGCTCGACGATCCATCCAGGCAGATCACCACCTTCCAAATCGCCTGCGTCAGTTCGCTGTAACCATCGCGCCATCAAAACCATGGCCTGGGTGTCACGGTCGTTTTTGCCACTGGCGAGGATTGCTTCTTGATAGTTCAACAAACACAGGTAATTTTCACGACCTTTGCGGACGACAACATGATGACTTTTTTGGGCTTTGTCATCAAACATGCGGTCAAGTTCTTGATCGATCTGTCGTTGTAAGTTGCGGGTGTAGGTTGAAATCCAAACTGGTGCGTTGTTCTTTGCCGCCCAGACAGTTGCTGGCGCCAAGTACCCCAAAGTTTTGCCGACCCCGGTTCCGGCCTCAGCCAAGACTAAGTTGGGGTGTCCTTCTTCATCCCGGGGACGAAAGGCAGCTGACGTGCCTGCGGCATAATCGGCTTGTTGGGTCCGTCGCTCGGCGTTATTGATTTGCTCAGATCCTTGCGTCCGAGCTGCCAGCAATCGATCCAATTGCAACCGTGCTTCGTCCTCCATGACGGGATCAGTCCCCGCTTTTGGCGTGGTGCCCTCGTCTTCCCAGGCGTCAATTTGATCCCATACGCGCATCGTTCGAAAAGCATCGCCACTGAAGCTGGTGGCTCGGTCGCCCAGGGCAGCCATCAAAGCGGCCGCCCAAGGCCATTTGGCCCTTGCCATCATCCAGGCCGATGGAACCATTTGGGCATCTGGGGTTGCGGCGGCTTCTGCGAGCAACTGTTGGGCGACCTGGCGCATAAATGCCGCAATGCTGAGGAGATTTTGTTGCTGATTTTCGCTTGAGACCGACTGTGGTGCTGCCAGGCCGAGCGCGTCGGCAAAGCCATTTAAGGTTGGTGACAAAAAGCTTGCCGGTCGCACAAAGGCATAAAGCTCAAGCAAGTCCGCTGCTCGGACCACAGGCAAGTCCAGTCGCTTTGCGAGAGTTGGTGCGTGGACTACCAGTGGAATTTGAGTGGTCAATTGTCCACGAATGGCGCTGGGGTCCATCGTTTTGGCATCATCATTTTGCACCCAATATGCTTGACGGGCATGGACAATCAAAACCGGCGATGCAGTGATGTCGAAAACTGCCGTCCGCTCAAACAGATCAACAAAATCACCTGGCGGCACAGCGGGCACACCATTGTCATCACGGCTGTCAGTGTCTACCAAATTGTCGGGGGTTGGATCCATGCTCATATCTTGGGATGTAGGCGGAACCAGGCGCCTTGCCAAATGAGAATTGGGCTTTCCGATTGAAGCTGTCCTAAAATCAAGCGTTGTCTTTTGCGCAAATCGCTGCTGCTGATAGTCCGTTGCCGGTCAGCCCCGATGGCAGCGGGGCTGGTGAAGCAAACGTAAAGCCTGATACAAACAATATCAACGAGAGTTACGGCATGACCCAGGATTGACCCATGAGTGATAAAAAGAAATCAGTAGACAAAGTTGTGTTAGCCTACTCAGGTGGGCTCGATACCAGCGTGATCTTGAAATGGCTGCAAACTGAATATGACTGTGAGGTCGTTACTTACACGGCGGATCTGGGTCAGGGCGAGGAGTTAGGACCAGCCAGAGACAAGGCCTTGCAATTGGGCATTAAGCCCGAGAATATTTTTATCGACGATGTCCGAGAAGAGTTTGTCGGTGATTTTGTCTTCCCGATGTTTCGCGCCAACGCTCTTTATGAGGGCGTGTATTTGCTGGGTACCAGTATCGCCAGGCCGCTTATTGCCAAGCGTCAAATTGACATTGCGAACCAGGTTGGTGCCGACGCGGTCAGTCACGGCGCAACAGGGAAGGGTAATGATCAGGTTCGATTTGAGCTTGGCTATTATGCTTTAAAGCCCGACGTTACCGTGATTTCGCCGTGGCGGGAATGGGACTTGGGCACTCGCAACAAGCTAATCGCTTTTGCGGAACAGTATCAAATTCCCATCGCCAAGGACAAGCGCGGTGAAGCGCCATTTAGCGTTGACGCGAACTTGCTACACAGCTCAAGCGAAGGAAAGGTACTGGAGGATCCAGCGGTCGCAGCAGACGAGTCGGTCTACATGCGGACGATTTCGCCCGAAGATGCGCCTGATGCACCGACGGTCATTGAAGTTGGCTTTAAAAACGGCGACGCGGTCAGCATTGATGGCCAGGCCATGTCACCAGCAGTGCTGTTGACCGCACTGAATAGACTGGGACATGACAACGGCATCGGCCGTCTGGATATGGTTGAGAACCGCTTTGTTGGGATGAAATCACGCGGCATCTATGAAACACCAGGCGGTACGATTTTGCTGACCGCGCACCGGGCGATTGAAAGCCTGACACTGGATCGGGGCGCGATGCACCTGAAGGACGAAATCATGCCACGCTATGCTGAGTTAATCTACAATGGGTTTTGGTTTAGCCCTGAACGGGAAATGCTTCAGGCGCTGATTGATAAAAGCCAAGAGCCGGTCGAGGGCACTGTTCGCTTAAAGCTTTATAAGGGGAACGTCATGGTTGTTGGTCGCAGCTCTCCGAATACCTTGTACAGTGAGGCGTTGGTAAGCTTTGATGATGAGGAAGCTTATGATCATCGTGACGCAGAGGGCTTTATTAAAATCAATGCAATGCGCTTGCGGTTACTGGGCCAGCGGGGGAGCCTTTGATGGCCGATAAAGGCGAGAGTCTTCACGATGTCATTTTGCGGTTGGCGGAAAACTTCGGGCCGGCAATACTGTTTGATGCTGGTTTGGTTGCCCGAGAAATGTGGCCACCAAAGCCGGACGAAGTCAAAGGTGAGGAACGCTGGCGTAAGTTAATCCGCCCTGTTCGCGCAGCGGCCATCGGTTTGGCCCGTCAGGGCGAAATTGAGTTGGTGCGTCGTGGTGAGGTGATTGATCCCCGCAAGCCCTTCAAAGGCCTATATAAGATGCGCCTGCTTGAGCGCGCAGATCTTGAAATCGATGGGGTGAACTTCGACTCTGATCAGGATCTTATTTAGCCTTTGCGCAAGGCTGCAACTTCTTCGCGTAAAGCGCGAAGCTCAGCGAGGATCGCCTGTTGGGCGGGGTCAGCCACCTCTTCGGCGGTTTGAGACATTTCTTCTTCATGTTTAAGGGTGTCCATCGCGTTGACAATAATCCCGATGAACAGGTTAAGAGCAGCAAATGCACTCAAGATCACGTAACTGACGAAATAAATTGTCGTGCCGGGACCTGAGTGGACATCCATTATGGGCCGTACAATCCCATGGCTCCAACTCTCAAGAGTCATAATTTGAAACAAGGTGTAAGTCGCACGACCGAGGTCACGGAAATAATCGTAGCCATCGCCATAACCGCTGTAAATGTATCCGCCGAACATATGAACGCCGATTACAGCAAAAACATAATGGATCAGTGCCAGCAATATCATCGCCGAAAACATGCCGGGCAACGCCTGGACCAGCCCACTAACAACAGCCCTCATGCTCGGAATCATCGATAACAAGCGCAGGGCGCGCATGATGCGCAGCGTTCGTAACGCAGATAACCCATCGGTGGTTGGCAGGATCGCGACCCCGACGACCAGGACGTCGAACCAATTCCAGCCGTCACGAAAATAGCCGAGGCGTTGCACAAAAAACCGCAACAAAATCTCGACGATAAAAATGGCCAAGAAAATCATATCGAGCCAGCCAATGACACGCCCGGCAAGCCCGCCTGCATACCCAGTGACCACCTTAATGGTATCGAGCCCCAAAGTTAGAGCGTTCAACACAATGATGATCGTGATAAAGCTTTGAAACCAGTTGGTGGTGATCAGCCGCTGGATTTGTCCACGCAAGCCGTCATACTGTCGTTGTTCGACAGTACCTTGACGCGGTGTGCCGGCGGTTTTTTGCCGCGTGTTCGATTGGTGGGCCGCATGGGCCGCGCCGGTGGTTGGTTTCATGGCGGAACTCTGAATCGTCGTCTGCGTGTTTTGAGGCGTTTTATCCGGCGCTCGACGCTTAAGCAATTGACCGAACGCATGCCGCGCCCGCGTTCCACGCTGAATTTAACCCAAAGCCATGCCTAGTTGTGTCGCCAGCCAACGGCTGCCACCAATTCTGTGATGAGCGTTGCGGACCGGAATTGCACTGGCAACTCACAGCACAAATTTGCTCAGGTCGACGTCTTGCGCCAACTCACCAACCCGTTCGTTCACCATAGACTGGGTGACCTGTACGGTTTCGCCGCCGCGATCAGAGGCGGTAAAACTCACTTCCTCAAGCAAGCGTTCCAGAACCGTCGCCAGTCGCCGTGCACCAATATTTTCAACGCTCTGGTTGATATCGGCACTCAGGTCGGCGAGGGTTTCAATGCTGGCGTCGTCAAATTCTAACGTCAAGCCTTCGGTCGCCATCAAGGCTTTGTATTGTTTGATCAGACTGTTTTCAGGTTCTAGCAAAATGCGCTTGAAATCATCGCGGGTCAGGGCGCTCAACTCGACACGAATCGGCAGTCGGCCTTGAAGTTCTGGTAGCAAGTCGCTTGGCTTGCTCAAATGAAATGCACCGCTGGCAATAAACAGAATGTGATCCGTTTTCACCGGGCCATATTTGGTCGACACCGAAGTGCCTTCTATCAGTGGTAGTAAATCACGCTGGACACCCTCGCGGCTCACCGAGCCGCCACGATTGTCATCGCCGATACAAATTTTGTCGATTTCATCGAGGAAAACAATCCCATGGTTCTCGGTTAGTTCAACGGCTTGGCTGGTGAGTTCTTCCATATCCAGCATGCCTTCAGCTTCATCTTCAACCAGGATCGGATAGGCTTGCTCGACTTTGAGATCGCGTTTTATCTTCTTACTGCCAAATGCACCACCCAGCATGTCGTTCAGATTGATCATACCAACTGAGCTACCGGGCATGCCAGGGATATCCATGGTGGGCATGCTGCTACCACTTTTTTCGTTCACTTCAATCGTGACATCCCGGCCGTCTAGGCTACCTTCGCGCAACATTTTTCGGAATTTCTGTTTGGTCTCAGCGCTGGCTGTCTCCCCGACCAGCGCGTCAATCAGGCGGTCTTCAGCGCGAATTTCAGCCTTCGCTTTCACCTCTTTTTTCTTGCTTTCGCGCGCCTGACTAATGGCAACTTCGACCAAATCTCGGACAATGCTTTCCACATCACGGCCAACATAGCCCACCTCAGTAAATTTGGTGGCTTCCACCTTTGAAAATGGCGCGTTGGCAAGTTTGGCTAGTCGCCGAGCGATTTCTGTCTTTCCGCAACCTGTCGGCCCAATCATCAAGATATTTTTCGGTGTTACTTCCTGGCGCATGTCGCCCGTCAATTGCTGGCGGCGCCACCGATTCCGCAGTGCGATCGCCACGGCGCGTTTCGCGTCATTTTGACCGACGATATAGCGGTCAAGTTCTCCAACAATTTCACGCGGAGAAAAGGTGTTAGTTTTTAGATTGCTCATGTTTGGGTTCGACTTGCTAAGATTTTTCAATGGTCTCAATGACCAAGTTGTGGTTTGTGTAAACACAGATATCGCCAGCGATTTCCATTGCGCGGCGGGCGATGTCTTCAGCATCCAATCCAGCTTGGTCGGCGACTGTACTGAGTGCTCGGGCAGCGCTTAAGGCAAAATTACCGCCAGACCCGATCGCCAGAATTCCATCATCGCTTTCGATAACGTCACCGGTACCGCTCAGAATAAGGCTGTGTTCGGCATCACAAACGATCATCATGGCTTCTAATCGCCTCAAATAGCGATCCTGGCGCCAGTCCTTCGCGAGCTCAACACAGGCGCGCATTAGCTGGCTTGGGTACTTTTCCAGTTTGCCTTCTAGGCGCTCAAACAACGTGAAAGCGTCAGCGGTTGCCCCAGCAAAACCGGTGATCACGTCAGCCTTTTTGCCAAGACGACGGACCTTGCGGGCAGTGCCTTTCACAACGGTTTGACCGAGGGAGACTTGTCCGTCTCCGGCGATGACCACACGGTTGCCGCGTCGGACGCTGACAATGGTGGTCGCATGCATCGTTATGGAATTCGTCATGCCGGCTCACATGGCGGCGTTTTGCCGGCGGTTCAAGGGTAATTTGTGTCATCGGGGCCGAAATGCGTTGCCTTATGTTGCAGTGGCTGCATTTTCGAGGCAATTTGTCACCTTAGAAGATAAAATAGAGGGGAATCTTTGATGTCGCGTACTGCCAGTGTCCAGCGAAAGACCAGCGAAACTCAGATTGAACTTTTTCTTGATTTAGACGGCAGCGGTGAGGTCGAAGTCGCCTCCGGTATCGGTTTTCTTGATCATATGCTTGAGCTTCTCGCACGCCATGCAAACATCGATTTAACCATCAAAGCGTCTGGTGATCTCCATATTGACGGTCATCATACGACTGAAGATATCGCTATTGTTTTGGGGCAGGCGATCAAGGAGGCCTTGGGCAACAAAGCGGGAGTTCAACGCTACGGTAATTTCTTCTTGCCAATGGATGAAGCCCTTACCCGCGTTGTTATTGATTTAAGCAATCGCCCGTTTCTTGTTTGGAAAACGACGTTTCCAACGCCAAAGGTCGGTGATATGGACACCGAGTTGTTCCGAGAGTTTTTTCAGGCGTTTGCCAGCGCAGCCGGTGCGACGTTGCATATCGAAACCCTTTATGGCGTCAATAGTCACCATATTGCCGAAAGCTGCTTCAAAGGACTTGGGCGTGCGTTACGTCAATCTGTATCGATTGATCCGGATTTGGGTGGTCGCGTGCCAAGCACAAAGGGTAGCCTTTAGGCATGGATGATTTCACCGTTTTGGTTGACTATGGTTCTGGCAACATTCGCTCTGTTGCAAAAGCTTTGGAGCATGCTGCGTTAGAGGCTGGCTTTGCACCACCCGTTGTGACCAGCGATCCAATGCGTGTCGCGGCTGCACGGCGGATTGTGTTGCCGGGCCAAGGTGCGTTTGCGGATTGTCTCTCAGGATTAGCGGCCGTCGACGGCCTGATAGACGCTTTGTGTGAAGCAGTATTGGACCGCCAGGTTCCATTCTTGGGGATTTGTGTCGGGATGCAATTGCTTGCTGATGAAGGGTATGAAAACGGCATCCACAATGGCTTGGGGTGGATACCTGGCAAAGTAGTCCCTTTTCCATCGGATTTGCCGCTTGAGGTGAAAATTCCCCATATGGGTTGGTCGCAGGTCGAGGCCCAACGCGAACATTCAGTGACAAAGGCGCTGGATAAGCAAAGCGTTTATTTTGCCCACAGCTATCATTTCTTGGCGACAGATCCGAATCATGTTCTGTTGAGTGCGAACCACGGTTTGCCACTTGTGTCTGCCGTTGGACGCGACAATATCTTAGGGGTTCAATTTCACCCCGAAAAAAGCCAATCCGCTGGTTTGGGTTTCGTGAAGGCATTTCAGCAGTGGCAACCATAAACATTGATCCTGAAAAAATTCGCCGAGTGCAAGAAAAAGCGGCCACCGTCCGAATCGAACGCGTTGAAGACCGCTTGAGTGATATTGATCTCCATGATTTGTGCGATGCAACGACTGCAGCGATTGATGCCGGCGGTGGTTTTGGTTGGCTGTCGGTCCCCGATCAGGAAAAGCTGCAACGCTATTGGGCCGGTTGTTTGATGATTAACGAGCGGAAAGTCCTGCTTGCTCGTGTTGACGGCATGATCGCTGGGTCGACGCAGCTGCATTTAGCGCCGTCGAATAATGAAGCCCAGGCAGCAATCGGCACATTGACCGTCCACTTTGTTGCGCCCTGGGCAAGAGGCTTGCAGTTAGGTAGTGCTTTGATCCATGATGCTGAGCAATGGGCCGTCGCGTTAGGGCTGAAAGCCTTAAAAACAGATTTACGTGCTACACAAAATCATGCCGCTACCATGCTTGAAGCACTCGGATACGAGCGTTGGGGAACCCTGGATCGCTATGCTTACGTCAACAATTGTTGGGTCCAAGGACATTTTTACTTCAAGGATCTTGGCTAGTGATTCTCTTTCCAGCGATTGACTTAAAAGATGGCCAAGTCGTTCGGCTATTCAAGGGCGATTTAAGCCAAGCGACGGTCTATGGCGACGACCCGGGTGCGCAAGCGCTCGCTTTTGAACGGGAAGGATGCCAATGGTTGCACGTTGTTGATTTGGACGGTGCCGTTGGTGGAGAACCAGTGAACAGGGCTGCGGTCGAAGCAATTCTGGCAACAACTAAAAATCCAGTCCAATTGGGCGGCGGGATTCGCACGTTGTCACACATTGATCTTTGGTTGAGCGCGGGCGTTCGTCGCGTTATTTTGGGGACGATCGCTTTACGTGACCCGGCTTTGGTCAAGAAAGCTTGTCGGATGTTCCCAGATCAAATCGTGGTGGGTATTGATGCTAGGGACGGGATGGTCGCCGTAGAAGGCTGGTTAGAGACCGGCACAACAACCACGCTGGAACTCGCGAAACGATTTGAAGATGTCGGGGTGTCTGCGATCGTTTTCACAGACATCGGCCGCGATGGTGCCCTAAGCGGCGTGAATATTGATGCGACGGTATCGCTGGCCGAAGCGATCAATATCCCGGTGATCGCAAGTGGTGGCCTGAAGGATATCGCCGATTTAAGGGCGTTGGCCGATCGCAATTGTTCGGGTATTCAAGGTGTGATTAGCGGTCGGGCATTATACGAAGGGGCAATTCACATCAATGACGCGGTGGAGGTTTGTCGCTAATGGTTGCTGTACGGGTGATCCCTTGCCTTGACGTTGCAAACGGACGCGTTGTCAAAGGTGTCAATTTCGTTGATTTGATTGATGCGGGTGATCCTGTGGAACAGGCACGGGTTTATGATGCTCAAGGCGCCGACGAGTTGACCTTCCTTGATATCACGGCAAGTCATGAAAACCGCGATACGATTTACGACGTTGTCGCGAGAACTGCCGAAAAGGTGTTCATGCCCGTAACTGTCGGCGGTGGTGTGCGGTCGGTGGAAGATGTTCGCAAGCTGCTCTTAAGTGGGGCAGACAAAGTCAGCATCAATTCTGCGGCCGTCTTTGATCCAGATTTGGTTAATCGCTGCGCTGATAAATTTGGTAGTCAGTGCATCGTTGTTGCCATTGATGCGAAGGCCCGTGCTGATGGCGGGGCTGGTTGGGAAGTTTTCACCCATGGCGGTCGCAAACCAATGGGAATTGATGCTGTGGATTGGGCAATGGAAATGGCGAAACGAGGTGCCGGCGAAATTCTGCTAACGAGTATGGATCGTGATGGTACCAAAGCCGGCTACAACTTGCTGCTAACACATGCTGTTTCGGATGCGGTTCGGATTCCGGTTATTGCGTCGGGCGGCGTTGGTACGCTAGATCATCTCATAGAAGGCGTAACCAAAGGCGGTGCAAGTGCGGTTTTGGCAGCCAGTATTTTCCACTTTGGTACGTATACAGTACCGCAGGCAAAGGCCGCCATGGCCCAGGCAGGGGTAAATGTCCGACAATAGAGGTCATGTCTTAGATGCTGTCTATGAAACGATCAGCAAACGACACCGTCAATTTTTGAATGGCAAGGGTGAGCAGTCAAGAACAGCCAAGCTTTTCGGCAAAGGTGTCAACAAAATTGCGCAAAAAATTGGTGAAGAAGCAAGCGAAGTCATTATTGAAGCCGTTCGGGGCAATCAAAAATTGTTGGTCGAAGAAAGTGCTGATTTGCTCTATTTCCTACTGGTTTTGTGGAAGGCAACTGGCATTCACCCTGACGAAGTTTGGTCTGAATTAGCAAAGCGCCATGGCTTGCCTGAACCCGAAGAACGCGCCATGCGGGTCAAATCAAAGCAGCAAGAAAGCGAGCTCAATGTACGATGAACACAATATTTTCGCCAAAATTCTGCGTGGTGAGATCCCCTGTGACAAAGTGAGTGAAAACGACTCTTACTTGGCTTTTAAAGATATCAATCCGCAAGCTGACGTACATGTTCTGGTCATCCCGAAAGGAGCCTATGTCTCATTGGATGATTTTACGTCGAAGGCGAGTGACGAAGAAATCCTCGGATTTTGGCGTGGTGTTCGCTCAGTCGCTGACCAGATTGGTGTCATTGGCGCTGGCTTTCGTATCGTTGCTAATCATGGCGCAAATGCGAACCAAGAAGTGCCACATTTTCATGTTCATGTCCTTGGAGGTCAAAACTTGAAGGGTCTGTTGCCTGGATGATTGAGTGTGCGGGCGTGCTCAATTGGTCACAATGTTTGCTTGTTTATGAAAAAGAAAATGGAAGTTGGGCGCCATAATGTGATCGGGCTTTTTGGCTCTGGCTCAATTCGTTAATTTGCGCCCATAGTTTAAGAAAAGCCTGTATGAAACAGGTAATTGAATTAAAAAAAACGGTTTCTTGTTGCCACGGAAGCGAAAAGCGTTGAGGTACACGAGGCTGATATTTTGGTAGGTAATTTCTGTGACTGACTACTGGGACCAATACCAGGAGGCTGGGGCACGCGGATACGTGGCTGAAAGTGTCCGCTACGCGTTTGACGCCGACGAATGGTCGGCTTTTCCTGTGTCTGCGGTTTTTGAAACGTATCGTGAAGCCTACGGCTTGACGCTCAGCGATGTCTCGAACGCATTGAAAATTCGAGTAAATTATCTTGAAGCGATCGAACTTGGCGATTACGACTCTTTACCTGGTCGCGCTTTTGCTATCGGTTATGTGCGCTCGATCGCTGAATTTCTTCAGCTCCCCAGCGATATCATTGTTGAGCGATTCAAAGCAGAGGCTTACGCTTCAATGGCTCCGAGCTTGGATCGGTTGTCGATATTACAGCCGCCGTCCGAAAAGAAGTTATCACGAGGCCTTGTCGTCTTGGTCTCAATCTGCCTGTTGGTGGCCTGCTGGGGTCTGTGGATGATTTATCGCACTGGGTTTTCGTTTGGGTTTCTGCTGCCGTCTGTTGTTGCGACGAGCGATAACCAGTCTAATCCCGCGGCTCAGAATGTTTTGGGCGAATCTCGACAACGTGTTTTCGACCAGCCAAGTCCTTTGGTGTTGGAGGCAAGTGGCGCGTTGGTCGAGCCGATTGCGCAAAACAGCCCGCAAGACATTTTGGTTGCTGGTGGCACTGAAACGGTTTTCGGGATACCAATTCCGAAGCGGCGACCAGCGAGTGTGCCGCAAAACCGGCAACCGACCTCAGAGAGCCAAAACCAGCCAAACTTGCCCCAAGTGGAAATCGAAGCAATGGCTTTGGCATGGGTGCAGATACGTGACGTTGAGGGCCGTCCAGTGGTATCGAAAATGCTTCAAGCGGGCCAGTCTCATTTTGTGACTGCAGAAAACGGTCTCCAACTGTCAACGGGTTCGATCGAGGCGCTGCGGATTAAAATCGATGGTCAACCAGTTGAGCTGCCTCGCGCGTCTAGCGCTCTTATGGCGACGACGCTGGCCTTGGATG
>CAXBRM010000014.1:0-21259 GCA_963978305.1 uncultured Rhodospirillales bacterium
ACAGCACTTATCCGCGAGTTTAAGCGTCAGGTTCGTATTGAACTCGATCTGCGGCTTGAAGCAGCAAGCTTGAGCGAAATCCAAGCACTGCACAAAGACGATCATCGGATCGTTCTGCCGACGGTGGATTGGGAACGAACAAATTCGTTAGTGTTGACGATGAGCCGCGAACAGGGAATCCCAATCGATGAACGGCAACAATTGCTCGACGCTGGACTGGACGTCCATGACGTTTTGACAAATGCGGCAAGCCTTTTCTTCAAGGGCGTATTCGAGCTTGGCGTCTTCCACGGCGATCAACATGCGGGCAACATGTTTATCAAGCCTGATGGCCGGGTCTTGTTTGTCGACTTTGGCATTGTCGGTCGCTTACCTCGGCACACGCGGTTTTTTCTCGCCGACCTAATGCGCGATTTGCTCGACCGCCGCTATGCTGACTTGGCACAGCGCTACGCCGACGAGGGCTATCTGCCAAAATCGGCTGACGTCGCGCAATTTGCTTTAGCTTTACGCGCTTTGGCAGAACCCATCATCGATCAACCTTTGGAAAGAGTGTCGTTTGCGACATTGCTTGGCACTTTGCTAACAATGGGCCGCCGATTTGGCATGGCGCTTGAACCCGAGCTATTTTTATTACAAAAAAACATGCTCATGGCGGAAGGGATTGCGCGTAGCCTTGACCCGAGCATCAATATTTGGACGATAGGCGAACCGTTAATCAAAAAATGGATGTGGGATAACAGGGGACCTTATGCTCAGGTCACAGCAGCCGTTGATGAAGCCCAGCGTTTTACTCGTAAACTCCCTGAAGTCTTGGAACGCGCCGACAAAACACTTAAAAGGATTGAAAACAGTCAAGACGAGCCAACCCTCAAACTGACCACCTTAGTCGTGTCATTTATCGGCATCTCAATGGCGGTCGCATTTGGAATTTTTATAGCGCAAATATTTGGCTAACAACAGGACAGCAAGATGCAAAAGACTGTGACACTTGTCATCACTGGCGGCATCGCAGCGTATAAGTCGCTCATCCTCATCAGACGCCTCAAAGAGGCTGGCGTCCGCGTGATCCCTGTGATGACAAGAGCCGCCCGTGAATTCGTCACACCACTGAGTGTCGGCGCGCTCGCCGAACATACCGTCTACGACCATCTGTTTGACCTTCAGCATGAAACCGACATGGCTCACATCCGGCTCATGAGGGATTGCGATTTTGTTCTGATAGCACCAGCCAGCGCAGACTTTATGGCCAAAATGGCCCATGGTCTGGCAGACGATTTGCCAAGCACGGCTGTGCTGGCAAGCGACAAACCGATCATATTGGCGCCCAGCATGAACGCGGCGATGTGGGCACATCCAGCGACCCAAAGCAATCGACAAACGCTGCTCAAGCGCGGCGTTGAATTTTGGGGACCTGCAGATGGCGAGCTGGCTTGCGGTGATGTCGGCAACGGGCGAATGCTTGAACCCGAAACGTTGGCTCAATTAGCAATCGGACGACTACAGCCACAGACTCTTCCGCTGGCAAGCAAACGGGTTCTGGTTACAGCCGGCCCAACGCGAGAAGCCCTAGACCCCGTCCGCTACATCAGCAACCACAGCAGTGGCAAACAGGGTTTTGCCATTGCCGAGGCATTCCAGCGTGCTGGCGCAGACGTCACCTTGATCAGCGGACCAACCAGTCTCGACGTCCCGTCTGGAGTGACATGCGTTCGTATCGAGACCGCGGTCGAGATGCTGGAAGCGAGCCTTTCAACACTGCCAGCAGACATTGCTATCATGACGGCAGCGGTCGCCGACTGGCGGGCCGACAACATTGCTGAAAACAAGATGAAAAAAGTGTCAGGACAAAAAAATCTGACCCTCCGCCTGACCAAAAACCCTGATATTTTGGCAAGCATCGGCAAAGCAGAAACCAGGCCCGATATCGTGATCGGTTTTGCCGCTGAAACGGAAAATCTCTTTCACAACGCGCGTGCGAAGCTTCGCAGTAAGGGCGCCGACCTAATTCTTGCAAATGACGTTGGTGACGGCGCAGCCACTTTCGGTGCCGACACAAACCAAATTACCATGTTCAACGAGGTTGGCGATGAAACGTGGCCAACGATGAGCAAACATGAGGTTGCCGAAAAGCTGGTGCAAGTATGCATTGATCGATTGAAAGACCAGTCCAAATGAACGTCGCCATCCAGATTATGCCTCATGCTCAAGGGTTGGCTCTGCCAAACTACGCAACGATCGGCAGCGCGGGCGCTGACTTGCGTGCCGCGATCGGTGCACCCCTTAACCTGGAACCATTTGATCGTGCTCTGGTACCGACTGGCGTGGCTCTGGCGTTGCCCAATGGCTTTGAGGGTCAAATTCGACCACGCTCCGGACTCGCCGTTAAGTTTGGCCTAACGGTTTTGAACGCGCCCGGGACAATTGATGCCGATTATCGCGGTGAAATCATGGTGCCAATGATCAATTTAGGGGAACAGGCCTTTGTTATTGAACATGGCTTACGGATCGCACAATTGGTGCTGGCTCCTTTTGTCCAAGCGACGTTCCAACAGGTGAGCAGCCTGGACAACACGGCACGAGGCGAAGCTGGCTTTGGATCGACAGGACTAAAGTGACGAACAAACCAATGCCGACGAGCGATGAGGCACTGCTGGTTAAGCTATCTGATGCCAATCTTGAACGCTATGCCCGCCACTTGGTGCTGCCGAAGATTGGTCCAGCCGGCCAACAGCGGTTGCTGTCATCAAGAGTCGCCATCGTTGGTATCGGCGGCATTGGCTGCCCAGTGGCACAGTCGTTAGTAGCGGCTGGTGTCGGGCATCTCACATTGATCGACGATGACCGCATCGCACTTAGCAACCTGAATCGGCAAATTTTATTTAGCGAAACCGAGATTGGTACATTGAAGGTTGAAGCTGCGGCCCGAGCGCTTGCCCACCTTAATCCGCAGTCAAGCTACGCGGTCGTTGCCCAAAAAATCACAGACCAGAACGCACAAAAGCTACTCGCAAATCATGATTTGATCATCGACGGTACAGACACCTACGGCAGTCGGTGTGTGATCTCAGCAGCTACACACCGTCTTGGGCAAGCGCTGATTTCAGCAAGCGTGCTTGGTGTCGAAGGCCAAGTGGCGATATTTGCTCAAAGCCCAAAGCGCCAGTACACAGACTTGTTTCCCATCACCACGAACGGCCAAGAAACTTGTGCTGAGGTGGGTGTTTTTTCTTCAGCAACCAGCATGGTTGCCAGCGTCGCGGCTTGTGTTGCCATCACCGGCATCGTCAAAGGCAGTTTTGATGGCTTTGATGGCCAATGTGCGTTGGTCAATTGCTGGCCACCGAGCATTTATTGGTTGTCGTAATGCCCGGAAATGACGCCAATAGTGCGATCAAGACACAGTTGCGCGCGTTAACGCATAATACTGACTTAACATCGCCACACCCCGGACGCGTTAAACGAGCTCAAAACGAGAACATGAGGGTCGACTACAGACCGATGCCGCCCCCTTTGCTTTAAGGCAAGTATTAAAAAACCCAGCAGGTGCCCACCACAAAAATTCCGGAAATTAATCTGGAGCGGAGGCGCACTATGCTCAAAAAATTTTGATACGAGAGTATAATAAATGGTGGATCGCAGCGAGAGGCAGGCCTTACGATCAAAGAATACAGATCTAAGAGCAATTTTTTGGGCTTTGGCAGCATCGACCGCGATTAGTTTAGCTTGTAGTATTTTCTTGATCATGTCTGGCACTGCATCTGCACAGCACAGCATGACCAATATCATCCAAGCCTCGGATTTTGTGCCAGATACGGCCCTTGCCAACGACGCGAGGGTCGGTCGAGAAACCAATTTGCCGCTGCCGCGTTTCGTATCCTTGCGTCGTTCAGAAACCAACATGCGTGTTGGACCTGGCCTTAGCTTCGAGATTTTAGCGATTTACAATCGGCAGGGTTTACCCATGCAGATCGTTGCCGAAAGCGGTCACTGGCGTGAAGTATTGGATTGGGAAGGAACCCGGGGTTGGGTTCATAAAGATCTTCTCTCCGGACGGCGGACAGCACGGGTGATGACAAACACAGTGACAATGACCCGGCAACCAAACCAAACCTCGGAAGCAGTTGCCTATCTTGCTTATGGCGTTCTGGGAACTCTAAAATCAATTCGCGGCGACTGGTGCCTTCTCGAAGTAGATAAGCTTGCCGGATGGGTGCCAAAAAGTCAGCTATTTGCTGTTCTCGACACCGAAGTCACGCTGAAAAGCTGAAACAGAGCAATAGCATCGTCGAACCACGGTGATGACGGCTTTGCAACCAATCCTGCAAAGGCAGACTCAGATTTTTTAAGGTTTTGTGCCGGAATCAACCCCCGTGACCAGCTTGTGAATAGCGACGACCGAGGTTAGGCTGAGGTCATGGCTAATGTCACGGTTCATGCCCCTACTTTGATGGAAACAAAAGCAATAGCCCAAAAGCTTGCGCCGCTGTTGGCTCCGGGCGATTGTCTGCTTCTGGATGGCGCCCTAGGCGCTGGCAAAAGTGCGTTCAGCCGTTTCTTAATCCAACATTTGGCGAATAGCGAAATCGAGGTTCCCTCCCCCACTTACACATTGCTGCAAACCTATGCCTTGCCAAGATTTTCAATTTACCACTATGACTTGTATCGAATTACAGAGCCTGACGAATTGTATGAACTTGAGTGGCAAGATGCGCGATTTTCGGGTGTTTGCTTGGTCGAATGGCCGACAAGACTTGAACATCTAAAACCGCCTGGCGCCTTGACAATTTCAATTAGCATTGACAGCGAGCATACGAGGCGGTTTCATTTTTCCAGTGACGAACCAAAATGGGAAAGACACATAAAGTCAATTGGTTAGGCTATGACAAAAGATGTTTTCACCATTCCGGCCGATATGGCTTTCTCTGATGTCCTCGCTCGGGTCCTGTTAAAGCGATATCGGCATCAACCGCTCCAACTCAGTGAGGTGCAGATTTTTCTGCCCACACGCCGGGCTGTTCGAAACTTGTCGAGAAGTTTTCTACAGCAAAGCCAGGGAAAAGCCCTTTTGCTCCCACAATTTCAGACGCTTGGTGACCTGGACGATGAGGATTTAGCCAGTGTTGGCGAGGCAGAAATGACCCCGGCCCTGGCCGAATTATCCGAAAATCGAGCTGTATGGCACGATGGCCATCGATTGCTTGTCGCCATGAAAATGCTGTCGCATATGCAGCTCAATGGCGACAGCCTTAGCCATGATCAACAGTTAGCGCTGGCTCGTGGTTTGCTGCAACTTCTCGATCAGAGTGAGACCGAAGGCCTGGATCTTGCCAATCTCAAGACCCTTGTTGACGATCGAGAGCTTGCCGAACATTGGCAAAAATCACTGCAATTCCTGTCATTGTTGGCCGACGTTTGGCCGGTTTTGGAGGCCGACTGGGAGAAGATCAGCCGAACCCGACTGCGGCGCCTCAACGCGGAAGCGCAAATTGAAATTTGGCGCTCAAATCCACCGCGTGGACCGGTGATTGTTGCCGGAACAACGGCAAGCATTCCATCAACCCGCGCGCTCCTTGTTGAGATTGCCCAGCTGAAAAACAGTGAAATCCTATTGCCGGGCCTTGACACACGTGCTGCGGCCTCACCCGCAACGTGGTCACTGATTGGAAACGATCCAACTCACCCGCAGTTCGGTTTGCATCAGCTGTGTCATGCACTGACAATTGATGCTGCAAATATCACAGTTTGGCCCGCTGCAAAGGCGGAGATTCGGAATAGCGATCTTAGCGACCGTGTCGCGCTGGCGCAGTGGGCAGCATTACCAGCAGAGGCAACTCAACCCAAAAACCCGACAACAATGGGTCACGATGGCTGGCGCACACTGCCGCTGACGAGTGAAGCCACACCGCCTCAGCAGCATGCTCGCCTGCAACGAGCCTTAAGCGCCATTGAACTGGTTGAGGCCAAAGACCAAAACCACGAGGCGAAGATCATCGCGCTAATTTTACGCGACTGTCTGGAAACTCCCGGCTCGACAGCAGCACTGGTCACCCCAAACCGCGATTTAGCACGCATGGTTGCGGCACAAATGCGCCGCTGGGGCTTAGTTATCGATGACAGTGCAGGCACGCCGCTGGACAAAGCACCGGCAGCTCAATTGATCCGCGCGATCCTCGATTTGAGCTGCGACGGCGCGCCGTCAAGCAGCTTATTGGATATTGTAAAAAGTCCTCTCGCCGGTTCGACAGAACCAAATGTGATCGCGGCACTGGAGCGCTTTGCGCTTCGGGGCTCACAGCCCGGCAACGGGTTAAAGGGCGTTCAATCGAGACTCCAGCAAGCCTTGCAGGATCTCAAACCTGACGATTTAACAAAAGAGCAGGACCGTGAAGCTCTTCTCCAAGCCATCGATTTTATTGAGAAACTAAAGCATAACACGGCCGAATTGTCGGGCTTAGCCAACAACTGCTCACTCAGGGTGCTCAGTGAAACCCTGTGCGCCACTGCCGAACGAATCGTGCCACCTGAGCGTCTGTGGGCAGGCGACGCAGGCGAAACCTTGGCCAGACTTTTTGCAGAACTCCATGACGACCATTCAATTGCGGACGCATTGTCACTGCCAACTTTGAAGGTATTTCGCACTTATTTAAGTCTACTGCTGCGCCAGGAAACACTTCGTTTGCCGTTCGGCACCCATCCACGCATCAGTATTTTGGGCACTTTGGAGGCGCGCCTTCTCAACGTGGATCACGTGATCATCGGCGGACTGAACGAAAACAGCTTTCCGGCTAATGGCGCGCTCAATCCTTGGTTGTCTCGCGACATGCGCGCGAGATTTGGTTTGCCCGCCACCGAACGCAAAATTGGTCTTGCAGCCCACGATTTCATCCAAGCAATGGGCAACCGACGCGTTAGCCTAACCCGCTCAGTCAAGGAAGCAGGCGCCCAGACAACAGCAAGCCGTTTCATTCGGCGTCTGGAAAGTTACATCAAACAGCTTGATGCTCGCCATCAATGGTCTTTGACGAAAATTCTCCGCCAACCGATTGATGAGGGCAAAAAATGGCAGCAGTGGGCGAGTGAACTGGATCGACCAATTGATCGCGATGGTAGAAGTCTAGCCTTACGGTTTGCCCCGCCTTTACCCGCCAAATGTCCCACACCGTCACCAGCGATCTCGCGGCGTCCAAGACAATTATCCGTATCAGAAATTGAAGCCTGGAACGCCAATCCTTACGCAATTTACGCCAAGCGCATCTTGCGATTGCGGCCTTGGGAACCCATTGAAACACCTCCAGACGCGCGGCTGCGTGGCACATTGATCCACAATGCGGCTGAAGCTTTTGTGCGAGCAAAACAGCAACCAAACCCAGCGAGCGGAATTGGTCTTGGTAATCCGGATACTGACCTTGCTTACTACATGCAGCTTATCGAACAAGAGATGGTGCGACTGCAACTGCCTATCGACCTCAAAGCGCTATGGAAATCCCGTATTGAAAACGCCGGCAGATGGTTCATAGAAAATGACAATCTGCGTCGACTTTCCAATTTAGAACACGTTGACGTCGAAGTAGAAGGCAAATTAAAAATCTCGTTGCCAGGGCCGGTTGACGACGCGTGGATTACAGCCCGTGCAGACCGAGTCGAATATTATCCGCACGCTGGGCTCAGCATCGTTGATTACAAAACCGGGACACCGCCGACCAACCGCGAGGTGTTTAGTGGCAAAAAACCCCAATTATCGCTGGAAGCGCTCATTTTTGCGCAACGCCCCATCAACAAGCAAAACATTAGCATCGAATATTGGGCCATGGGTGGTGGTAGTGATCCCGGTAAAGTGCGCAACATCATTCCCCCTAGCGATTTCGAAATGACGTTGAACGAAGCGCTTGGCGATATCGAGACGCAGTTACCGGCCCTGCTCAACCAGCGTCTCAACACCCTGACACCGCTTGGAGCAACCGCTGCTGGTTGGGGAGACTACCACCATCTCTCTCGACTGCAGGAATGGTCTAAACTTGACAATACGGTCCGGGAAAAGCTGACGCGAGGAGCGGACAAACCGTGACAGCCCGCGACTTAAAGGCCATTCGTGATGATGCCAGCGAGCGCCAGCGTGCCGCTGCAGATCCGCTCACCAGCGCCTGGGTGGCCGCCAGTGCGGGAACAGGCAAAACCCGTGTGCTCACCAACCGCTTCCTCAGACTGCTCCTACTCGGCGAACCACCAGACAGTTTGTTGGCGCTTACCTTCACCAAAGCCGCTGCCGCTGAAATGGCAAACCGAATTTCGGAAGAATTGGAAAAGTGGGCTCAACTCGACGACGACGAGCTACACAAAATGCTTACGGCTTTAATGAACCGAGCGCCAAGCACGGAGGAATATAGCCGGGCGCGACTGCTGTTTACACAATCGCTGGCGCTACCGCAGGGCTTCAACATTCAAACGATCCATAGCTTCTGCGGATCGCTGCTCCAGCGTTTTCCCATCGAAGCGGGGTTGGCGCCTGATAGTCGGCAAATTGATGAGCATGGGGCGAAAGCATTGCTTGGTGAGGTTTTAGCCAACATTGCAACCAAGCTGAAACCGAGCGACCCGGTCCGTGGTGCGTTAGATCGAATTCTGATTAAACTTACGCCCGAAGCGTTGAGCGAGTTGCTCGCACACACCGTTAGTGAACGCGCCCGTATTTCAGAGGCAATCGGGGCAGCCAATGGCCTTGCCGGTGTCACCGCCCGTTTAGCTGCCTATTTTGCGATACCAGAATCAATTGCCACTCATCCCAACCCCGAGCACGAGCTGACTCAATCAGTTTTGAGGCCGTCAGCCAGTCGCCGTGAGAAACTTGCCAGGCTTAACGAGCATTTGGCAACCAGCACGAAAAGTCAGGCAGAAAAAATCAAAAATGGCCTCTCAATGCTCTTGCTCGACGAGGATGCAGACTGGAGAGACTACACAAGCTGTTTGCTGAACCAGGATGGTAGCGAACCCAAACGCTTGATTCAGGAAATCACCAAATTTCCAGAAATCGAGGCGATTTATTTGGCGGAAGTCAAGCTGCTCATCGATGTTGATCAGCAATTGAGAGCCGTAAGAATCCTATCAATGAATCGGGATTTTTTATTGCTGGCATCAAAGGTCATTGATGATCTTGATCGGCTGAAACGCACTCGGAACATGATCGATTTCGATGATATGATCCTGATGGCTGCAAAATTGCTGGGCGCTGGTCGTGACGTTGGTGCCACGCAATGGGTTCAATACAAACTTGATCAAGGCATCCGGCACCTTCTCGTCGATGAGGCACAAGACACCAACCCCGACCAATGGCGGGTCATCCAGGCAATGAGCGATGAGTTTTTTGCTGGCGAAGGTACCCGCTCGGCAACAGGACTTGATCGAACTTTGTTTGTGGTCGGTGATTTGAAACAAAGCATTTATGGTTTTCAGCGCGCTGACCCAAAGTTGTTTAAGCGGGGACGGGAACAGTTTCGGAACAAGGCATCACTGGCTGGAAAAACGTGGATCGATCAGCCTCTCACCACCACCTTCCGATGTGCACCAGCCATTCTGGACACAGTCAATGCGGTTTTCACGCAGCCTGGCATGGCCGAAGGCCTCAGCTTTGATGACCAAGAAGGTTGGGCGGTTCATTCAAGCGGGCGTGAGAACGACTATGGGCAAGTCATTCTCCACCCACCTCTTATTAAACCAAAGCCCACGCGGGGCGACGACTGGCTCAGTGAAGCAGATGGTCTACCCGAACCAATCAATACTTTTGACGCCACCCAAGAGCTCGCCGCTCGCATTGCTGCCGATGTTGCCCATTGGACCGCAATCCATCCAAAAGCCGATGATCCCGGTCAGTGGCTTAGCCGGCCTGACCAGTCGCCTCGACGCGTAACACCAGGTGATATTCTGATTTTGCTCAAAAAACGAGGGGCTTTAGCCGACAAACTGATCTCGAACCTACAGTCTCTGGGGGTGCCTGTTGCGGGTGCAGATCGGCTTCGTTTGTTAGATCAATTGGTAATCAAGGATCTGCTCGTCTTGGCCGACGCCAGCTTGCAGCCAGCAGATGACTTAGCCGTCGCCACAGTTCTACGCTCTCCACTCGCATGCATTGATGACACCCTGCTGGAGGATCTGGCCTACGGACGTAAAGATGACGGGCTAAGCTTAATGGCAGCGCTTGAGGCTGACGGCACCCAGATCCGGGCGATCGATTTCTTGCGTCAGTGCCAAACATTTGCCGCGACCCTGCCCGCCTACGAGTTTTTTGCGACCGTTTTGTATGGTCAAATTGCCTACGACGCGACAGGCAACGAGCGGCTATTGTCCCGATTGGGCGATGAAATCAACGATCCCATTCATGAGCTATTGGCGCAAGCCCGGTTGTTTGAAACCGATCATCCAGCGACACTTCAAAAATTCTTAGTCTGGATCCGGACAAGAGACGAAAGCATTAAGCGCGATCTTGAGACAGATGGTAGCAAAGAAGACGCAGACGATACGGCGGGCAGTAGCGATACGATCGGCCAAGTTCGGGTGATGACAGCACACGCGAGCAAAGGTCTCGAAGCACCTGTAGTGATCTTTGGCGACGCATATCAACAAGGAACTCAACGTTTCGCCAGCAAACTGATTTGGGCAGATGCTGAAAAACCTGCTTTGCCAATCTGGGCACCATCGTCTAACGACGACATCAAGCTGACCACCCAAATAAAGGAGCAAATCAAACGCGCCCAGTCGCTGGAAGACCGACGCCTGCTTTACGTTGCGATGACCCGCGCTGAAGAACGACTACATATCTATGGTTTGCGCCGAGATTCGGCCACCGCAACGCAGGCGGGTTGGTACAAAGCGATTGAAACAGGCCTGGCCAGTCTCGTTGAGCCTAGCGACATTCTTTTACATGACTATGGCGATGGTATCGAGTGGCGGGGTTTGCAATATAGATTGCAAACTGGCGTTTTACCCCTGCCCCAATCAGTGGCTGAGTCAAAAGACTTGGTTCCGCAAAAACCAGAGAGTCTTGAGACGCCCAGCTTGCCAACTTGGGCCGGGATGCTGGCTAAACCGGAACCAACGCCAACAAGGCCGCTATCGCCTAGCCAACTCGATCCCGATGGGGAACAGCAATTATCAACTGTCTCACCGATTGATCGCAGCATAAAATCTCGTTTTTTGCGGGGCACACTCATCCATAGCCTGTTTAAGGTTTTGCCAGAAATCGCGCCCCAGCAAAGGCATGAGACGGCAAGAATGCTACTCACAAAACCACACGACGCGCTTTCAAAGACAGACATTGATGATATCATTGAAAAGGTCTTGGGTATCTTAGAAAATCGCGATTACGCAGACTTGTTTGGCAGTACCAGCAAAGCCGAAGTCCCCTTAAGCGGTATTGTTGACGGTGTGCCAATCGCTGGACAAGTTGATCGTCTGGTTGAAATAACGAACCAGCGAGGTGGTGTTAGCGAAGTTTTGGTCGTTGATTACAAGACCAACCGACCACCACCCAAAACGCCAGCGAACATGCCAACGGTTTATCGTCTACAAATGAGCGCATACGCCAAAATACTGGCACAAATTTATCCAGATGCTTCCATCCGCCCCTTTGTGCTGTGGACAGAGACAACTCATTTGATGGAAATCAAGGCATGGCAATCAGTAAAAATTCCTGGCAGCGTTGACGCATCCCCACGTCAACTTGATCTGATGTAGCAAGTTTATCAAAGATTTGACTGGTTGACGGTTGACCTATCGCCCCCAAATGTCGCAAACATCGGTGCCATTTGTCGCACAACTGCATGCGACGGCACAAACTCAATTTGAAGAAAGCCAGAATATGACTGTTGCTGCAATTACCGACGCCGATTTTCAAAGCCAGGTGCTGGACTCGAGCAAGCCGGTGCTCGTGGACTATTGGGCGGAATGGTGTGGACCATGCAAAATGGTCGCGCCGATTTTGGATATATTAAGCGACGACATGGCCGACAAAGTAACCATCGTCAAAATGAATGTCGACGAAAACCCCAATACGCCAATGAATGAAGCTGTGCGCGCCCTACCAACCTTGGCGCTTTACAAGAATGGTAGCCGCACCAGCACCATGCCTGGGCCCTTCACGCGACAAGCATTAGAAAAGTGGCTCAACGACAACGCGTAAAGCTTATCTGAAGCAACACAAGCTTCTGCTTTAGGCCTGTTTTGACGACGACGCGTGCGTTGGAGCCAGCTTGCCAACGAGAAACCACACAAAACATTGTCATCAGTTCGTGACCTCAGATCGTGTTTGGTCTTTGCAAAGTGCTTCCATATTCGCTGACATTTGGTGCATCACCACGCAGTAGCGCGCCGATCAAATAGAGCGAGCCAGCAACCAGCACGACCGAGGGTTTTCGTTGCTGTCGGCCAAGGGACACGAATGCTGCATCCAATCCGACGGCTTCAAAGGCGTCAAAGCCCAGCGCCCGCCCTGGTGTGACGATCGCTTCCGGCTGATGAGCGCCAGCTTCGCCGGGAATGCTCAAAGCATGGAAGCGAAGGCGGTCTTTGAGCGGCAAAAATGGTTTTAAAAAATCCTCGACAGCGCGATTGCTCATGAGACCGAGGACGACATCTGCAACCTCTTCTGACCCCAGCTTGGCGCCAAGCCAGCGGCTTAATTCAAGCGCCGCTGCGGGATTGTGTGCACCATCAAGCCAGAGTTCGGTCCCCATGGGAATTCTTGTCGTCCAAACCGGATCTGTTAGCTGTTGCAATCGACCTGGCCAATGCGCCTGATGAGCACCTTGTCGCTGTGCGTCAATGCTGATACCAATCGCCTGCGCCAGACCCATTGCCAATCCAGCGTTCGCATATTGATGGCCGCCGGCAAGGCCGAGTTGCCAGTCAGCCGGAGCAAGAGCTGCACGATTTAGAGGAGCACCAACCAAGTTAGCCTCATCTTCAAGAATGCGCATCGCCTCGGGTTTTTGCGCGACACTAAAAGCAGGAACACCCGACTTGATAATTCCCGCTTTCGCATGAGCAATCTCAGCCAGACTTTCTCCTAGAAATCCTTGATGATCGATATCTATTGCTGTCAGGCCAACCGCCAACGGCTGGTCAAAAACGTTGGTTGCATCGTAACGCCCGCCCAATCCAGTCTCGAGAATCAAAAGATCAGCCGGGTGCTCAGCAAACGCTACAAACGCTGTCGCCGTCGTGACCTCAAAAAATGTGATCGGATCACCTGCATTGATTGCTTCAACACGGGCCAGGAAGTCCGCTAGCCTGGCTTCATCAATTGGTGAGCCGTACAGACCAATCCGCTCATGGAACCGGACCAAATGCGGGCTTGTGTAGCTATGTACCGTTCGTCCATCGGCTTGCGCCATCGCCTTCAAAAAAGCGACGGTAGACCCCTTCCCGTTGGTGCCCGCAATGTGGACGACCTGAGGACAGTGATGGTGTGGATTGTCAAGTTTTTGCAGCAGCTGCCGCAGTCGATCAAGAGACAAATCAATACGCTTGGGATGCAGCGACAAAAGGTTATGGAGCAGCTGGTCGCTCGCGCTAGACTTCGGCATTGAGGTTGTTTAGCTCTTTGAACCCAACTCATTGGCGCTTGCAGGCGCCAATTCACTTGACTGGACCGTTGCGGCGTCATGAGAGCCACCATCCTGCTTCGGCGGCATCATATACCCCAGCAGACTAATAAGACGATCACGCATTTCGGATCGAGAGACAACCTGATCGATCAGTCCAAACTTATGGTTGCTTTCAGCGGTCTGGAAATCATCTGGTAATTTTTCACGGATCGTATCCTCAATGACACGACGACCAGCAAAGCCAATCATGGCACCTGGTTCTGCCAAATGAATATCGCCTAACATCGCCAAGCTGGCGGTCACACCACCATACGTAGGGTTGGTCATTACCACAATGTATGGCAAGCCAGCCTCGCGCAACATTTGAACACCAATAGTCGTGCGCGGCATTTGCATGAGCGACAAAGCCCCCTCTTGCATGCGCGCACCACCGCTATTGGTAAACACAATAAATCCAGCATTCTGTTGAACGGCACGCTGACACGCTTGGACAAAAGCCTCGCCAACTGCCCGGCCCATGCTGCCACCGATGAATTCGCCGTTGAAAACCGCAGCAAGCGCAGAATTTCCACCAATCTCACCGTTTGCGACCACGATGGCTTCTTGTGTACCACTGCGCCGAGAATTTTCTTTTATTTGTTGAACATATGCTTTCTTGGCTTTGAACTTCAGGGGGTCAGGCGTCACTGTCGGCGTTGGCAGAACCTCATAACCGGTATCGTCAAACAAAGATGCCAAACGAATATCAACAGGCACGCGCAAATGATGCCCGCAGTGCTGGCACACGTGCAGCGCTTCATCCAGCTGCTTCTTGAACATCATTTTCTGACAGCTGGGACACTGGGTCCAGAGATTATCTGGAACCTCTTTGCCACCACCCATGCCCAACGTTTTCAATGTTGGGCGAACATAATCGTCGAGCCAGTTCATCGCATTTGCTCTTTGCAGTTCTTGTCGATCCTATTATTAGTGGCATCGCGGTGGGGTAATTTCAAACGCAGAATCAGCCGCGCACGCCTGCAGTGAGATCTTTGACCAGGTTCAACACAGTCTCAACAGTGCTCTGTGTTGCTTGCCCGTCAGCATTAAGCGATCGTCGGAGCGTATCAACAATCACTGAACCAACCACAACCGCATCGGCCACAGCAGCAAAGCGCTCGACATCAGCCCGAGTCTTGATGCCAAAGCCAGCGGCCAACGGTAAATCGGTGTGGGACTTAATTCGCTCAATGTTACTCTTCACATCAGCAGGCTGTGCGGTAGCCGTCCCGGTAATACCGGTAATCGTGACATAATAAACAAACCCGCTGGTGTTCTTGAGGACCGTCGGCAAGCGAGCATCGTCTGTGGTTGGCGTCGCAAGCCGAATGAAATTTAAGCCCGCATCATTAGCTGGCAAACAGAGTTCCTGGTCTTCTTCGGGTGGCAGATCGACGACAATCAGGCCGTCAACGCCAGCGTCTTTGGCTTCCGCCAAAAACCGTTCAACCCCCATAAAATAGATCGGATTGTAGTAACCCATCAACACAATAGGTGTCTGCTGATCCTTTTCGCGGAATTCTCTGACCATCGACAAGGTATCAGACATTTTGTGGCCAGCATTCAGCGCGCGTTGGCTGGATAATTGAACAGCCGGACCATCGGCCATCGGGTCGGTAAAAGGCATACCAAGCTCAATGATGTCGACACCAGCAGCCGGTAGACCTGCCAAAATGGCTCTGCTGGTATTTAGATCCGGATCGCCGGCAGTGACAAACGAGACAAACCCAGCCCGCCCCTCTGCTTTTAGCGCCGCAAATTTTCGCTTAATACGCGTATCATGATCATCCATCTGCTCGCCCCTATTCTGCTGTAGACATGTCGAAACCGAGATGGCGTGCCACGGTGAACACGTCTTTATCACCCCGTCCGCACATGTTCATGACCAGCAGGGCATCCTTCGGTAAACTTGGCGCAAGCTTCCGAACGTACGCCAAAGCGTGGCTGGGCTCTAGGGCTGGAATAATGCCTTCTGTGCGACACGCCAATTGAAAGGCGTCCAGCGCTTCCTGATCGGTAGCATGAACGTATTCGACGCGACCCATATCATTGAGCCACGCATGTTCGGGTCCAATGCCTGGATAGTCTAGACCGGCACTGATGCTGTGTCCTTCCTCAATCTGACCATCCCGGTCTTGCAACAGGTAGGTGCGATTACCATGCAGGACGCCAGGCTGGCCACCCTTTAGGCTTGCGCAGTGCTCGTCCGTATCCAGTCCCTTACCGCCCGCTTCAACCCCAATGATCCGAACACTTTCGTCGTCCAAAAAGGGATGGAACAAGCCCATAGCGTTTGAGCCGCCACCAATCGCTGCAACCAAAACATCGGGTAACCGACCTTCAGCTTCCTGCATTTGCCACCGCAATTCGGTGCCAATAACGCTCTGAAAGTCACGAACCATTGCGGGGTAAGGATGAGGGCCTGCAACCGTGCCAATGATGTAAAAAGTATCTGCGACATTAGCGACCCAGTCTCGCAAGGCGTCGTTCATTGCATCTTTGAGGGTTCCACGACCGCTGGTCACAGCTTTGACGTCTGCCCCAAGCAACTTCATCCGAAAGACATTTGGTGCTTGGCGCTCAATATCTGTCGCGCCCATGTAGATCGTGCAGGGAAGACCAAACAATGCACATACCGTCGCAGTGGCAACCCCATGCTGACCAGCACCGGTTTCGGCAATAATTCTGGTTTTGCCCATGCGTTTCGCCAACAAAATCTGACCAAGACAATTGTTAATTTTGTGCGCACCGGTATGGTTCAATTCGTCTCGCTTCAGATAGATTTTGGCGCCATCACGGCCGCAAATCTCTTCGGTCAACCGCTCAGCAAAATATAATGGACTGGGGCGACCAACATAATGTTTGCTGTAGTACTCAAACTCCTGCCAAAAATCGTCTTCATTCTTTGCTTTATGCCACTCAGCCTCTAAATCCAGAATTAACGGCATCAGAGTTTCCGCAACAAATCGACCACCAAAGATGCCAAACAAACCATCTGCGTTGGGGCCGCTGCGGAAGCTGTTCTGCATACCACTGTTAATGTCGGTAATCTGGTTCATGACAAAGGTCCTAAGGTTCAAGAAGGTTATAGGCAGTATGAGGGTCTAGCGCCGATTAACCGGCCGCTTCAACTGCTTCTAAGAATTCTGCGATTTTTGTCGCATCTTTGACACCACTGGTTGATTCAACGCCGCTCGAAACATCAACAACGCGAGCTCCCGTCATCGCGATTGCTTCCGCGACATTGCTCGCATCCAAACCACCCGCCAACATCCAGGGAATTGACATTTGGGTGTTGGCCAATATTGACCAATCCAGTCGTTTAGCATTCCCGCCTGGCCGATCACTGTCTCGCGGTGGTTTTGCTTCAAACAACAACCAGTTGGCGACGTCAGCAAATTCGGCCACTGCTACATCCAGATCAGCGGCAGATTGAAGACCGCAAGCCTTTAAAACCGGAATGCCCCAACGATCCTGGATTTGCTTGATACGATCACCGCTTTCACCGCCTTGCACTTGGATCAGGTCGATACCACCACCCCGCATCCATTCATCAAGCCGCTCGTTGGTTGCGTTAACGGTCAGCAGTACCCGTTGCACAGCACCCGATGCAGCAGCCAGCAGGGGTTCCGCCTGCCGAGGGTCAATATGGCGCGGACTTTTGACAAAGTCGACAAAGCCGACAAAAGCCGCACCCGCAGCAATACAGGCGTTGACGTCTTCTAATTTCCTGAGGCCACATATCTTTGCGCGTGCCATGCCAACATGCCTCCAAAAATCCAAAAGAAAACTGTAAAACACAGCGCATCGTAGAGCAAAAGAACCGGTAGCGGTAGAACAAGCGAAAGCAATTGGTGAGAGCCAAAGACAATGCAGCCGAGTATCGCGACCCAAAGCGTTAAGCGGACACCGTACCATCCCACTGTACTATCAAGCGCAGTTCGAAGGTTAATCGGCCGTTTCAAAACGCGTAGGGGCACACAAACGAGCGCTTTTAACCACACCCATAATGCGCCGAGCCCAGATAGCGCGATCAGTGCCTGAAACAGGGGTACATTAAAGTCCTCCAGATTTACCGACTGGCCTCCCGCACCACGTTCTGGCGCAACCCGAGTCCCCTCGCTATATTCTTGTGCTTGTTGCATCGTGCTGGCGAAAAGTTCGCCCGGATCTCGATAGGCGAAGAGCCCCAGGATCATGCCAACACCTATTAAAATGATCAACGACACAAAGGTCCATCCAGAACTGACAAACAACGATCGGACGGCAGAAAAGCTGAGTGGCAACGAAACGCGCCATCCCAAAGGTTTGATTTTTGCTCGCGAGCCTAAAAAACTGGTCGTGACACTCCAGATAAAGCCATGACAAGCGGGCAAGAAGAACGCCAAGACCAGCAATAGCCTGCGGAAGCCCGTCCGCGAGTCAGCATCCGGCTGAACCAAAAGCATGTTTTGAACAACGACCAAGCCCAAAAAAGCAACCAACGGGAAAAGGCTGGCGAACAAAAGATCAAACGAATGATTCCGAAAACCACGTCCAAAAAAAACAATCATTTTTTACGTCAACAATCCTTCAGCACCCGGGCGCCAACCTGTGCGCTTTTGAAAACAAACCGCACTCGCGACAGCCAACGCAATAGTCCGCGCACAATACAGCACGGATGTGACGGGTAACATCGCCCAGTAGACCCAAGAGCTTGGGCCCAGTGCAACCCCGTCAATTTGAGCCGCGCCCCAACTAATCGCAAACCATGGCAAGACCGAAAATAACGTGACCAAAACGATCGGCAGCACCGAATCCTTCGTGACAACCCAACTATCGCGGAAACCATAACGGGTCCCCAGGCTGACTGCCGGCAAGACGAAAGACAAGCGGCAATAAAGCCAAAAGGCTGCAGCCGCAAAGGGAAGAAAAAACAGCAGGCTCCAGCCACCAAACCATCCGCGCATAGGCATCATCAAGAGCCATCCCATAACACACAAGAAAACCGTCAATACCAAAATCACCAGCTGAAAAAGTGAAAATCTCGGCAGCATTGAAAAAGATTCTCGATCAAAGAGCGTGCTTTCGTCTTCGTGTTCAAGCAGAACCAACCGAAAAACGCGAATAGCCAAAAAATTAATAACCATCAGCTGTGCAAACAATTCACCGATCCAGGTGGTAAGAAAAATGACTAGCGTGCTTGCCTGTTGAGCCTCGAGCGCCAAGACAAGCAGATCAAACGCGACAACGACAATCACCAACCCAGCGAGCGGCAAAGCGGCCAAGCGTGCCAGAAGCAACCCATAAAACACGGTTAGGGCATAGACCCGGCGTAAGCTGCCAAAAAAAGGTATTGATACCACGGTCATTTTTTGATGCTTCCAGCAACAGTCATTTCATCCAAAATTTGATCCAGAGCACTTGTTGGGTCAATAGCTGAGGTGATGGTTCGACCCACCACAAGACTGTCGGCGCCCGCTTGGATGGCTTGATAGGGCGTCATGACACGCTTTTGATCATTATTGGGACCAGCACTTAAGCGAATGCCTGGTACAATTGTCCACAAATCCGGGTATAGCTTCTTGACAGCTTCAACCTCATAACCCGAGCAAACCAGGGCATTGCACCCAGATTGTAGCACTTGACCAGCAAGCTCCACTACTTTGCCCTCTGCTTGATCAACACCAAAGACACTGAGATCGTCTGCATTCATGCTGGTCAAAATTGTGACACCCGCAACATCAAAAACAGGCGTCGCTGACTGATGTTTGGCTGCGGCTGTAAGCATCGCCAGCCCGCCGCTGGCGTGGACGGTCATAATTTGTACAGTCAGACGACCCAGTAATGAGGTGATTGCTTTATCGACAGTGTTGGGAATATCGTGGAGTTTGAGATCCAGGAAAATCGGTACATCTCGTGTCAAATCTCGCAAAGTACCAAAGTCGATACCATAAAAGGCTTCCATGCCAATTTTCAGGCCAATGCCGCGGCTTCTTGCCAGCGAGCAAAATTCCGAAACGGAATTGGTATCCGTTGTATCAACGGCAATAAAGAGGCCGGGGTGACGAGACATGACCAATACCCTTTAGATAGCGACGAAATTGGCAGCGTATTGAGTGTGAAGCTTATTAACCGCTAAACCCCGAGCTGTCATGGGCCATGCTCACAATCGCGGCAAATATTTCACGCAAAAAACGTGGCATCTGCATAATGCCTTCCTAACCAGCATTTAGCAGCGCTACGGCACAATTTCGCCGTCGATACCATTATTCGATAAGCATTCATAAACCAACTTCGCAGCAGCTAAATCGCTCAGGGCAGAGCCGACATTTTTGAAAAACGTGATATCATCATTGTCAGTGCGACCTCGAAGACGGCCTGAACACAGATCGAAAAGATCGCCAAGAATGTCATCCCTTTGGATGACACCTTTGGCCAAGGGGACGATAATGTCGCCAGCTTCCTGCAAGACACCATCCAGCGTGTCGACACAGATTCGAGCCCTGACGAGGGTTTCGTCATCTGCTTCGCGCATCGTCGGACGGAACCCACCGATACAGTCCACATGGCACCCAGGCTTGAGCAACGCACCCTTGATGATCGGCGTTGGTGAAGGCGTACAGCTAGAAACAATATCAGCCTGCTCAACGAGCTGATCAAGCGCGCTCACAACTTCAACGTCTAAACCTTCACCGTTCAGCATTTCTGCCAATGGAAACGATTTTGAAGCCGTGCGGTTCCACAGACTCACCTTCTCGATTGGTCGAATGGCTCGATACATTTCAACGACAAAAGGCGCCAATGCTGCGCCAGCGCCGATCAGCCCCAAATGCGTCGCCCCTTGTTGAGCCAAATAATCACCGGCCAGCGCACTTACAGCAGCAGTTCGACGAAAGGTCAGTTCTTGAGCATCAAACTGGGCAAGTGGCGCACCTGTTACCGAATCCATAAGCAAATAAATGCCTTGAACCATTGGTTGCGGATTATCTTTGCGGCTTGGGTTCAAAGCGTTCACACCGACAATCTTGATGCCTAACAATCCGCCCATTTCCCACGCGGGCATTGTAAGCAGATGGGTTTCTGCACCGGATTGTTTGTTTGGCGCCTCAATCACATGATGCGAACGCAATGGCGCTACCAGCTTAGGCGAATCGGCCTGGCCGTTGCGACGAAACTCATCCCGTAGTGCAGCAAGGGTAGGCAAAGGCGACAGGCAGGCAGCCACCTGGGCAATCGAGGGCGTTAACATCTTATCAGCCCATTTCTTTTTTAACTGGTTTTTGTGATGGCTTCGGCGATGGCAGAGTCGATCCGGCGACTTCGCCACCCTCCTTGGATCCACCAGCAGCCGTGAGCTGGGTCAATGAGGCCACCTGCTTTGTCAGTCGACGGTTTTCGGCTTGTGTCTTGCGGTGGCGCACACGAGCCTCCGCACCTACCCACCAGCCGAAAATCATACCAAGTACCATACCGGCCCCGACCGACAACAGAATCCATACGCTTGCATAAGCCTCAACGCCGTCGGGGAAAATCAAGTTCAACCGCAACGTCAACGGTTCCATATTGCTGACAGCGAATAAAGCAACCAGCACGCACATAATAACCAAGATCAGAACGTTGAATAGCCGCAAGCCTATGTT
>CAXBRM010000015.1:0-20301 GCA_963978305.1 uncultured Rhodospirillales bacterium
GTTGACCTTGTCCTGCTCAACAGCTGGGTCGCCAGCCCCATTGTAGAGGTCGCTTAGATCCCAGCCTGGCAGCAGACCCAGTTCTTGGTCGACCACAGCGTCCATCGTTCCACCATCCGGGGCGGTCTTCCGTCGATCGAATATCACAGTCCAACCGCTCCTTTATAAATTTCCAATAGACTTTCTTGCTCTTGACGGTCTGAGGCTTCCATCTTTCGCAAACGTACCAGCATACGCATGATTTTTGGCTCAAAGCCGACGGCTTTAGCTTCAGCGTAAATGCCACGGATGTCCGCCATCATATCCTTTTTCTCTTCCTCAAGCCGCTCAATGCGCTCGATGAACTGTCGCAAACGAGCGTCAGCCTTTTGGTGGTTTGGGTCAATTGTTTCAGATGGCAATTCAGACATGGATTCCTCTTAGTCAAACGCTCACTGGTCTCGGGCTAGATCCCTTATGCACAGCACCTGAGTTAACAGCTTGCTACCCAGAGTCTCAATGGCCAATTTTCGAACCCAGATCCGAACCATTTAAGCTCAGGCAACCAAGCAACCAGTTTGCTAAATGCCAACCTTAGCGGATTGTCTGGTACTTTTCCTTCCACTCGCCATAGGGCATGCCATAAATGTGCGTTCTGACGTCCTCGTATTCCAGGGCAACACCACGTTCCTGAGCTGCGGATGCATACCATTTGCTCAAGCAGTTTCGGCAAAATCCAGCCAGGTTCATCACATCAATATTTTGAACGTCTTTCCGTTCATCGAAATGAGCAACCAATCGTCGAAACGCTGCCGCCTCCAGCTCTGTCTGGGTCGTTTGGTCCAATTCTGACACCTTCGTCATAGGATTCGTTCCTTTCAGCATGCGCCCAAGACGGCAATTCTATCAAAATGCTGTCTCCGCCATTTTTTTCCGCGTCAGAATTTTTATATCCTCAACGGCGGGTTGGTCAAAGGCGTCGATACCCAAAATATGAGCAGTCAAGACTGTTTCGAGCATGAAGTGCATTAGCAGTTGGCCGAGCACGCGTTCATCCAAACGCTCAATCAAAATTTCACGCACTGCCCGCCCTTTGCCGATAAGTGTACCGGCTGTCGCTTGCGCTTCAGCATCCAGCAAATCGCCAAGGGTTCGGCCGACCAAGTACGACAGCCGCTGATCATCAGATTGGATTTTTGCCCCTTGTGCCAAACTATTTTTGCGAATGATCGTGAACCATTTGTCATCGGGACCATCAAGGTAGAGTTGGAGTTGACTATGCTGATCCACGGTACCCATGGCTCGGACAGGTGTGGTGCCTTTGCCGTCTTTGCCCAAGCTTTCAGCCCAAAGTTGTCGATACCAAAGACCAAATACTTCTAACTGGTCAACATAAGGCATCAAAACAGCCGTTGTTTTCCTGGCTGTGGTTTCCATGGCGCTCGCAATCGCTGCACCAACCACCGCTGGGTGCGACGTCAGGCGGTCGCCCGTCAAAAGAGGACCCAATTGATCCCAGGCCCCAAGCCGAATAGCTTCAGCATCCAAACCCGCCATCAGCGCAGGCAACAAACCGACGTTGCTAAATACAGAAAATCGTCCACCAACCAGCGGATCATGATCGAAGCATGTCAAACCATGGTTTTCGGCAAAGTCAGCCAGAGGGCTTGATTTCGCTTCCGTCACTATGGCCATATGGTGCTTCAAAGCGCCTTCACCGACAGCTGCGGCCAACCAGTCACCCAGCACGATTGTTTGCGCCAATGTTTCCGCCGTTGTACCACTTTTTGACACTGCCAAAACTGCCGTCGTCGCAGGCCTCAATCGCGACATCAAGGCGTCAAAAGTTGTCGGGTCGACGTTGTCCATAAAATGCATCGCCGGTCCGCCATCTGTACGACCAAACCCCTGATCGGCGAGCGCGTACAGTGCTTTGGCACCTAGGTTAGAGCCACCTGTGCCAAGCACCACAATATCGCTTTTTTGACGGCGCCATAGCTCAGCAAAATCTTGCAAAACGCCGAGATCATCGCGTCGCTCAGGCAAGCGTAACAAGGGCAAAGTGCCCTCATCATACCACGTCTTGATGCGTTTGACTCCCGCCAATGCTGATGAGACAGCCGCCTCAAAGTTTTGCTGAGAGACTCCGTGAGTGCCCAGACAGCGCTCGATCACTACTTTCATGAATCCACATTTCCGAGTTGGTTTTCAAACATTATCTGACCCTGACGGTTACGGATCAAGCGAGTTATTCATCGATAACACGAACACCAACTGTGCGATTTTCAGGACGACCGATCATGCCAATTAAAAAATCTTTGTCAGCGTACAAACGCCGAGCAACACGTTTGACATCTTCAATTGTGACCGCCTCATACTGCGCGTTACGCACAGTGGGAAACTCGGGCGGAAGACCTAAAACACGCAGGGTGTTCATATAACCAACAATGTCTAAGCTCGTCTGAAAGCGCAAAGGATAGCTGCCCGTGATCAAATCAATCGCACGCTCAACTTCTTCTTCCGTTGGACCGTCCTCAGCAAACTCTCGTATCACGTCAAACGTCAAGCTCAGCGCCTCATCAACATTGTCATTAGCGGTTTGGAAGCGGAAACCAATGCGACCAAAATCTCGGGACGCTGACAAGGATGAGCCAATGCTATACACCAAGCCCGCTTCTTCGCGTACCGCCTGAAACAGCCTCGAACTGAGACCATCTCCCCCTAAAATTTGGTCAGCAACGCGAGCTGCGTTTAAATCCGGATCATTATGGTCAATGCCGTTTGCGCTCCCGATCACGAATGTAACTGGTTGTGCATAGTCCGTGACGAGTTCGACGTTGGTTGCCGGGGCATCCGGCGCTGGCCTGATTGGCGTTTGCTGACCGTCGGGCAAATCCTGGAGTGCCAGATCAATAATTTGGCCAAGGTTCTCTGGGTAAATGTCACCAACAGCATTCACTTCAACATCGAATTTTGTGTAAGTTCGCTGATGAGCGTCAAGCAAATCTTGCCGAGAGATTGCTGCTAAACTGTCAAGTGTCCCATTGGAATAGCGCAAAAAAGGATGACCCTCACCATATTGCAACGGCCCGAAAAGATCTGAAAATTCCTGCCCAGGACCATTTTGCCGCCGAATGACTTGCGCCTCAAAGTAGTCTTTGGCGCGGTCAATGGCGTCCGCATCAAACCGCGGTTCAGAAAAAGCCGACGTCAAGAGATCGACCGCAAGATCCTGGTTTTCGGTCAAATATTGCAGTGTTACCGTCGTCCGCTCAAATCCGGCGTCAGCACTGATACTAAAGCTTTCGTCGCTCATAATGCCCTGGAATGCCTCGGCCGACAGCGTCCCAGCACCCTCATTGAATAACCAGCCCAAAATCGCAGCTGTTCCTTCCAGGCCAACGGGATCTTGATAGCTGCCGTTTTTGAAAGTGATTTCCATGGAAACAATCGGATTGCTATGATCTTCGACCAACCACAAGTTATGACCAGCTGGAGATGTAAGCGCCTGAATTTGAAAACTTTGTGCTTGGGCAAACGCAGCAATTGTTGCGACAGTAAGGGCGATGAAGTATTTCATTAAATCTACTCTCCGAGTGTCGGTAACGGCGTTGCTTCTTTGCGTAAAGTGGTGCGAAACGATTGATCAGAACGAAAGTAAATTGCAGCAACTTCTTCAATGTCAGCGAGTGAGACCGCGGACACCCGTTGTTCGAATTCTGCATTCCGTTCCCATGGCTCGTCTTGTCCGAAAAGCCGCGCAAAAGAAATGGCTGGTCCGCTGACACTATCATTTGCATAAATCGCCGATCGAATGTAGCGGCGTTTTGCTCTCGCCAATAACGCAGGATCTAAGGACTCTTCAATGGCTTTTGGCAACGCGATCTCCAAGGCTTCGAGCGCCTCATTGACATCGACACCAGGCACCGGATCTACACTGGCCGAAGCACCACTTTTGTCATCGTCAAAATAAAGACCAAAGCTCACTGATTTTGCAATCCCTTGATCGACGATCAAGGCACGGTCCAGAGGTGCACGCAACTCGCCGCTCACCAACTCTGACAGCATAAATGCTGCATAGCGAAGACGCAGCGCCTCTTCCCCAAAATAGCCAAGGCGTTCTGTTGATGGCATCCAGGTCAGAATGCTGCCACGATCCTCGGTGACACGTTCATCGACCACTTCATAGAGAGCCTGGCTGCTATTGAATTCACCCTGGTAGGGTCGTCTCGCGGGTAAAGTTCCTGGCTCAAACTTGCTGAAATAGGCTTCAACCAGCGGCAGCGCCACATCTAAACTGACATCACCGCTGAGAATAATGGCCGCATTGTTGGGCTTGTACCAAGCATCAAAAAAGGCCCTTAAGTCATCGGGTGTTGTGGTTTCCAAAATCTCTTGTCGTCCGATAACGGGTCTGGCAGCCATATCGCCCTGCAGCCGTCGCCTGGTTTCGATACCCCAAAGACGCTCAGGACTCGCATCAAAGTTTTGAAGTTTCTCAGTCAGAACAACACCGCGCTCGCTCTCAACTTCCGACGGCAGCAAAGCAACAGCCGCCATCCGATCAGCCTCAAGAGACAACCAGGTCTCAAGGTGCTGACTGCCAAATGTTGCGAGATAGGTCGTTAACGTTTTACTGGTGCTCGCATTGTGGTCAGCGCCAATCCGGCTCATCGCCGCATCAAACGCCCCGGGGGCCAAGGTTGCTGAGCCACGGAACATCATGTGCTCGAGATAGTGAGCTAAGCCAGCCTGGTCGTCACGCTCATCATCTGAACCAACGCGAAATGCCAGGCGTGCATGAATAACGGGCGCGCGATGGTTTTCGATGACGACGAGCTGCAAACCATTATCGAGAGTTGTCCATCGAGCATTCTCGTACAAAGCCGTCGCGCTTTGCATCATGAAAAGTGTTGCAAAAATCAGCAGTACAGGGTTCGCATATTTCACAGAGCAGTCCAATCCATCAACATCCTGCTTAGTGATATAGCCATCAATCGCTTCGTTTAAAGTGTGTGGCAATTTCGAATAACTGTGCCATATCGGCGCAAGATAAAGGTATGTTAACGGAAGCTGGTGCGAATGCCTTTCTGAGCCAGCAGCGCAAGCTCTGAGCTCAAATCCACTGGTTCTGAGGGCGCTTGCGATCCTTGCGAATGCTCAGCAACACGCCGAATAGCCGATGTTGCTTGACGCGCACCGCTTCGTGACAGAACATCAAGCTCAATTGGGGAAAACGCCAGCGTATAACTGGCGAGTGCTCCATCTCTGGCTTCGATTTGTGCAAACAATTCGCGCTCAATGACCAACACGTCGGGGGCTGATGGTAAAGGTGGAAGCGCCCCAGGCACTGGTAAATCACCATCAGAAATATCCCGGTTTAACGGCGGACGGATCATGCTCTCATCCAGCTCGAGTAAGATTGGCGTTGGCCCCCCGTCCTGTTCGCGCTCAGCTTGTCGCGCTGTCTGCACATTTAGCCCGTCGCAGCCAGCGAGCCCTCCAATGAGGCAAAGCCACAAAAAAAGCCTTATCGTAAACTGCATTGAGATCACTCCGCCGATGATACCGCCGTCGCAGGACGATTGGCAAAAAACACGTTCACTAAGACCATGGCAAATCCTAAAGTGATGGCGCTGTCTGCAACATTGAAGACGGGGAAGTTAAACACACCCGGCCAGTAGACCCAAATAAAATCCACCACGCCGGTACGATCTGTGCCCAAGGTCATAAAACGATCAAAAGCGTTTCCGAGCGCGCCTGAGACAACCATCGTCCACCCAATGACGGGTAAGCGGGGCCGCTCGCCACGATAAAAATATAGAATGCCGACGCTTATCAGTACGTTAAGCAATCCGAAAAAAAGCTGCGAGCCACCTTCAGTCCAATCGTAAAGGAAAGAAAACATTGACAGGCCAACGCCCTCATTAAACACCAGTGTTAAGGAAAAAAAAGGGAAAAGCTCATAGCGTTGGCCTTCGGCAAAACGAATGAGGATCACCGACTTGGTCGTTTGATCTACCAGCAACAAGACAACAAACAAACCAATGACAATAATTCGATTTTCACGCGTAAACATGGCTCAGATCATCCCAATCGGCACACAGCACCTTTTTCTGACATCAAGATGCGGCAATTGCATGGTCACACCGCTGACATAAATATTGCCCGACGACTTCAGGCAATATCTTCCAGCAACGCTGGCACTTAGCACCTGTCGCCAAAGTTGGCTCGACCGCTACGCCCGCGACATCGTCCAACCGCGTCGCGCCATCGGGTCCATTCCCGATAACGACTTTAACCTGACTGACAATACACAAATCGGCAAGATCAACGCCAGCACACGCGGCCGCAATGGTGTCATTGACATGGACGACAGGGGCGGCTTCTAAGCTTGAACCAATTTCTTTGGCAGCGCGTAACGGTTCCAGTGCGGCAAAAACAACCTTCCGAACATCGCGCAAAAGGTCAAACCGCTCGCCAAGCGCATCGTCAAACCAAACAGCAGGAATTTCAGGATTGGTCCGCAAGTGAACACTTTCGGTATCGACAATGCCATTGGCAATACCCGCCTGTGCCTCATCTTCCGCCCGCTTCCACCATGCTTCTTCACAGGTATGAACCAAAATCGGTGCCATCCAAGCGCTCAAGCACTGGAAAACCTCAGCCAAGACTGTCTGACTGGCGCGGCGGCGCAAATTACTGTGTGCGTCGCAATACAAAGCATCTTTTCGGACATCAAAATAGAACGCTGATAGATCTTGACCCACGAACAATGACAACTCCGTGTACATCGTGTGGAAGTCATAGCTTTCAGCCGCTTCTGCCACGATCTTTGACAACTGTGCCAGCCGAGACAACACCCACCGCTCAAGCTCAGGCAGATCGGCGTAAGGAACCGCCATATCGGTTGAGTAACCAGCAAGATTGCCGAGCAAATAACGAAAGGTATTGCGAAAGCGACGATAGGCGTCTTCTTGCTGTTTCAAAATCGCTTTGCCAATGCGTAAATCGTCGTTGTAGTCACTCGCGACGACCCAAAGGCGCAGGATATCAATCCCCTGCACATTCGCAACGTCGGCTGGACTGACAACATTTCCCAGAGACTTGCTCATTTTCTGCCCTTTTTCGTCAAGAACAAATCCATGGGTGAGCACGGCATCATAGGGCGCACGTCCTCGTGTTCCGGAGCCAACCAGCAGTGAGCTGTGAAACCAACCTCGGTGCTGGTCAGAGCCTTCAAGATACAAATCGGCGGGCCATTTCAATTCGGGGCGGGCTTCAAGAACAAAGGCATGCGTCGATCCACTATCGAACCAAACTTCGACCACGTCTTTCACTTGCTCAAAATCATCGGTGTTATAGCGATCACCCAAAAAACGACTGGCTGGCGAACCAAACCATGCATCACCCCCTTCTGAATCAAAGGCTTGTGCAATACGCTCAATCACATCTGGATCATTCAATGGTTCACCCGATTTTTTGTGCACAAACAAAGGGAGAGGAACGCCCCAGACCCGCTGGCGACTGATGCACCAGTCTGGGCGCTGTTCAATCATGCCCCGTAATCTGTTGACGCCGCTTGCGGGAATGAAGCGGGTGTTATCAATGCTGGCGAGCGCTTTTGCGCGAATGCCATGCTCACCCAACTGATCCTCCATCGGAATAAACCATTGGGCTGTGTTTCGGTAAATCAGCGGCGCCTTTGAGCGCCAACTGTGGGGATAGCTATGGGTTAGCTTTCCTTTGGCCATCAGACCATTTTGCTCTGTGAGCGCGCGCAGGATTGGCCCCAAGCACGTACCATCTTTGCCGTTCTGATCAAACACCGTTAAGCCAGCAACCAGTGGCATATGGTCGTAGAAACTACCGTCTTCGGACACAGTCTGCGGAACGGCAATGCCATTTTCCCGGTGAGCCAGCACCCAATCATCAAATCCATGACCTGGCGCGATATGAACCAGCCCCGTGCCACTTTCTGCCGTCACATAGTCGCCGTGAAACAGCGGAACGTCATGATCAAAACCACCATTCTCATCGTGGAACGCATGAAGAGGATGCGCGGCAATCGTGCCCGACAAATCGCCGGCATCACCCAATCGAGTATAGCGGTCGATCTTCGCCTCTTTTACAACGCTGTCAATAAGTTCATCAGCGACGACAAACCGATCGCCAACAGCGTTTAAACTGCCTTCTGCAACAGCATCAATTTGGTAGTGGCCGTAGGCAATCTCCCGGTTAAACGCCATCGCTCGGTTTGCCGGAATTGTCCAGGTCGTGGTTGTCCAAATAATCGCACTGGCCCCTGCCAACGCGGGATTGTTTGGACAGGAACGAATGGGAAATTTCACCCAAATGGTTACGCTTTTGTGGTCGTGGTATTCGACCTCGGCATCCGCCAGAGCTGTTTTTTCGACAACCGACCAAAGCACTGGTTTTGCCCCTTTGTACAGCGAGCCGTTCGCCAAAAACTTACCAAGCTCGCGCACAATTTGGCCTTCAGCCTTGTAGTGCATGGTCAAGTAAGGATTTTCCCAATTCCCAAGGATCCCCAGTCGCTTGAACTGCTCGGTTTGTTTTTCGACCCAGCCTTGAGCAAATTCGCGACACTCTCGGCGAAACTCAACGACGTCAACAGCATCTTTATCTAAGCCAGCGTCTCGGTAACGCTCCTCAACCTTCCACTCAATCGGCAGACCATGGCAATCCCAGCCTGGAACATAGTGGGCGTCCTTGCCGCTCATTTGTTGAGCGCGATTGATGGTATCTTTAAGAATTTTATTCAATCCGTGGCCGCTGTGGAGATCGCCATTTGCATAAGGCGGCCCATCGTGCAGAACAAACTTATCTCGGCCCTTGCTTGATGCTCGCACCTTTGCAAACAAATCCATCTCGTCCCACTTTGCCTGGATCTTTGGTTCATTTTTGTTCAGGAAACCGCGCATCTCAAATGCCGTTTGAGGCAAAGTCACGGTATCTTTGTATTTATCGTCAGCTGATGTGTCAGACATAAAAGTGGATCTCTTTAAGCCAGATTTTAAGAAGCCATTAGCACAGCTCGGCACGCAGCACAGTCGCGTTCTATTTGGGCCTTCAATGCATCAAGACCATCCAGGGCAAGATCACCGCGCACCAGGGAGACCAAACTTACTTTGAGTTCTTGCCCATAAATGTCGTCTTCAAAGTCCAGCAGGTGGGCTTCAAAGCGCGGCATAACGCCATCAACGCTTGGTCTTTTGCCGACATAAAGGGCAGTTGGCCTTGCTCCTACCCCATCGCCTAAGTCGCTGAGTGCTGCATAAATTCCATCCATCGGCAGACAATAACTGCTTGTCTCCAGATTAGCCGTCGGAAAACCGATGGTTCGTCCCAATTGATCACCACGCTCAACAGTACCACGCACCTCATAGCGACGGCCCAGAAGCTTGGCTGCTTTCGTCACGTCGCCCTGTCTCAAAGCTTGACGAATCCGGGAGCTGCTGATGATTTCGTCATCCATTTGCTGCCATTCAATACTGTATGCTGGCAAACCCAAACGGTTGGCCATGTCCAAATCGCCCTTGCGCTGCTTTCCAAACCGAAAGTCCGGACCGGCAACAAGTGCTCGCAAACCAACTTGCTCGACAAGAAGATCGGAAACGAAATTTTCAGCCTCCATTGTCGCCGTATCGCGTGTAAACGGCACATTAATAAGCGCCGAGACACCCAGACTCGCGACCAGCTCGGCTTTATGTGCGGCTGGCGATAACCGTGAGGGCAGTGAATCGGGATCAAAATAACGCTTTGGATGGGGTTCAAAACTAACCACCACCAGCGGCAAACCTTGTCGATCAGCAAGCGTCTTCGCCTCAGCCACCAGAGCTTGATGGCCCAAATGAACGCCGTCAAGATTACCAATCGCAGCCACGGTGTTTTGCTGCTGCGCCATCGCTTGCTGAGGGGTTAAAATTTCGCAGATCATTCTGTGCTCTGTGCGTCAATTTCGGCGGCTTTTTTTTCAATTAAGCTCGCCAAATGCTCCACCATATCTTCGGTTGAAATTTTGTGGTCTTTGATACCACCCAAATACAGCAAATGGCTGCCATTACCACCACCAGTTAAACCGATGTCGGTCTCCATTGCTTCACCGGGGCCGTTAACCACGCATCCAATCACACTTACGGTCATTGGTGTTGAAATATGAGCAATACGTTGTTCAAGCGCTGTAACGGTTTCGATGACAGGAAATTGCTGCCGAGCACAGCTGGGGCAGGCAATGATGTTTACGCCGCGATGACGCAGCCCCAAAGACTTAAGCATATCAAAGCCAACTTTGACTTCTTCTACCGGATCTGCGCTCAAGCTCACCCTGATCGTATCGCCGATGCCAGCCCACAACAAACTGCCCATCCCGATAGCACTCTTGACGGTTCCCAATCGGGCTGGACCTGCCTCCGTCACGCCTAGGTGTAACGGATAATCACAGGCTTCTGCCAAACCATGGTAAGCGGCCACAGCCATAAAAACATCGCTGGCTTTGACGCTAATCTTCATTTGATCAAAGCCGCAGTCCTCTAATAAGCGAACACTGTTCAGCGCACTTTCCACCAGCGCTTCCGGACACGGCTCACCATACTTTTCGAGCAAATGCTTTTCCAGACTGCCGCCGTTCACTCCGACCCGGATCGAACAACCATTGGCTTTGGCCGCTTGCACGACCTCCATTACCCGTTCTCCGGCACCAATATTACCTGGATTTATGCGTAAACATGCGGCACCGGCATCAGCAGCCTCGAGCGCACGTTTGTAGTGGAAATGGATATCAGCAACAATCGGCACCCGCGCTTGATCGACGATCCGGCCGAACGCTGCCGTACTGTCAACGTCCGGGCAACTCACTCGAACAATGTCGGCGCCCGCATCTTCCAGCGCTTGAATTTGCTGTATGGTTGCGTCCACATCAGTGGTTGGCGTATTGGTCATGCTCTGCACCGTGATCGGTGCATCGCCGCCAACCGGCACTTTGCCCACCATAATCTGCTTTGATATCCGGCGCTCAATTGAACGCCAAGGTCGAATACTTGACATACGACGGTCCAGAAGGTTGCCTTTATGCCAACTGTAGGCGCTCAAACGCCACAAACAAGCCAGGGCTTGACCATAGCAGATGCCAGCAGATTAACAATCTTGGACTTTGCCTCAAAATCGGCATATCTTCGTGTCACCACATATATTGCGTCACGCGAAAATATTTTTGTCAAGCAAGCATCAAAGTCTATGACAACTAAACCTAGCAGAATTTCTTGGTTTTTTGCAGTGCGGGCTTCTGCTGTGCATCTCGGCTTTCTGCTGGTTGCCGGCATGACTTTGAGCGGGTGCAGTGGTTTTTCAGATGTTTTGTTGCAATCGCCAGACAGAGGCAGCAGTGTTGGCTATCCGACTGGTCAAGCTGCAACGGCGGGCGCGACACGCACTGATGCCGCTGACAATGACGCCAGAGCGCAAAGGGTTGTTATTCTGCTCCCATTGACGGGCCATCATGCCGACATCGGCAAAAAGATGGAAAATGCTGCCCGGTTGGCAATCAACGATGCTGAAGGGTTGAGTCCTGTCAATTTTAAAATCCTTGATACAGCATCGACCCGCGATGGCGCCCTGGCCGCGACCCAAACAGCAGTCAAAGACTTTGGACCACAATTAATTTTAGGCCCGCTTCTCGGCAGCTCACTCACGCCAGTCGCTCAACTGGCCAACAGCCGGGGAATCAGTGTGATTGGCTACACAAACGACGTTGCCCGTGCACGCGATGGTGCTTGGGCCTTCGGTTTGACCCCAGAGCAGAGTGTGGTGCGCGTGATTCAGTGGGCTGCCAGGATGGGCCACCGACAATTGGCAATTATTGCGCCAGAAACAGCCTACGGGCAAGCCGCCGTAAACGCTGCGCAAACGGCCAGTGCGCGCTTTGGCTTGCGCATCACAATTCAAGAGCGCTATGGCGCAGACGACATTTCTAAAAACCGGGCGGCCGAGCAGGTGGGCCTTCAGCGTGATTTTTTCGATGCGATTTTGATTGCCGACCAAGGTACTTCGCTAAGAGAAATTGGCAGCTTGTTGTACTTCCATGAAGTTGAGCCGACAGAAAAGCGATATTTGGGATTAGACGGTTGGGACGACCCTAACTTACTGAATGAACAAAGCCTGATTGGCGGTGTGTACGCCGTGCCGCCGACAGAAAAAATTGTGCAATTTGAGCAAAGATACAAAAACCAATTTGGCGAAATACCCGATGTCGTTTCCATTGCTGTTTATGACTCGGTCATCATGGCAGCCGAGTTGAGTGCGGTACGCTCACAACAACTGGCGGTGCAAACGGTACGCGCGCTGCGCCAATTCAGCTTCAGCGAGCTGACGCGACCACAGGGGTTTCGTGGTATTTTGGGAGATTATCGCCTAAACGGTTCTGGGCGTGTCGAGCGCCTTTACGAAGTCAAACAACTGACGATTGATGGACTGAGAATTGTCGAGCCAGCGCCTACAACGTTTGGCTATTTGAGATAGAATCACTTGAACCCAGGATCAGCGGCTCAACGAATTGTACACATCCTCCAAGCATTGTCGCCAACGCAGACCATTACTGATCTTTAGCCCTGACGCTCAACCATCATTTTTTTAATTTCAGCGATTGCCTTGGCCGGGTTCAGTCCCTTTGGACACGCTTTGGTGCAGTTCATGATTGTATGACAGCGGTAGAGACGGAAGGGATCCTCAAGATTGTCAAGGCGCTCGCCAGTAGCTTCGTCTCGGCTGTCGGCCAGCCACCGATAAGCTTGCAGCAAGATAGCCGGACCAAGGTAACGATCACCGTTCCACCAGTAGCTGGGGCAACTTGTCGAGCAGCAAAAACACAAAATACATTCCCAGAGACCATCAAGCATCTCTCGCTCTTCTGGGGTTTGCAGCCGCTCACGCGAGGGTGGGCTTGTATCGGTTTTGAGCCAGGGCTCGATGCTTTCCAGCTGAGCATATAGCTGATTAAGGTCCGGCACCAAATCCTTGACAACCGGCCGGTGTGGTAACGGCGTGACCTTTACGCTGTCACCCAGGTCGTTCATGTGTTTCGTGCACGCCAACGTGTTTCGACCATCGATGTTCATCGCGCACGAGCCGCAAACACCTTCGCGGCAAGAGCGTCGCAAGGTCAGCGTGCTGTCGATATTGTTTTTAATCCATAACAAGGCATCAAGGACCATCGGTCCGCTTTCATCGGTATCTACTGTATACGTGTCCATCCGCGGATTTTCCCCATCATCTGGGTTCCATCGATACACGGAGAACGTTTTGGTGTTTGTGGCGCCTGCAGGCGCGGACCAAGTGTTACCCTTGCGGACGCGACTTTTTTCGGGGAGCAAGAATTCTGCCATCGAATGTTCAGCTCTTTCTTATTAAACCTTAGTAAACGCGTTTTTGCGGTTCGATGTAACTGACCTCGTTGGTCAACGTATTGGTGTGAACCGCCCGATAATCCATTGTCACGTCGCCGCTTTCACTAACGTATGCCAACGAATGTTTCATCCAGTGCGCGTCGTCGCGGTCTGGATAGTCTTCTCGGGCGTGGGCACCTCGGCTTTCCGTCCGATTTGCCGCTGAAGCGATGGTCGCATTCGACTGATAAATCAGATTGTCTAGCTCAAGCGTCTCGACCAGGTCACTGTTCCAGATCATGCTCTTGTCGCTGACACCCAAACCATCGCGCTTCGACCACGCATCGGTCATCAAAGCAACACCTTCGTCAAGGACCTCTCCAGTTCGGAAAACGGCACAATTGTTTTGCATGATCCGCTGCATTTCCAACCGCAGCTCGGCTGCTTTAACCTCACCAGAACCATATCGAGCTTTGTCCAGCCGCGCGATGGCATCATCACCTGCGTCCTTGGCCAAAGGTTTTTGGCTTGCGCCTGGCGTGACTTTTTCTGCGCAACGTTTGCCAGCAGCTCGACCGAAAACAACCAAGTCCAGTAGGCTATTTGAGCCAAGACGATTGGCACCATGAACGCTGACGCAGGCCGCTTCACCCACCGCCATCAAACCTTGGACGATTGCGTCAGGATCGTCTGAGGTTGGTCGGATGACTTCCCCATGATAGTTGGTCGGAATGCCGCCCATATTGTAATGGCAGGTTGGCAGAACAGGGATCGGTTCTTTTGTAACATCGACATTGGCAAAGGTGCGTGCCGTTTCGCTAATACCCGGCAGCCGTTTTTCAATCGTTTCCGCTGGTAAGTGGCTCAGATCAAGGTGAATATGATCAGCGCCTTTGCCGACACCGCGACCTTCGCGGATTTCAATCGTCATGCTGCGAGAGACGACATCACGGCTCGCTAAGTCCTTCGCATTCGGTGCATATTTTTCCATGAACCGCTCACCGTTGGAATTACGCAAAATGCCGCCTTCCCCTCTGACACCCTCCGTAATCAGGGCACCGACACCATAAACGCCGGTGGGATGAAATTGAACAAACTCCATGTCTTGGACGGGGATGCCTGCACGCAAGGCCATGCCGCCACCGTCCCCTGTGCAGGTGTGGGCGCCAGTGCAACTAAAGTAGGCGCGACCATAACCCCCTGTCGCCAAAATCGTTTGCTGGGCTTTGAACCGATGGAGCGAGCCGTCGTCCAAATTCCATGCCACCACTCCACGGCACTCGCCATCATTATCCATGATCAAATCGACAGCAAAATATTCAATGAAGAACTCAGCACGTGCTTTGAGTGACTGCTGGTAGAGCGTGTGCAGCATCGCGTGCCCGGTTCGATCGGCCGCCGCACACGTACGCTGTGCAATGCCTTTGCCGTATTCCGTCGTCATGCCACCGAATGGACGCTGGTAAATTTTTCCATCATCGGTTCGGCTAAATGGCATGCCATAATGTTCAAGTTCAATAATCGCTTGGGGCGCTTCGCGGGTCATGTACTCAATCGCGTCCTGGTCGCCCAGCCAATCGCTGCCTTTGACCGTGTCATACATATGCCATTGCCATTGGTCTTCGCCCATATTGCCCAAACTTGCAGCGATCCCCCCCTGGGCCGCCACGGTATGCGAACGCGTCGGGAAAACTTTGGTAATATTGGCTGTTTTCAGGCCAGCCTCTGCGAGGCCAAGCGTGGCACGCAGGCCTGATCCACCTGCACCAACAACAATCACATCATATTCGTGATCAATAACATCGTATGAACCGTTCATGACAGAAGCCATTTTAACAACCTATCGTTCGCGCACTGCGTGCACCTTGGATGAATTTACACACCGACCATTATCTTCAACAGTGAAATGGCCGACATAACGCCTAAAATGATAAGGCCAAATCTCATCAAAATCAGTGCGACCATTCGCGGCATCTCGGCACTGATGTAATCTTCAATGATGTTCGAAAGCCCGAGAGACGCGTGGTAGTAGGCACTGAGCACAAAAAGCAAAACAAACGGTCCCACGACCGGTGATCCTACGCGCTCAATGATCTCCGCATGTCCGCTTCCGACGCTTGATATGACAACCCAAAGTGTCACGAGCACCAAGGGTATGTTAGCGAGTGCCGTCAAGCGTTGATGCAAAAAATGTTGAGTACCAGCTTTCGCTGACCCCAGCCCTCGAACACGTTTAAGATCCGATTTTAGTCCGGTTGGCGATGATGACATAGCCCGACCCTCTCAGAAAAACAAAATAAACGCCCAAAGGCCAATGCTCAGCACAACTGCCGCGATAATCACCACAATTGTCATGCGCTCAGCCATAGCCACATCAAGACCCTGGCCACTATCCCAAATAAACTGGCGAATACCTTTGAACATGTGATAAAACAGTGAAACCGTGAAGCCAAACAGCACAACCATCCCCGGGGGCGAGCCCATCACATTTGCAAACAAGGCATAGGCACCACCGCCGCTTGCCAGAGCGAGAAGCCACCAGGTCAACATCAATGTGCCAATCGCAAGACCGATGCCGGTAATTCGACCGAGAATACTGGTGATTGGTAACAATGGAAGACTGTAGTTCAACAGGTGCGGGGACAATGGCCTGTCCTGGCCGACCGTGCTCCGGACATCATTTTGATCGCTCATGGAGGACGTTCCGTGATAAGATTAGTTCTCTATAAACGTATCCGTTGGTTTCCGGTCAAAATCAAGAGGCGTCAGCCGATTTGCGCCACAAGTCATAGCGGATGCAACATTTGGTCAAACAAGACTATAGAGCGGCAAAACCGTCCCACAGCAACTTTGCTGAGGCAAGGATGGCGAGGGAATAGGCGATACGATAAAAAATGACTTCTCTGACTTTGTGATGTGCCCAAACACCCAGCAACACCGCTAGCGGCGCAACGGGTAGCAGCCACAAGCTGATGACCAAGTTACTTGTGTCAAAGAGGCCAAGCGCAAAGTAGGGCAACAATTTAATGGCATTCAAAAACGTAAATAAAAGCACCGACGACGCTTGATATTCGCGCTTTGTCAACTTCATGGGCAGCAAATAAACCGCAAAAGGTGGACCGCCCGCATGCATCAAAAAGCTTGTAAATCCCGTTAGCACACCCCACCAACCGGCGCCAATGGCACTTGGTTTTGTCGCATGGGCCGATGGCTTCATAAAACTGGCAAAAAATTGGTACGCCAACAACACTAGCGTCACAGAACCAAGCACGATACTCAACCAAGCCACGTTTAGCTCTCGAAATAAAATCCACCCCAGTATCACGCCAGGAATGCCAGCAAGCATCATCGGCCAAACAATAGACCAACGCCATTGTCGCCAATAGACGCGCAGACTAAACCAGTCCATAACAACCAAAATGGGCAGCAGGATTGCCGCTGCCGCCACCGGACCAACAGAAATCGCTAGCACTGGCGTCGCGGCAAAGGTGGCACCCGCGCCGAAGCCACCTTTGCTCACTCCCGCGATCGTAACAGCCAAGATGGCTAAAAATACAAAAAAAACATCCATTACTTATTTTACTGAAATGAATTTTTGATCATGTTTGCTAAGGCAAAAAAACAAGCAGGCTGATAAAGACGCTTCAATTTAAAGCCGTTCGTTGTTTACGTTGGGAATTGGTGGTGGCAATCTCGAGCTCGTATTTCTTTCCGAGCTCTGCTCACAAATATTTCTTAAGTTACAAACTGTAACCACCGGCTAACCGTTGTGAACTGACATCCTTTTTGACGCAAGCGATCAATCAATGTCGGCAAAGCGGCAACTGTTGCCCTTTGAATGCTATGCATTAAAATGACGTCACCAGGTGCCGCATTTGCCATAATGTGGTCAGTAATCTCGACAGGATCTCGCAGTTTCCAGTCTTGGCTATCATTGGTCCAGTTAACAGTTACCATCCCTTGATTGGCGGCAATTTGAACCAACTCACCACTGTAAGAACCATAAGGCGGCCGGAAAACACGCGCCTGCACACCAATCGCTGCCAAGGCAGCCGTCACCCGTTGGAATTGTGCTTCGATTTGCGGGGCTGACAAACTGCTTAGGTCTTGATGATCAAAGGAATGTTGGCCAATTTCATGGCCTTCCATCGCAGCGCGACGAACAATCTCAGCGTTTCTCTCAATCAACTCACCAAGGTAAAAAAAGGTCGCAGGGACACGCTTAAGCCGCAAGATGTCCAGGATGGCTGGATCCAGCTCCGGATGAGGTCCGTCATCGAAAGTCAGGACACAGAGGGTCGTGCCGCTTGCTTTAAGTTCTTCCGGACCAATTTTAAAATCGGCACCAGGCGCCAAAAATTTAGGGTAAGTCGACCTTGAAACTTGCAGCGAATTGTCTTGAATCGCAGCCATGGTCCTCTCTGATTGACCCAAGACCCTAAGCGCAGTGGAAGCAGCAGGAGCCGGCATCTGAGCACCGAAATTACTGTTCGAGTTTGACATAACAGCCACGCCGTTAGGGGGACTGAATGGGTCCAGCTGAGATGACACGCCAAGCCTCGGAGTATTGCTGATTGTCGAAACACGCGGCTCAATCGCACTTGTAGGGAAAGCCATTGACATCGGGACGGCACCCTGCGGCATTGGCACGCCGGGGGGGACATATACAGCCACATAAAAAATTTGGTTTGTGACTGGATGACGCGATGGCACAGCCACATGCTGGCCAGTGGTCAAACCCCTCGTCAAACCACCCGCAGTCGTCGATAGCGCGACGGCAGCTGGCGTGGCCATGGATTGCGGCTGGTCTGTCAAATCCAGCGTCAATAAGGGCACGGCGTCAGCAGCAGGTTGATCACGTGGTGCACTCAACGGCTGGCAAGCAAAGACGATAGGGCTGGACAAGATGACAGCCAATCTGAGTGACAAACGGCGAAGAAGGTTGGACAAAATAGTGTGCCTAAAGTTAGTGACAGCGCACGGTATGCGGGCTTTTAGCCCATAGAATTATGCTTAGATAGGCATAAAAGTTGTTTCAAGTATGGAAAACAAATTGACCGGTATGACAGCGACTTTGCCCATGACAGCTTAAGGTTGCGATGAAGCTGGTTCATTTTTTAACGAAAAAGAGGACGCTTTATTGAGCTTACGCTGAATATCAAACAGTTGCTTCAACAATGTCTGAAGTTCCTTTTTCTTAGCCCGCGTCGCTTTCGCATCACGATGCGCGACGCCCTCAGTTTCTCGTTGGGGTTCATGGTTAAGCTGCCATTCCAGTAAATAAAGTCTCGCCTTTTTCCGGGCAAAAGCAGCCGACAAACTGGCAAGACGCTCCCCTTTTTGGCTCTCTCTCAGTTGATTGCGCTCGGCAGCAATGACTTTGCGGACGTCCAAGAAAGCTGTCCAAAGCACGTCATCTCGATCGACGCCAGACGATCCTAATGCCTGCCAAGCTGCAAGACTATCATTGAGCAAGCGATCCAAATCAGGCACGGACAGACCATCAGGGTAGTGTGTAAGTTGGTCAATCAACCCGCGCTTCTTTGCTTCAACGACCCAGCGGCCGTGATCCAATTCCTCGAAAAACTGCATGCGCTTTTGTGACCAACTTTTTGTGGTCGCCGACAACTCTTCCACAAACCGACTGCGATTTTTAGCTGGTAGTTTTTCGATTTCGATTTTAACGCGATCATACAACTGCTGACGATGCTCAGCCCAAACAGACCATCTTGGTTCGGTGATTGGGGTTGGGTTCACCGTGTCCAACGCGGACAGCATCGTCTCAACAACTTGCAGACTTTTCTGCACTTGAGTGGTATGTCGCGCGTTAGCCTCGTCCTGATACAGCGCTAAACGTGCCAATAAGGACTGGGCATGAAGGCTCCGCGCCGGATCATTTGCCATCGGCGCAAGAGCCATCTGCTCGGTCGCGTTTTGCACGTCTCTCTCCAGAGCATCGACATTCGCGTCTGCAGCGGCATGTCGATCAATGTCCTCTAACTTCGCAATAGACGCCTCAAGCTGAAGGCGAGCCGTCTGCGCCCGGTTGGTTATCACTTCTTGATCAGCCTTCGCCATCGCCAACAATGTCTGTGCCGCATCTTGTTGGTTTTGACTCTGGCGCTGATAGCGCTCGATCACAGCTGCATCAAGCACTACCAGATCCGCTAAATCACATGTGGGTCGCCATAAGTCAGCCAGCGTCGCAACCGCCTTTGTCCGCGCTGCAGGGCTCGCTTCTTCAGCGAGCAATTCGGCATAAGCATCCAACAGCTCGGCACGTTCCTTCAGAACTGAGGCAGGATCTGACACCGCCAAATTTAGGCGCGCCTGGGCAGCGCGTTTCGCGTTGGCGAAACGCTGTCCCAACGCTTCATTATGCATGGGTTCAATCGCACCGGCCTCGCGCCAAGAGCGTTCACCTAAATCCACAGCACCGGCCAATGCGCTTAATGATTGCCTTTTGCTTGCTTCGAGGGTTTTGATAATGCGTTGACGTTCCTGGAGATTGGTCTCAAGGTTGTCGTTTAACGATTTGTCGAGACTTGATCCGATTTTCTTATCCGATGCCCCATAAATAAAGGCATAGGTAAGAGTCTTGACCTCTTTGCGAGTACAGCCAACTCGATCAGCATTTTGTTGGTGAATGTCTCCATTGCACACAACATCAGCAAAGGCACCCTCGTCATAGGCACTGAGGTAATGCCCAAGTGCTCGAAGCTCTAAGCCTTCAAGGTCAGCACCGACCATCACCATCCCAGGGTGTGGGACAAACAACTGCCGTGCCCAAGGTGCACTCACGACCTGCCCCAAGTTGGGACCCCGGTGAGCGTTTCGCCCCGTTTGCGTGGCTAGAGAGCAGCTGTGGTGAATGCAGTTGTCCTCTTCAATAGAGTTGAACCAGGAGTTAGCACCCTCACTG
>CAXBRM010000016.1:0-20236 GCA_963978305.1 uncultured Rhodospirillales bacterium
CTGAAAGACGACAAAGGACATGATTGTGGACCCTTCCAAGCTGTTTTAAGTACCATGCCACGCCCACAGACTGCACTGCTTTATGAAGCCCATGTCGATGTGACCAATGGCCTTCGCCAATGTGGTGATCTGATGCCGACGTGGAGTGTTTTTGTTGCCTTTCAAACTTGGCTTGATGTGCCGTATGATTGCCGTACGTTTGGCAGTGGTCCGTTAAAGGCGATCATTCGGAATAACGCAAAACCAGGTCGCCCTGCCCAGCCGGAGTGTTGGGTTCTCCACGCAGACGCGGCCCTGTCAAGCAAGTTTATTGAACATTCCAGAGAAGCTGTCGCTGCAGATTTGATCGCTGCTCTTGAATTTACATTGGATAAAAAGTTGCCACAGATTATCGAAGCAAGAGCGCATCGCTGGCGTTACGCTTTGCCGGTTGGTGAGGCAAGTTTTCGCTGCCAATTCGACAACCGCTTGCGCTTAGGCTTCGGTGGTGACTGGGTGAAACCGCCAACGGACCAATTCGGTGGTGTTGAAGCGGCTTTCTTATCGGGCATGGCCCTGGCACAGCAGACCATTGCTTTACGAGCGACCCAACGCCGCTGATGGCCGAAGCCTCACCGAGAGACCACACGCGTCGGACAGCATCTGGCATGACGATTGAATGCTGCCCGCATGAAATTCTGGCCATGACTTTGGATACAAAATCTCGATTTGATCGGTTGTCACTTGAAGTCGTGTCATTTTGAGCAAAGCAGCTTGTGAGCGACATACTTGCATACCCAGATGTATAATCCGTCCCAGGATTTTCGCCGACCTTTGTTCTCTGCGGTCGAGCAGTTTGCAAATTTCAAGCCCATTCAGGTCAGCGCCGCGTCCTTTATGACGATAAAATTGTATCGCAGCCAATTGCGCGCGCGCGTGGTGATCGTGTGGTAATCGCGTGCTGTTTAACAGGTACATGTATGTCGCGGTTTTCTTATGGCTTGGATGTTCGTTCCAACCAAAATCTGCCAGGGCACATGCCTCCCAAACGCGCTGTTTTGACATGGTTTGTATGCCACCTAAATCTGCCGTATATGCCTGCGACACCCACTCTTCCATCGCTTTATCAATTGGTCCAAAACGTCCGCCATTGGGAACCAGCGACTTGACGGTGCTGCTATAGATTGTACTTGTTTCACCAGCACTTTTATTGTCAGCATGAAGCGCTAGGGCACCCTCACGAATGCCAGTGCTACAAAACTCTACCTGTGGGCATTTTGTCCACTTTAATACTCGCCGCAAAATCAGTGACGCATATGGCAGCGCCATGCGTCGATCAGCCTGGGCGACATCGAGCATTATGGCTTCATCGTGGCTCATAAAGCTAACGGGGCGTAAAAATCCCCGAAATTCTTGCACATGGGGGCGGTAGCGATGGACGATTTTAATTGGGTATGCCGTGTTCTGAATATGCAGTTGTGCGAGCGATCGCCACGAGCCGCCGACGGCGAACAAATTCACTTTTGAGAGCTCTTCTGGAAACTTATCTTTCAAGGGCTCGATGGCACGGCGAAGTTGGTCATCAACATAGCTTTTTGCTGCCTTGCGATTCGTGCCAAATAAATCGATGAGTTGAATAGGGCCAATTGGGAGCGACAAGCCATGGTCTTGCTCAGACAATCCGATAGTGGTCAGCTCTAAGCTCGATCCACCCAGGTCGGCAACCAAGCCCTTAGCATCGGGAATTGACCAACGAACACCTTCAGCGGCGTAACGAGCTTCAGACTGTCCCGACAGAACCGAAAGCTCAACACCCAGAATGTTACTGCTGTCGCGCACAAACTCTGGGCCATTGTCTGCGTCGCGGACAGCTGATGTCGCGATGGCGATAACTTTGTCTGGTTTCGCGAATTTGATCAGCATGGCGAATCGTGACAAAACCTCAAGCGCGGTTTGCAACCGCTCGGTCTGAATCAGCCCATGGATGGCTACACCTTCACCAAGTCGGCACTGACATTTCTCATTGATAACTTTTTGCCAGACGCCGACGCTGTGTCTGTAAATCACTAGGCGGATACTGTTCGAGCCAATATCGATAATGGCCATCGATTGATGTTCTGCAACCAACGTTATCGTCCTTGGATCAGCGCAGTAGCATTTAGATAATGTGACACTTGTGTGACGATCCGCCACATAGCGCAGCTCACCTGTGGATCACAAGCGATAACACGAACGGATCAGTAATTTTTTGACCGTTTTGGGCCGTCTTTGGTTTGAACTCGGCCCATCCCACTCAAGGAAGGGTTGGTCATAAAATATTCGTGCGCGCTAAACGCAGATTCATCTTCGCTGCGTGTGTCGCTGATTGATGTGTACCTGCCATCTGGTTGCATCAGCCAGGCACCAACGTTGTCGCGCAAATTGCTCACCATGATTTGATCCAAAATTTGCTTGTGGACCGTTTTATTTTCAATTTTCACGAGTGTCTCAACGCGCCGATTTAGGTTGCGTGGCATCAGATCAGCCGATGAAATGTAGACTGCAGCTTTACGGCTTGGCAGCGGTTCGCCGTTCGCAAAACAATATATTCTCGAGTGCTCTAAATATCGGCCGATGATGCTGCGCACAGTGATATTTTCGCTGATTCCAGTCAAACCCGCTTTGAGACAGCATATACCGCGGACAATCAGTTCAATTTTAACCCCTGCTTGAGACGCTGAGTAGAGCAGATCAATAATCTCGGCATCAACCAGTGAGTTCATTTTCAGCCATACGCCACTGGGTTCGTTGTTTTCGGCGGCTTTAATTTCCTGACGAATATGGTCACAAATTGCCTGTCTCAAGCTCAGGGGAGCGGCGAGTACGTGCTCCAAACCAACGGGTTCGGCATAAGCCGTCATATAGTTGAACAACTTCGCAGCATCCCTTGCAAAGGCAGGATTGGCACTGAAATAACTGAGATCTGTATAGATTTTCGCAGTAATTGGATGATAATTGCCAGTGCCAAAATGCGTATAAGTGACAATCCCTTCGCTTTCCCGGCGTGTCACCATACTGACTTTAGCGTGGGTTTTGAGGTCAACGAAGCCGTAAGCGACCTGGACCCCTGCGGCTTCGAGACGGCGTGCCCATCGAATATTCGCTTCTTCATCAAAGCGCGCTTTGAGTTCAACGACGGCGGTAACGCTTTTGCCAGCCTCAGCTGCGTTGCACAGAGCGTTGATAATTTCACTATCATTGCTTGTGCGATAGAGTGTTTGCTTGATTGCCAGAACAGCAGGATCTTTGGCAGCCTGTTGTAAAAACTGAACGACGACATCAAAGCTTTCAAAGGGGTGATGAACAACGAAATCTTTTTTGGCGATGGCGGCAAAGCAATCGCCTTCGAATTGTCGAATGCGCTCAGGAAATCGAGCCCGAAATGGGCCGAACAACAATTCTGGACGTTCCAGCTTACACAATTCACTGACGTCAGTTAAATCAATAAGTCCGCCAACTCTTACAACCCAATTGCGATCTTTGATCTCGAATTGCTCACACAAGAAATCGATCATACTATCGCTAAGTTTTTTATGGACGATAAGGCGAATGGCATGGCCTCGCTGCCGGCGGCGCAGTGCGGTTTCATAGCTACGCACCCGCTCCTCCGCTTCCTCGGCGACATCAAGGTCCGAGTCTCGCACAACTTGGAACTCGCCAAATTCAAGACGCTCTAAATTGGGGAACAATTCTGGCAGTGCACGGCGGATTGCCTCAAAAATGGGTATGAGCCGCGTTTCAGACTGTCCACTTGCTTTCGGTAGCGTCAAAAACCGTGGTAGTTGGCCGGGAAGCGTCACCAGGCCACTGAAGCTGCGCTTGTCTTTTTTGCGGTATAATTTGACCACTGTGCCTCGGCCCAAATTTCGGACAAACGGAAACGGGTGGCTTGAATCGACGGTGATGGGCGATATCACCGGCATTAACTCATTGGCAATATAGTCATCAAGCCATGCTTGTTCGTCAGCACGTAAGGAGCCAAGGGTCTCAAGATGGATACCTTCGGTGCGTAATTCATCGGTCAACCTGATCCAGGTTTCACTTTGGTCGGCAGCAATTTGTCGGGATTTGGCGTCGACAAGGGCGATCTGTTCGCGCGGCGTTCGCCCATCATCGGATCGCTCGGCAACGCCTGCTTCAATCTGACCCAGTAAGCCTGCCACACGGACCATGAGAAACTCTTGTAGGTTGCTTGCCGAAATGGCCACAAATCGCACGCGTTCAAGCAGTGGATGATCAGGTCGTAAGGCTTGGGCGAGGACTCTTTCATTGAAGCCGAGCCAAGAGATTTCACGGTTCCAATATCGGCGACCAGTTTCATCTGATTCTTGCTGAAATGTCTCGGATTGCATAGTCGCGCCTACTGATGATGTTGTGCTCTAAGGATGTTGATTTGGAAATAGCCGAGCCAAAACCTTCAGCAACTTTAACATCAATGTTGTCATAGTTTCCTAAAGCCGTCGAATCTGTAGCCAAACGTAAACCAACGAAAATAGACCACACATCCATGAAACAATGATGACGCCGATCCAACCAACATGAATATTGGGTTCATCAAAAAAATTAACGGCGATGCTGAAGGCAAGCCACGGTCCAATGATCAGTCGAACCGTATTGATGAGCAGAGGCATAATTGGTTTTTTCATACCCTGCAGAATGCCAGCAGCAATAAAAACCAGAGCATAGGCCAACAGAGCAAATGATGAATAAACCAAATAAAGGTTGCTCATCGCGTGGACACTGTCATTGCCTGCCGCAAATAGCTCGCTCAAGACGTCGTGGAACAACCAAACTAACAGCATGCCGACACCCATAATGATGAGGGCGGTGCCGCCACCAAGGGCAAATGTGCGCCGCACCCGATCAAATTTTTTGGCACCCATATTTTGGCCGACAATCGCCAGGACAGCGATTTGTAATCCAATCACGGGGAGCAAGATAAGTTGTTCAAGCCTTGCCGCATTTGAAAAACCACCCATAGCGCCATCGCCAAACGCATTCAAAATTTCTGCAATTACAATATAGCCCGCTGCGATGACAAACATATTCAACGTTGCGGGCACACATTGTTTGACCAAATCGCCTAATCTTTTGCCGTCTACGGCGAGGTCAGAGAATTTCAAGTTGGCAAACAGCGGGCTTCGCAAGGTGCGATAAAAAATGACAACAACGCCGATAAGGTTGATGACGATGGTCGCAATCGCCAGTCCTGCGATGCCAAAAGCTGGGATTGGTCCCCAGCCCAACATGAACAGGGGGTCAAAGATGCAGTTTAAGATAAACGCTGTGACTTGAACGATGCCAAGTGTTGCAAAATCACCTTGGGAAGCAAGGGCCGAATTGGCTGTCAGTAGAAACATAAAACTAAATGAAAACAGATAAATCGGCACCAAATAGTCTAAGGCCATGGCGACCATCTCTGGGCGATCAGCAAAGCGGGCCTCTAAGATTCCAGTCATCAAAAAGATGCCTGCAATGGCCAGAATTAGCGCCGCTGCTAAACCGAGGCCAAGAGCCTGGACAAAACTGTTGCGCGCTGCGGCAATATCGCCGCGGCCCAGGGCATTTGTCATCATTGCTGTCGCGCCTTGGTTGATGCCAATTGCGCAAGACAGCATCAAAAAGAAATAACCACCGCCCGCACCGAAAGCGTCAATGGGGTCAGAAGTTCCCAGCTGTTGGCCCAGTTGATTGGCCCAAAAACTGTCAACGAGGTTGTAGAGCGTCGCGAATAGAAAACCGATTCCGGCCGGTAGGGCGAGCTTAATCAGTAAACTTGCGATGCTGTCTTCGGTTAAATCTGGTCGCCGGCGCTGCGTGGAGAGCGTTTTTTGAGATAACATTGGAGCGATGACGTGGTTCCTGAGAAATTCTGTGATCTGGTTGCACATTATGGCGGCTTTGCCTACTGCCAACATGGTCATATCCAGTTATTCAGTTGCATTAGGTGCGAGAGGTGCGAGTTCAAATGAATTCAAAGTGTTTTGGAATGCACGCCAATCGTCGCCTTGAGCAATACTGTTCCAAATTGCTTCGATTTCTGGCAACCGAAGGTCGGGCACGTCATCGTCTAACCGTCGTTGAAACTTTCGAGCTGTATCGCTGCTTGGCAGGTCAACAATTGGCGCAAGTGCGGCTGCCAAAGTATGGTTTTGATAGTACTGGCTACGTGGACCGGTCTGGGCCAGCTTTAGTTGTTCAGTGCCCCCGCCGTATAAATCGAAAAAAGGTGCCTGGTATTGGCAGCTGGTTTTGCGCATAGCTTGATAAAAGACGGTTAAAATTTCGTTAGCGCGCTTAAGGTCTAAACAATTGTCTTCGGTTGCTGGTGCTTGAACCCCAAACCGACGAAACACTGCATATGCAATCTCCGATTCAAGTTTAGGGCCGTATCCCTGTAAAATGTCCATCAAGGCGGTATGATCAGCGAAGGGGGTTAATGTTCCGGCGAGTTGCCGTAGGTTCCACAAAACTGCGGATGGCTGTCTGCCAAATGCGTAAAGACCAGCATGATCAAAATATGCAGCGGTGAAACCTGGATCATAGTATGGCAAAAACCGGTAAGGACCGTAGTCAAAACTCTCGCCGGTAATGTTCATGTTGTCTGTGTTCAGAACACCATGCACAAAGCCAGCGGCCATCCATTGGGCGACTGTCTTCGCTTTTTGGCTAACAACAGCGTTGAGAAAGCTCAGTGCGGTTGATTGTTGGATCTGATTTTCCGAAATGTCAGAAAAATAGTACTTAAAGCAGTGGTCGATTAACTGAGCAACTGCTTCTGTCTTACCTTCGAAGCTTAGTCGCTGAAAGGTGCCAAACCGGATATGCGAATGGCTTAATCTTACCAAAACAGCTGAACGGGTCGGCGAGGGCTCGTCATTTCGGAAGAGCTGCTCACCCGTTTCAATAACACTCAAAGTCTTACTGGTGTTCACGCCCAGCAGTTCCAAAAAACCAGTTGCCAAAGCTTCGCGGACGGCACCTTTTAAGGTGAGCCGTCCATCGCCCGAACGTGAGTAGGGTGTTGTGCCACTGCCTTTGGTGCCCAAGTCGAGCAGACGCCCGTCGTCAAGGTCATAGAGTTGAGCGAACAAAAAACCACGCCCGTCACCTAAATCAGGGTTATATTGTTGAAATTGATGCCCATGGTACCTTAAGGCTAAGGGCGCAGGTTGTGCTAACGGGTCAAGGGATGTAAATTTTGCAAAGTGGCTGACCCATTGCGCGTCGTTGAGGTGAGCAAGACCCACGCTGCCCGCCGCGGTGTCATTGCGATACCGAAGCTTGTGGCTCGGAAACTCAGCGGGCGCAACCGGATCAAAAAAGTCTTGGCCAAGCGAGAGATGCGCTCGGCTATAGCGAGGCAGTCGCTCCATCGCTCAATTAAACGACATGGAAGCTGAAGCCACCAGCAGCTTGTACGGCTCAGACCAGAACGCGACGGACTGTAAAGCATCTTGTGGCAGATCACTGGGCAAAACGAAGACAGCCTCGCCCTTAAAAGCAGTCAGTTGACCAACATCCATTTTTGCGACGTGTTCAAAACTTAAGTCAGACATTGTCAGTGGCCGTGGTACGCTCGATAATGTCACCGTCAAACCAGGGGTCGGTTTCAAATCAAAATCTTGGTGCAAGCGCAGGATTTTGGTTCCATCCGGAGTAGCATAAATACTCGCAACACCTTGGTAACCTGCGTGGCCAGGCACGGGGTTAATGTCGCCGGAGAATAGTCGAACGAAGCGGTTTGGCTCGTTCCCGTCAACATTTGTCATTTGATCTATCAGTACAATACCCGGGTCGCTGTCTCGAAAAGCTGCAAAAGCACGGCGCCAATCGTTTGACCCGGCACGTGTCGCTGTTTCGTCTTGCGATCCAGCTGCCTCCTCGTTTAAGGCGCCGTCCGTTGTCATCGTCATGTCAGACCCGGATTGCCCGTCGTCAGATGATGTCACAATAAACGCGATCACTGCTGAGACGCAGGCAAGCGCAACAAAACCTGCAATAATTACAATTAATGGGTTCACGCTTGAGCCAGAAGGCTGCGAATCATATTCCATTTGGACGAGTGCCTCATCATTGGCGGCAGCGAAGGTTCGCTACAAAATCAGTGAGACGCTCCATATGCTGACTAATTGCGGCATGGTAAAGACAAATTGACAGGGGTGAATTATGTGTCTTCATGCGTTTCATTTTGATCATAATTGCATATCGTAAAGAGAACGACGATCCACTCGCTTTTAGCTCTAAAGCGCCGAAAATCGACCTTTACGCCATTAGCCGCTCTCAATGGTATCACCAACGCTCCCCGCGAAACTTTTGCCCTCACGGCATTGAGTGGTTTGTCTGGCGTGTCGCGCGTTTTAACTCGGCGAGCAGTAAAGTTGCAAAGTCGTCCTTTTTCTTGCTTGTCATTATTTAAGTTTACTAAGGTCTATGCGCTTGTATTACGCTTGAGGCTCGATTATGCCGATTGTCATCAAGCAGTCACGCGATTGTGCTACCCGCCTGATTGGTTAAAAAAGCCTGACACATCGACGCGGGTCGTGTCCGCCTCGCCCAATCAGACAACTACGCACGAACGGGCGAATAAAATTCGGAAAGGAAATCACAATGCTTTATGAAAAAAAGGTCGAAGCTCAAGAAAAGCGCGACGTTGATACATTTCTTGACATGCTTCATGATGATTTTGTGATGGTTAGTCATCAGCATGGGATCGAGCGCGATAAAGAGACATTTGCCGAGATGTCACGTCAAATGATGTCGAGCGCTTCGCTTGAAATCAAAGACCAGCGGTTGATCTATGAAAACGACGAAGTGTTGGTTGAGCATAGTTTCATGTCTTTCCCCGATGGTAGTAAAGAAGCGGTATTGGCGGTTTGGACGAAGAAAGACGGTAAATTCACCCGCATTGAAACAGGCGCTACCCCCGTAAGTTAAGCTGAGAAAATCGACGAACCCTAGCAAGCGGACTGAATTGAAAGCGTGGGCTGTACCACGCTTGCCACAACCTGGGTCCGCCTGTTCGGATCAAGATTAAGCCATTGGTTGCCATTTCGTGCACCTATCGACAGACTGCTCAAAGCCTTCGTATGCATTTATCTGTCGGTGGTGTCCGTCGCCCATGGGCTATCCGGCGCAGCCCAATGGTAAGTGCAACGAGATTCATACAGATTAGCACCGCCAAGTTCTACCTGATTGCCAACCCCAGTTTTTTTGAATGATCGTGTCGATGGCCGGCCGCAAACACTGCATATGCCACGTAATTTCACAACCTCATCCGCCATTGCCGACAGAGACGCGGAAATCGGGAAGGGGGCGCCACGCCAGTCCATATCAAGCCCGGCAGCAACCACATCAATACCTGAGCGCAGGAGGTCAGCGGTGATTTCAACGATGTTACCTCTGAAGTTTGGTTCAGAAAAAAACTGGATTTCATCAAGAAAGACTACCTGTGTGCCTTGTTGACTGATCGCCTCATCTTGACCTGTCCAATCCACAATGGCTTCTGCTGCGCTGGCGAGGCCCTCATGGGTCACAATTTCGATTTTTGAATAGCGCTGGTCAAAAGCGGGCTTGTAGACACGGACAGACTGGCCTCTGCCGTTGCGCGCCCATAAAATGCGCTTCAATAGTTCGGTGCTTTTGCCAGCAAACATCGGGCCGACGATGACGGACAAGTGGCCATAAGCAGGACGCGTTAACACATCGGTCAAGTTATCCTGTCCGGTGATGGTCTGCGGGATACTGGTTGGTCGGGATTTTGGCAGTTCGTTGGACACTATGATTTAAGCTATATATTGAATGGGGTTAAAGGCGGAAAGCTGCCAGGGCTTGCGCGTGTAATTGGGGTGACGCACTGGCTAAAATCGTGCCATTACCCGTAAGAGTGCAGGCTTGGCCATGCCAGTCGCTCACCACGCCGCCTGCGCGTTCCACCACTGGGATCAAGGCCATAATATCCATCGGTTTCATATCGGCTTCGGCCACCAGATCGCAATGGCCAAGGGCCAGTAAACCGTAGGCGTAACAGTCGGTGCCAAAACGCACGTCTTTGCATAGATTGCTGAGGCGCGAAAACCGTTCTCGGGTTTCACCAGCAAACATTGCTGGTGCTGTCGACATTAAGCGGGCGGTTGTGAGGCGATCAGTAATCGATGTTTTAACGGTTTTGCCATTCAATCGACTGCCAGAGCCTGGTGAAGCAATCCATCGTTCACCCATAATAGGTGCTTCAAGACAGCCGATGAAGGGTCGTTCGTCGAGCAAAACACCAATCAAGGAACCAAACAAGGGCATCCCCATAACAAACTGACGTGTTCCATCAATGGGATCCAGTACCCACGTCACGTTTGACTCTGCAGTTTTTTCATCGAATTCCTCGCCCACAATTCCATGGTTTGGAAATTCTTTCTCGATGATGTCTCGCCAGGCCAGCTCAATCCGTTTGTCGGCGAGGGTGACAGGGCTTAAGTCATCTTTGTCCTGAAGACCAATGTCCTGGCTTCGAAATAAACCCTGTGCAATGTCGCGCGCCGTATCCGCCAGCTTTTCAACAACTGCTAATAGTTTCTCTTCCAAGTCAAGCGTCAGGTTTGGGGCAAGATTAGGCATTCGCACTCTCGCATAATCTATTTATCTGGGGGTTTACCACAGCTAACTTGAATAACCACCCTTGGAAATCGGTTTAAATCATCAAAAACTGCAAAGGTGATCAAAAGGGCAGGCAGTTGACCAAAACAAGTAAAACCATAGATCGTAATGATAGAAAAACAGGAAATAATGTGACATGCTTTTGTCTGTGATCTCACCGGCCAAACGCCTCCGCGAAAAGCCTTTATCGCTTGATCCGTTGCTGACTGGTCTTGAAACGCTGGAGCCTAGATTTTCTGATGAGGTTGCCACCCTTGTTCAAGCAGCCCGAAAACTAAAAGCTGATGGTCTCAAGAAAACCATGCGGATTAGCGATGATTTGGCGCGCCTCAACGCTGAAAGATTTGACCATTTCGCGCTCCCAAAGCGTGATGAGCTGCTCAACCATGCCCCAACAGCTCAGCCAGCCTTACACCTGTTTCAAGGCGATGTGTATCAAGGGCTAAATGCTGAAAGTTTAACTGTCGAGCAGCAGCGATATGCCCAAAGTCGCTTGCGTATTTTGTCTGGCTTGTACGGTTTGCTGCGACCCTTTGATTTAACCCAGCCATATCGATTGGAAATGGGTAGTGGAATTGAGACGGAGCAGGGGGCGACGCTCTATGCCTATTGGGGAGATAAAATTACGACGGCGCTAAACGAGGATTGTAGCCAAATTGGTGCCAAGGCGATTATCAACCTGGCCAGCCAGGAATATTGGAGTGCCGTCAAAGCCCCGGCTGTGAAATTTCCGGTTGTCACTTGCCAGTTCAAAGAATGGCGGGGCGATCAGCTGAAAATCATTAGTTTCAGTGCCAAGAAAGCGAGGGGCTTAATGGTACGCTTTTTGCTGGAGCAAGAAGTTGACGACGTCGCAGGGCTAAAAGACTTCACGCTTGAACGTTATCGTTTTGACAAAGCCCGCTCAGACGATCAAAATTTTGTATTTACACGCAAAAATGAGCAAGGGTGATTATGACGTGCGTCGGCTCGTGACTGCGCCCTTCTGGGTTTTTCGAGGTTTCACACCGTCTTTGGCTTTTCTTGGCGCCCGCTTGCCAGCTTTGAATAGCGCGGCTTTCTTACGGCTCAACGGTTTCACTTTGCGCGCTGTTTCTTTGCCTGTCCTGAGCGTTGGTTCCAGTCCAGCAATGGTCTTTTGGGCCAGGGTTCGCCCCAAAAGTCGTTCAATCTTGCCGAGGCGTTGGCGATCCGTCGGTGAAGCGAGTAGCCACGCTGTTCCTGAACGACCAGCCCGACCCGTTCTACCGACCCTGTGAACATAATCCTCGGCAAAGATTGGCGCGTTAATTTGAATAACATGGCCAACATTTGGCACGTCCATGCCTCGAGCCGCGACATCTGTCGCCACGAGCAAGCGCACTTCCTGGTTCCGAAAGGCATTCACAACCATCAGTCGATCTGCTGTCTCCATGCCGCCGTGAACAACCCCGACGTGTTCGCCAAGCTCGATTAATCTGTCTCCCAATTCGGCGGCAGCTTCTTGGGTTGTGACGAATACAATAGCCTGGTCGACCTCTGCACAATGCAGTAGTTTGTCTAATATTTCCATTTTGTGGTTGTGATCGTCAGCAAAATAAATCGCATGGTCGATCGTGGCTGGTATATCGCTGACACTGGCCAGCCGGATGTCGACTGGCGCTTTGAGCATTTTTCCGGCCAGTGCTCTCACCCGTTTGTCCAAGGTTGCCGTAAACAGAGCGGTCTGACGTTTGTCGCCACATGCCCGCGCAATGCGTTCCAATTGGGGTCTAAATCCTAAGTCCAGCATGCGATCAGCTTCATCGACGACCATAGTTTCAAGTCGAAACATGGGGATGCGGTTTGCGTTAAGGTGATCAATCAATCGCCCTGGTGTCGCAACAATTAAATCAGTTGGGCGCTGCCAAAGCTTGATTTGATGGGCCATGCTCTCGCCGCCAATAACGCGTCCCAATTTCAGCTTGCTATCGCCGAGCAAATCTCGGCTAACGCTCCAAAGTTGTTCCCCCAAGTCGCGCGTCGGGGAAAGAACGATGGCACGTGGACCCGGCCCGGCTCCCATTGCGGGTTGCATCAAGCGGTGAGCAAGTGGCACCAGGAAAGCAAGAGTTTTCCCTGTACCGGTCGACGCTGTAACGGTGACGTCATGGCCACCTGCAAAGGGTTCAAAGGTTTGACTCTGAACCGGGGTGGCAGTTGTCAATCCGGCCCGACGTAAGCAGGTGAGTACCCTTGGCTCTAAGGTGGGCTTTAAGCAATCAAATTGCATCTCGCTACTGTGCCACCAACCGGAATTCGATACGCCTGATCAATGCGTAGTCACAGTCGGTGTCACCATCAATCAAAGGCTGGTTCTCTGCGAAGCCCGCGGCAATAAGCCGGTCGGCTGGCAGTCCCACTTCTTCAATGAGAAACTCAACGACCGATACGGCGCGCAGAGCACTTAATTCCCAGTTGCCAAATCTGTTCGTCCGATAGGGTCGTTTGTCCGCATGGCCGTTTACTTGGACGAAGAATTGAGGACCTCCGGCTTGGCCATCGGCTTCAGACAAAATTTGCAAAAGGTCACCACCAAAGGCCCGCAGTTCTTTTTGGCCTGCTGGGCTCAAAAGGATGCCGGCGCTTGGGAACAACGTGTTGGTCGACAACAGCAAACGTTCGCCAACCAGCCGCGGGCTTGCCTCATCGTTCTCTGCAGAAGCTTCCAACAATTTGTCATAGAGGTAGCGGCGGATCGGAGAAATTGTGTCAAGAGCTGCATCGTCCGAGACGACGCGCAGCCCTGCAAGATTGGCGATTTCTTCAATTGACATTTGGTCGAGACCTTCGGCTGCGAGAACAGCTGACACTATCTTGGCGCGCTCGTTTTCCAGTTGTGCTGCAAGGTCTTGGGCCATTTCATCGGCCAGCACACGGGCGCGATCGCTGGCTATCTCTTGAGCTATCTGCTGTGCCATCTCCTCAGCGATGACCGCAGCCTGCAAAGTCGCTTGCGATTGCACTTGGCTTTCAAAATCGTTTTGTAGCGGCAACAGGCGACTTTCCAAGTCGGCAATTTTGCGGGCCAGTGCTGCTGTTTGGGCGATTAATTGATTGCCGCTTTGATCCGTGTCACTTGCTGTCAATTCGACTGTATTTGTCATTTCTGAACCCGAAATGCTGCCAGATTCGTCAGCGCCGCTCAGGCCGAGTGCGCCTCGCCGCGCTTGCAGGCTTATTTCAAGTTGAGCAAGCTCAGTTGCCATGCTCAATCGCTTGGCTTCAACGTCCAAAAGTTCTGATTTGGCGGCTTCCAAATCGCCTTCGAGCGTTAACAACTGACTGGTTCTCGTTTCCAGCGTGTTGAGCGTAGTGTTTGTGTCGGTTTGTACAAGTCGCAAATCCTGCCGTGCTTTCTCCAGGCGCTCAATCGACGGGTTATAGCGCTGGGTGAGCCTATCAATATCAGATGCCAACGTTGTGACACGCAGGTCGTTTTCGCTTAGCTGGTCAATTTCACTCTCGACTGATTGCGCGATGCCGGCGTCAGTGGCGCGCAGGGTGTCGCGCAAAATGTCGACGCGTTGTTGTTCAAGCGCCAAAGCAGCAATTAAGCGGGTCCGCTCGGCTGTTAGGGTTTGAGTTTCCCTGTCGTTGGCAATGCGGGCCTCCAGTGCAGCATTTACACGCTGGCTCTCAGCCAGCGCCAGATCAACAGTGTTGCGCTGATCAATGGCGATTTGGGCGATTGCTTGGGCTTCAGTCAAGGCTGAATCTAACGTTGCTACTTCGCGGCGCAAGCCCGACAGCAGCGAATTTTGTTCCTCTGATGGTTCGGCAGCAGCGTTGATTGCGTCTTTCAACCCAACAATATCCAACCCTTGTGCGGTTAAGACTGCTTGGTGGTCTGAAGCCAAAGACATCAATACCGATGATTGATCATTCAAAGGCGATATCTTTGCAGCGTTCACAAGGTCTAGCGCGTTGAAAAGGCCTTCGATAAATCCCTCATCATTGTTGGCTGCACCAGTAGTTTCTGTAACTGTCGCAATTTCGTCAATGATTTCGGTTTCGCCAACCGCCACTACTTCGCTCGTCATCTCAACGCTTTCGATGATTGAGATTTCGGCGCTCGGCATTTGGGCATTTCGACCAGCGAGAAAACCCACACCGGCACCCAGGCATAAAATGGCAACAGCCAAAAAGAGGGCGGTCAATCTTGACATAACAGAGCCTTTCTCGGTTCTTAGTGATGCTTGAGTTTCTTTACTCTAGCCGTCTGCAGCGACGAGTGGAAGACGAGAATTATGAAGCGGATTTGACTCTGTCAGGCAAATGGATTTTCGTTAGGCGATCCCTCAATCTCAATAACCCATATGTCGGGATCAATTTTGATCGCCCTTTCAATGTATTTGCCAGCTTCTTCTTGGTCCAAAGCTGAGCCTGCTTTGACAGGGACCCAATCAAAATCACCCGTCTCCCAATTGCGTTCCCGGCGTGCTAGCTGGCTTTTTTGAGCCAAAGAATCAAAGAACTGTAGCAAGATTTGCCCACTATCCCGATCGCCCTGGTGGATAAATGTCATGACCAGGCCTTTTGCTTGTGCTTGGGCTCGGGCGGCATCAATCAGAATTTTGGTCGGCAGGGTCGTCATGATTTATGCCGTTTGTTCCCGGGTCGCCAAAAAACGAAGCTCGGGATAATCTTGGGCAGCCCGATCAAGTTGCCATTGATTGCGCGCCATCAGAACGGGGACCTCGTTATGGTCCTCGGCGATGTCGCCGCGGTTTTCATCGACAAATTTTTTAACTTGTACAGGGTCGCCCTCGACCCAACGGGCCGTCATCAAATTGACCGTCTCAAAAGTAACAGGGATTTGATATTCGGTTCGAATTCGGTCGGCCAAAACTTCGAATTGAAGCGGGCCAACCACACCGACAATCCAATCGCTGCCGATAATGCGCTTAAACACTCGGGCCGCACCTTCTTCGGCTAGTTGGAACAGGGCTTTGCCTAAATGTTTGCTCTTCATTGGGTCGACCGGACGCGCCGCCTGTAAGATTTCAGGGGCAAAACTCGGGATTCCAGTGAAAGTAAGGGGCATCTTTCCTTCAGCCAATGTGTCACCAATCCGCAAGTTGCCGTGGTTGGGTAAGCCGATGATATCGCCGGCAAAGGCTTCTTCGGCTAATTCGCGGTCTTGCGCCAAGAAAAGCATGGGATTGTGTATGGCAAGCTGTTTACCGCTGCGGGGATGGTTCAGCCTCATCCCACGCTTGAAGTGTCCGCTGGCGAGACGAACAAAGGCAATTCGATCCCTGTGATTAGGATCCATGTTCGCTTGAATTTTGAAAACAAAGCCGTTTACTTTCGTTTCGCGATGGGGGTCCAGTAGCCCCGCAGTCGTTGGCTGTGGCCGCGGGGACGGCGCATTGAGCGCTAAACCTGTCAGCAATTCGCGGACGCCAAAATTATTCAGCGCGCTTCCAAAAAAAACTGGGGTCATCGTGCCGTCAAGATAAGCTTGCCGATCAAATTCTGGGCAAAGTTCCCGTACCATTTTTACTTCGTCACGCAAGGTGGCGGCCTCATCTGGTTCCAGCAATTGATCGAGCTTTGGGTCATCAATGCCCTCGCAGCGTTCCCCTTCGCTCGGCAATTCACCCTTGGTGTCATTACGGATCAGGAGAAGCCGATCGTTAAACAGGTCGTAGCACCCTTTAAAACGCCTGCCCATGCCGATCGGCCAAGTCGCGGGCACGACATCCAAGGCGAGCGTGTCTTCTAACTCGTCCAAGATTTCGAAGGTATCACGCGCCTCCCGATCCATTTTGTTGACAAAGGTTGTGATTGGCATGTCACGCAGCCGACACACCCGGAAGAGTTTCAGTGTTTGCTCCTCGGTGCCCTTTGCAGCATCGATCACCATGACGGCGCTATCGACGGCGGTAAGCGTTCGATACGTGTCTTCACTGAAATCACCATGCCCCGGCGTGTCGAGCAGATTGAAGGTGCGTTGCAGGTAGTCGAAAGTCATCACTGAAGAGCTGACTGAAATGCCCCGTTCTCGCTCAACTTTCATCCAGTCCGAGGTCGCGCGGCGGGCATCGCCCTTCGCTTTGACAGCGCCAGCCAACTGGATAGCGCCACCGAACAACAGCAGCTTTTCTGTCAGTGTGGGCTTGCCAGCGTCGGGGTGGCTGATAATGCCAAAGGTCCGGCGGGCCGAGATCTGGTCTTGAAGTTTCGTGCTCATGATAAAAGGCTTTAGGCAGCGATTGGTTGTTCGGCAAGCGCAACACGCAAATGCCGGACTTGAAGTTTGCCAGGGTATCAACCAGATGCCTAACCAGGAGCCTTATTGATGGAGCGACTTCGATGGCCTATCATGAACTCGCCAGCGGCCGGCCACTCAAAGAAATCTTGGGTGCCAAAACACCCGAGCCGATAGCGCGAATGCATTTTTGGGATGGTGAAGCGTTAGGACGCCGGTTTTGGCTTTTTTCAGCGTTGGGCCCAATTCTCGCAATTCTAAGCTACTTCATCGGGCTTATCGTTTTAGCTGCGCTGGCATTTTCTATTTTACATTTTTCAGGGCTTGCTGGTGAACCCGTAGCTGTTAGTGAGATAAACGACGAAATTATGCAGACGCTCCTATCCGAAACAGGTCTTTGGGGGCTGGCCTCTCTTTTTGGCGCGATCGCCTTGCTGATACCCTTTGTTTGGGGCGGCGCGCGATGGGTTCAAAACTGGGGTTTCGGTGCCATGATTAGCATGGTGGGCCGAATCCGGTGGGTTCTGCTCGGCAAAGCAACGCTTGTCGCTGTGCTGACATGGCTTGTCATGGGCGTTATTGATCTTGGTCTCGGCTTTTGGGTGGAGCGGCGTATGCCCACCTTCCATGGTTTTTCGAGTTCATGGGTTTGGACGCTTTTGTTCATCGTGCCCATCGTGGTTTTACAAAGCAGTGCTGAAGAATTGTTCTTCCGAGGATATTTACCCCAGAGCCTGCACCACATTTTGCCAAAAATTCTTAAAAGTAAGGCGGGTATCGCGGTGCTGACCAGTGGGCTTTTTGCTGCGATCCACTGGGGAAATCCTGATGTGATGCACGCGCCTTGGCATGCCATGGCTGAATTTTTTGTTCTTTCCTTAGCGATTTGCTGGCTGACCTTGCGCTTGGGTGGTTTGGAAGCCGCTTTTGCGCTGCATAGTATCAATAATGCGATGTTGATTTTGGTTTTTTCGGCTGAGCAATATGCCTTAGGAGATCAAGTGCTGTTTACCGTGGCCGCCGACGGAGATTTTGGCACACAGTGGTGGCATTGGTTGGTGCAGTGGGTTCACCTTTTCCTCACGTGCTGTGTGTTCTGGATTGTTGGTTTGTGGCGACGAAGCCCCGTCAGTCTTGCAGTGGAAGTCGATCGCCAACGCCAACAGCCAACCAGGCTCACTGACGCTGCGGGTAAGGAAGTGCTCGCGGCGGTTGTGAGGCAACAATGATTTAAGCTTTGAGTGGTTAGCTCGCTAAGTCTTCAAGGCGCAGCCACTCTATTTCCAGAGCCTCGAGAGCCTCGCGTTGTTGGCCAATCCTTACGCTGGTCTTTGTAAACGTGTCAGGGTCTTTAGCGTAAAGGTCTGGTTGGCCAAGCTGTGCTTCCAACGTTGCGATCGCGGCCTCGGCTGCCTCAATGAGTGCAGGTAATTTTCTCAAACGGATCTCTTGGGCGTAGGTAAGCTTTTTCGCTTTTTGCTCATTTTTTGTTGCTTTGCCAACCGCTGGTTTGTTGGGAGCAGCTGATCTCTTGCCGGGTACATTGTCTGTCTGGTCGCGCGTTAGGTGCTGCTGCATCGCCTGACTATAGCCGCCTGGGTATTCGTACGCGCCACCCTCGCCATCCAGAATGATGGTCGAGGTGACGATTCGATCGATGAAGTCACGGTCGTGACTGACAAGCAAAATGGTGCCCTCGTATTCACCAAGCATCTCCTGGAGCAAATCAAGTGTTTCGATATCCAGATCGTTCGTTGGTTCGTCGAGAACCAGCAGATTGGTAGGATTTGCTACCGCTTTGGCGAGTGTCAATCGGTTGCGCTCACCACCCGAAAGAGCCTCAACAGGACTGCGCGCCTGTGTTTTTGAAAATAAAAATTCCTGCATATAGGTCACGACGTGACGTGGGTTGCCGTTAACCATGATGCTGTCTCCACCACTATCGGCCAGATAATCCCAGGCCGTCAGCCCTGGCTTGAGACTGTCCCTTTTTTGATCGATGAAGGTTGCTGTAAGCTTGGTGCCGAGCTTCAATGTTCCAGTGTCAGGCTCTAATCGGCCCAACAGCAAGTTCAGTAGTGTTGACTTTCCGGCGCCGTTGGGTCCAACGATACCTACTCGGTCCCCTCGGATGATTTTTGTGCTGAAGGGTTTTAAAATCTTGCGCTCAGAATAAGATTTGCTCAATTCTGTTGCCTCAATAGCAATTTTCCCGCTGCTCTCGCCACTGGTGATGGTCATTCTTGCCATATTGTCATTGGTTCGGATGCCAGCACGCTGTTCTCGCAGCTCAGATAGCCGCCGTAAGCGACCTTGATTTCTTTTGCGCCTTGCACTTATGCCCTGCCGGGACCAAATGGTTTCTTCAGCAATCAACTTGTCCATTTTGTGCAATTGTTCGGCTTCAAGGTTTATGACTTGTTCTGACCAGGCATCAAAGTGGGCAAAGCCGCGACTGTGTTCCTTTACGCGGCCACGATCGAGCCATAAGATCCCTTTGGTCGTATTGGTAAGAAAAGCACGGTCGTGACTAATGGTTAAGACCGCGCCCGAAAAAGATTTAAGCTCTGCCTCGAGCCATCGAATGCTGTCGATATCAAGGTGGTTTGTTGGTTCATCCAACAGAAGCAGGTCGGGCTCTTCAGCCAATATTTTTGCCAGCGCCGCTCGGCGAGTTTCACCGCCTGACAAGCCAGCTGGCGCTTGCTCGAGCTTCACGTGCAGTGCTTCGGCCAAACTGCGAAGCCGATAAGGTTCTGCGCCGCCGCTAACGCCATAGTCGAGTACGGTCTCAAACGCGCTCAAGTCCGGTTCTTGACTCAACAAGCCGATACGCAACCCTGGCTGAACCAACCGTTCTCCACCGTCGATCTCCGCAACGCCCGCAATGCATTTTAACAGAGTAGATTTTCCACTGCCATTACGCCCGATTAAGCAAATGCGGTCGCGTTCGCGGATGCTGAATGTGACATCGTCGAACAAAACACCACCAGTCTGGGCTAGGTACACATTATTGAAACGGACAGGTGGTGGTTGAGACATGGACGCTCCGAAACATGACGTTTCGGCAAGCATATCCTGTTGCATCAATCCTGGCACCCTTAGTTTTTCAGATAAGGAATGATTCTGGAGCCAAGGCACTAGAAATTAGCTATTCTTGGAGCGGCCCTACTGAAAATACTCGGGCTGCAAAAATTTCACCACAATTTGCTCGCAGGACCTGTGAGGACAGGCGATCGTGTCTGTTTTTAAATTGCCTCTGAATTTGTTCCAAAAAGTCTGTACAGATTGCAAAACAGAAGCTAATTACAACGATACTATTCAAGCGATCCC
>CAXBRM010000017.1:0-20141 GCA_963978305.1 uncultured Rhodospirillales bacterium
GCCAGCCATGCCACCAAACCGTTAGACGTGCATTTGATGGGGCGAGAACCTGGCGCTTATTTGACTGAGTTCGCGCATCTTGGTGCTGAGATGCTTACTGTTCATGCTGAAGCGGTCCAACATCTCCATCGAACAATCGGTGCCATTAAGGAGCTGGGCGTGATGGTGGGCGTTGCCTTGAACCCAGCGTCGCCACTGACCATGGTGGAGGATATTTTAGCTGATGTGGACATGATTTGCCTGATGAGCGTGAATCCCGGTTTTGGTGGTCAGAAGTTCATTGAGCGCACCTTCGATAAATGCTCTCGACTGCGCACGATGAGTGATGCCAATGGCCTCGATTTGCGGATCCAAATCGATGGCGGGGTCGGTCCGAGCAATGCCTCGCAGCTTATCGGTGCAGGAGCCGACGTGTTGGTTGCTGGCACCAGTGTGTTTGGCCACACAGACTATGCCGCTGCCATTCAAGCCTTACGCGGCTAAATGCTGATGTTGTCTATCAGTCGAGTATTACCAAGATTTGCCGCCGCTATTAATCGCGAATCAATCTCAGGATTAAACGTCGGGAGGGTGGACAGGTCGTCGGATCGGACTGCGGAAAAGTATCCGACGCTGTTAAAGCCGGTCTGCAACAAACGATGATAGCCGTCTGATTGGGCCTGAGCGATTGGCCTGCCAGCCCGAATGTCTGTGCTGACCATCTGCATTGTTTTGTAGAGTTCGGGCGCCTGCATGCGCTCTTCGTTTGATAAGTACGCATTGCGTGAACTCATTGCTAAGCCGTCGGGTTCGCGAATCGTTGGACACCCGATAATCTGCATGGGCAACAACAAATCATGGCATAGCGCTTTGACAACTTTAAGCTGCTGGAAATCTTTTTCGCCAAAATAAGCTCTGTCTGGCATGGTGCCAATGAGCAATTTAGTCACCACAGTGGCGACTCCTGTAAAAAAGTGCGGACGATGCGCACCTTCCCACATAGAGGTTAGGCTGCCGCGCACTTGAACCCTTGTTAAATCGTCTCCCGGGTACATTGTCTGAACCGAAGGAGTCCAAACTCCTTGGATCCCCAAACCTTCAAGAACCGATAAATCTGTTTCTAGCCTGACTGGATAACGGTTCATATCTTCGTGGGCTGCAAACTGAGTCGGGTTGATAAAAATCGTTGCAATGCACTGGCAACCATCCTCAATTGCTGAGCGAACAAGGGAAAGATGGCCGTCGTGCAACGCACCCATCGTTGGCACGAGGGCGATCGGACGCGGGTCTCTTTGGCGCATGGTCAGAATATCCTGGCGAAGGGCGGAAAGATTTTCGTGAACAAACATTTGCGACCTCATTGAGTTCGGGATCCCAAAAAATATAACTGTATTTTAATTTAAATCCACTAACATATTTGTTAGGATTGCGAAAAACGACACTTCGCCGTGAAGACCTGTGTCTTTTGATTTCCGTTGCATTCAAGCCGACCCATTGAAGTTTTACTACATAAATATGCCAAAAATGTGTTTTAGGTCAAACTTTTACCGTTTGTTTGTTTCCGAATGTTTGCCATTCATTTTCGAACATGGCAATAGAAGACTTGGATGAATAGACGCTAGACCTGACGTGATGAGGTCCGTATGTTGCCTCCAATCATGGAGCAGGAGTGAGAGATTATGGCTGACGTAAGCATGCAGAAAGTGTTCAAGCGCTACGGTAAAGCAGAAGTCATCCATGGCGTTGATTTACAGATAGATGATGGAGAATTTGTGGTTTTTGTTGGCCCTTCTGGTTGCGGCAAGTCAACTTTGCTACGGATGATTTCGGGTCTGGAAGAGATTTCTGAGGGTGATCTCTTTATCGGTGGCGAGCAAATGAATGACGTTCCGCCTGCCAAGCGTGGTATTGCGATGGTTTTTCAAAGCTATGCTTTATACCCGCACCTAACTGCGCGAGGGAATTTAGAATTTGGCCTAAAACTTCAAGGTGTGAACAAGTCAGAGCGTGACCGACGTGTGCAAAGAGCGGCAGATATCTTGCAAATCACGGAATTGCTTGATCGCCGACCCAAAGACATGTCAGGCGGACAACGCCAGCGCGTAGCGATTGGCCGGGCGATTGTCCGAAATCCGAGCGTCTTTTTATTTGATGAACCACTATCGAATCTCGACGCCAAGCTGCGCGTCCAAATGCGCCAGGAATTGGCCGAGCTTCATGGCCGTTTGAACACGACGATGATCTATGTGACTCATGATCAGGTTGAAGCGATGACGATGGCTGATAAGATCGTCGTTCTTCAAGATGGTTTTGTTGAGCAGGTTGGCTCGCCGATGGACCTATATCATCGTCCCCGAAATCGTTTCGTTGCTGGTTTTATCGGCTCTCCAGGGATGAACTTTCTACCCGCCACGGCACGGGGGCAGGGGCAAGCAACAGTCGAATTGGCCGGTGATGTCAGTTTTGATGTGCCGCTCGCGGAAGGGATGGGGGCGCAGGGTCAAGTTGCCATCGGCATTCGTCCTGAACATCTGAAAATTTCAGGAGAAAAAGCTGATGCAGGCACGCTTCGTGGAGAAGTCTCCGTGATTGAGCGTTTAGGCGCCGAAAGCTATGTCTATGTCAGAACGGAAGTGGGGCAGGTTATTGTGAAAGCGGACGGTGATCTGCCTGTGAAGATTGACGAGGGTATACAAATCGTGATTGATCCGAAGCGAGTTCATCTTTTTGATGACCATGATATCGTGCTGACAGCAGGAACGGCTTGAGCGATGAGCGAAATTATTGTTGTTGCTGAATTTGACTACGTCATATTTGGTGGTACGGGCGACTTGGCACAGCGAAAAATATTTCCCGCTTTTTACCAACGCGAACTTGATGGTCAGTTGCCAAGCGACGCTCGTCTGATCGGAACGGCTCGGACAAAAATCGAGGTTGACGCGTTTAGGGAGCGCGTTGCAGCATCGATTGAGCAATATGTTGGTGATGAGTTCATTGACGCGCTCGCTTTAAAGCGCTTTTTGGCGCGACTCGACTACCAATGTGTCGATGCAGGTACGATCGCCGGTTATCAAGAGTTAGCAGAGCGACTAGCCAGCGCGCCTAAGCGAACGCGGGTGTTTTATTTAGCCACGGCCCCTTCGTTGTTTGGCAAAGTTGCAGAACACCTTCATAAGGTCGGTTTAGGCACGGGGCCGCAACATCGCTTGGTTCTGGAAAAGCCGATTGGCAGCGACTTAGCTTCTAGCCAGCGGATCAATGAGGAGGTCGGCCGCTATTTCGATGAGACCCAAATCTACAGAATCGATCATTATTTAGGGAAGGAAAGCGTCCAGAATCTCCTGGCGCTTCGCTTTAGCAACATTTTGTTTGAAACGATTTGGTCAAAAGCAGTCATTGATCATGTCCAAATTACCGTCGCCGAAAGCGTGGGGCTCGGTGGCCGAGCTGAGTACTATGATACTTCTGGCGCCATGCGCGACATGGTTCAAAATCATCTTTTGCAGCTTTTGTGTCTGACGGCTATGGAACCGCCTCAAAATTTAGAAAGCGATACGTTAAGGGATGAAAAACTGAAAGTTTTGAAAGCATTACGTCCAATATCGGAGCAGGATGTCGCCCTGAACACGGTTCGCGGTCAATATGTGTCCGGTAGCATCGACGGCGAGGCCGTCAAAGGCTACGCCGACGAACTCGGGAAGAAAAGTGAGACTGAGACTTTTGTTGCGTTGAAGGCGATGATTGACAATTGGCGATGGGCAGAGGTTCCTTTCTACCTGAGAACCGGCAAACGGATGCAAGAACGCTATTCTGAGATCGTGGTCCAGTTTCGAAATGTACCACACGACATTTTCACCAATGCTGGTTCCGGAAAACGCGGTTCAGCACCGGAGCCCAATCGGCTGGTCATTCGGCTTCAACCTGATGAGGGTGTGCGGATGCGGCTGATGACCAAGGAGCCTGGCCCCGGGGGGATGCGATTGCGAAGCGTTCCGTTGGATCTGTCTTTTGCTGATGAATTTGATCAACGCTTCCCCGATGCTTACGAGCGATTGTTGCTTGATGTTGTCAGAGGCAATCGGGCCTTGTTCATGCGCCGTGACGAAGTCGAGGCCGCGTGGCGTTGGATCGAACCGATCATTCATGCGTGGCAGCAAGGTGACCAACAGCCGAGATCGTACCAGGCCGGTACTATGGGTCCAGCGGCCAGTTCAAACTTGGTCGACAGAGACGCTCGCAGCTGGCATGAGGACATGCCAAGCATCACCACACGCTAGGGTCAAGGAGGGTGCGATGTCGATTAGAGCAACCCATAGTTATGCCGATCGCAGTGATCTAGCCGGAGATTTGGCTTGGGTGATCGCCAATCAGCTTCTGGCTGCTGTTGAGGAAACCGGCCAAGCTCAAATTGCTGTCAGTGGCGGCATCACACCGAAGCTTTTGTTTGGTGTTCTTGGTGATATCGATCTCCCCTGGGAAGCGATCAATATTACGTTTGTCGACGATCGCTGCGTGCCAACTGATCATGACCAAAGCAATGTTGCTTTGGTTCAAGAATTCTTAATGAATGGCATGGCGGCCAACGCAAATTTGTATCCCCTTTTCAACGCTGAATTAGGCCAATCGGCCAGCGCAGCTGCGGCAACTGAGCAGTTTGCTCCGGCCGATATTCTGCTATTGGGCATGGGCGAAGATGCCCATACCGCGAGTCTTTTCCCTGGCTCGCAGCAGTTAGCAGCTGGCCTGAATGATCTTGAGCCAGCGATCATCGCGACAGATGCTACGGCGCCTCCTTTATTGCCAAGGCTGACAATGAATAAGTCGGCAATTGATGCTGCGGGGCTTCGGATTTTGCATATTGAAGGCCAAGCCAAGCGTGAGGTTTTTGAGGCGGCGAAACAGCCCAACACAGACCCCATGCTGTCACCGATTTCAGCATTTTTGAATGATCCCCATGCGGACATTGAGGTTTATTGGGCGCCATGACTAATCCTTTACAAGCTGGTATACGCAAAGTTCTGGATCGAATTGTTGATCGATCGGCGCCGACGCGGCAACGCTATTTGACCCGTTTGGCGAGCATGCGGCAACAAGGGCCAAACCGCAATGCGATGGGTTGTTCAAATCTTGCGCACGGGTTTGCTGCCTGTGGTGCCAGCGATAAAGAGGCCCTGATGGGCGACAGGGCTCTCAATATTGGCATTGTGAGTGCCTATAACGACATGCTCTCAGCCCACCAACCGATGAAGGATTACCCCGAGTGGATTAAAGACGCTGCACGTGAGCATGGTGCCGTCGCCCAGGTGGCTGGTGGCGTCCCCGCAATGTGCGATGGTATTACGCAAGGCTATCAAGGGATGGAGCTCAGCCTGTTCAGTCGCGATGTCATCGCGCAAAGCACAGCAATCGCCCTGAGCCATAATATGTTTGATGCGGCGATATGCTTGGGCACTTGCGATAAAATTGTCCCTGGGCTGATGATGGGCGCTCTGGCTTTTGGTCACTTGCCCGTCATGTTTAGTGGCGCTGGCCCAATGCCAACTGGCATCAGCAACGCCGACAAGACGGCAGCTCGAGAGCGCTATGCCCAAGGTGAAGTCGGGCGCGCCGAGTTGCTCAAAAGCGAAAGTGCTGCCTATCACGCGCCTGGGACTTGTACTTTTTATGGGACTGCGAACAGCAATCAAATGTTGATGGAGATCATGGGCGTCCATGCGCCAGGGACAACCTTTTTCGCTCCTGGGACCCCAGAACGAGAGGCGGCGATTCGAGACACCGCCGCGACAGTTTTGCGCCATACTGACGAGGCTGGCAACGCTTATCGTCCACTTGGTCGAATGATCGATGAGCGGAGTTTTGTCAACGCGATTGTCGGGTTGATGGCCACGGGCGGCTCAACCAATTTGACAATTCATTTGGTAGCAATGGCAGCGATGGCTGGCATCAAAATCGACTGGCAGGACATGAGCGAGATTAGCAAGATTGTTCCTTTGTTGGCACGTGTCTATCCCAATGGGTCTGCTGATGTAAATCATATGCAATCCGCAGGCGGGTTGCCCTATTTGTTTAAAGAATTGGCTCGTGCGGACTTGTTGTGTCTCGACGCCCAGACCATGAGCGGACCAACGGGAAGCTTGGTGGATTACTTAGCGCCAAGTGACCTCGAAAGTGGCAATGTTGATGTGCTGCGGCCTGTTGATGACCCTTTTCAACCAAATGGTGGCTTGCAATTGCTTCAAGGTAATCTCGGTCGTGCTGTCATCAAAACGTCTGCAATCGCACCAGAACGGCATCTCGTCGAGGCGCCAGCACTGGTGTTTGACAGTCAGGCTGATTTCCAAGACGCCTACCAACGCGGGGATCTTGCCGAGCGAGATTTTGTCGCCGTGGTACGCTTTCAAGGTCCGAAAGCGAATGGGATGCCTGAACTGCATAAGCTGACGGCGCCGTTGGGGGTTTTACAAAGCATGGGGCATAAGGTAGCCCTGGTCACCGACGGACGGATGTCAGGGGCGAGCGGCAAGGTGCCGGCAGCAATCCATATATGCGATGAGGCACTGGATCACGGCCCACTCGCCTACATTCAAAATGGCGATATCATCAGGCTGAATGCCCGCGCAGGAACGCTAGAAGTGAAAGCAGACATCACAGGACGCACCGCAGCATCCAACACAATCGACCGAGACGATGACAATTTTGGGCGCAATTTGTTTGTCACGAACCGGCAGGCCGTCACTTCAGCTGAAACGGGTGCCATGAGTGTTTTGCCTGCGATTTGAAGAAGGATAGATATAGATAATGCCAAGCCATATCCAGACTGATTTTGTTGTCGAAGCTGGCCAAATTATGCCGGTGGTTGTCCTGAAATCGGATCAAAATCCGGTGGAAACGGCCCGGTCTTTGGTGGCAAAAGGCTATCCGGCAGTCGAGGTGACACTCCGGACAGAGGGGGCAATTGATGCTATCTTGCAGATTGCAGAACATGTGCCAGAAGCCATTGTCGGCGCTGGAACTGTCTTAAGTGCTCAACAGATGAGTGCGGTGAAACGCGCAGGCGCCCAGTTTGCAGTCTCCCCGGGAGCGAGCCGGACACTTATTGACGCCGCGGCACGTCTAAGCATGCCGTTTATACCAGGGGCTGCGACGCCATCTGAAATGATGCAACTCGCTGAAATTGGTTTTCAAAACTTGAAGTTTTTTCCCGCTGAGCAATCAGGCGGTGCCCCATTTTTGCGATCCCTTAGCGCGCCGCTTCCGCACGTGCGTTTCTGCGCGACAGGGGGAGTGAACGCTGATAACTTAAACGACTATCTCCGATTGCCAAACGTTGTTTGCGTTGGCGGGAGTTGGGTTGTTTGACTTGGGTTGGCAAGCTTAAGCCAAGCTTAACCTAACAGGCCAGCGCCAAGCATGGCCCCCGACATCAGCACCATTATGCTGTTTTCAAAAACAGCCACCTTTGACAGTGGCAAATTGAAGACGCGGCCTACACAGGCACACTGCAATGGCTTGCCTTTGATCAGCGCGTTGACAACGCCGACCAAGCCAAACCCAAAGACAATAATTGTTACCGCGTAGGTCAGGGCAGGAACGAAGAAGCATAGAAAAGCAATCCCCAAGCCCAACTCGATAAACGGATAAATCCTCCCATAAATCCGCGCGCGCATCGCAAGCACATCGTACTTTGCGAAGTCGGCTGCAAACGCTTTGACGTCGAACAGTTTAAACAACGAAAAAACGATTAGAACACCGCCCATCCAAGCGTGCATCCATTGGTGTAAACTTAGCCCATGGGCGGTAATAACAAAGCCAGAGGCAAGGGCGACGACGGCGCTAATCCATAGAATTGGGGCATATTGCTGCATAAGTTTACTCCATCTCATCAAATGAAAGGTCGATTGCAACGCCATGTCGTGCGCTATCCTGGGCCGCTATACCCATTTTTACGGCTCGTAATCCATCAATTAGTGACACGTCAACATCAGATTTTTCGCCTCTGACAACAGCATTGAAGCCTAGATGCTGGTAGAAAGTAGAACCGTTATGATCGCCTGCCATTAGCAGATCCGCTGGTACAGGCAACTCTTCTTCCTCGATTTTGGGCGTGGCACGATAACTTCTAATCAGCTTGGGAATCGGGGGTTCACCCAACGCTTTGGGCCAAAACCTTGTTGGTCCCGGGACATGAGCTTCGATACGGCCCTTGGCCCCCACGGCGCTGATGTCTTCTTGGTATCTTGAGCCCTCGGCAAACATGCATAATTCAAGCATCGCCCGGCCGCCGCCAGCAAAGTCAACAATCACATAGCCGTTGTCGACAATGTCACTGGCCACCCCGTCGTAAACTTCATTTAGATGGTTCACGTCTTGACCCGCACTGGCCATGATGCGGATCGGCTCGTCTTTCAAAATCAATCGCATCAAATCAAAAAAGTGGCAGCATTTTTCGACAAATGTGCCGCCACTGTATTTATTTAAACGGTTCCAATGGCCGACCTTTTTTAAAAAAGGGTATCGATGCTCACGGATCGTCAGCATTTTCACACCGCCTGTTGTTGCGTTGGCTTGCTCAATCAGGGCCTTGATCGGTGGCATGTAGCGGTATTCCATTGCAACCCACACTGGCGCTCGATAATCTCGGTGTAAAGAAATGATCAAGTCACTGTCTTGAGTGTCTGTGATCACCGGTTTCTCACACAAAATGGGGATTGTTCTTGCGGCCGCGATCGTCTGCATTTGCTTGGCATGCTCAAAGTTTGGCGACGTGATGACCAAAGCGTCTAAATCTGGCATCGCAATGAGGGCGTCGAGGCTGTCGACAAGTTGCGCGTCTGGTGCCAGTGCCTGGCCAGCCATGGCCATGTGCGAATCAGGCTCAAAGATTGCTGCGATATGCGTGTTCTTGATCAGCTGAATGTTCTGGATGTGCTCTCGCCCCATCATGCCACATCCGATCAAGCCATAGCGAACTGGTTTCTGCATCGTTTTGATCCTTAGGTGATCCGCTGCACGTAACTGGCAAGACGGGTATCAAACCAGGTACGCGAATATTCAACGGGATCGGGTTGTTGTGCCCAGCTCATCCGCTCAACCAAACTCGTTGTCTCATTCGAGCTTAATCCAAAGCCTTTTGGCGACCAGCCGGGCACCTTGTCAATGCTAACTTTGTCTATCGCCCTCGTAATCAAAAGCCCCAGTTTGCGCTGATAGTAGCGGTAAAGGGAGTCTGATATTTCGTTTAAATTGACGTCACCACAATCGTGATCAAGCCATATTTCTTCAATCGCAATCGGAAATTCATTGAGAAACCGAAGTCGTCGGATACGGTTACCTGATTTTGATGTACCAAATTGGGGGATAGTGTCCGGCTTTTTGGTCAAACTTATCTCTAAGATCTGCGCCGACGGCAGGCCGCCGCCGGTGTTGAGTTCAAGCCGAAACATTGAATAAATGCTCTGAGCGCGATGGTTCGATTGAATGTAGTTTCCCGATCCTTGTACGCTTTTCAGTAATCCGGCTTTGATCAGCTGTAACAAAGACTTGCGGAGGGTCCTGACCGATGTGTTGTATTGTTTAGCCATCTCTCGCTCTGGTGGTAGACGTTCCCCATCAGCCAGCCGGCCAGCAGCAATTTCCCGAATCAGGAATTCGCTGATTTGAAGGTAAACTGGTAAAGCTGCTGGCTTGCGCTTCTCTTGAGTCATCTTTGGAATGGCTTGGTTTATCAAGCAAATTGATACACCATTGATTTACGCTTGCAACTGTCATAATCAAGCAGGGTAGTTTTTTCAGCAAGAATTGGTCGTTATGACAATCGTTCCGATAAAATCGCCTGATTTGACGAGCTGCGAAGTGTCGTGGTTTTCGGCGCTTTGTTCCGACGATTTCCGCTATTTGGGCATACCTGATGGGGCGTTACGGTCGAGTTGGGCTCATTGTTCAGAAATTGTTGTCCAAGCTGAAAAGCACGGTTTTCGAAATATTCTGTGTCCATCTTCCTACCAAGTTGGGCAAGACACTTTGTCATTTGTCGCGGGCTGTGCGCCGATAACCGAAAACATTAATCTGCTCGCAGCCGTGCGTTGCGGCGAAATGCAGCCGATTATGTTGGCGCGGACGGTCGCGACTTTGGATCATATGCTTGAAGGCCGGCTTACCATCAATATTATCAGTAGCGATTTTCCAGGCGAGGTTGCGGACAGTGCTTATCGGTATCAGCGTAGCCGAGAGGTTGTTGAAATTTTAAAGCAGGCTTGGACCCAGGATGAAATCAATTATCAGGGTGAGATCTATAACTTCCAGGGTGTTACGACTGATCCGGCAAAACCGTATCAGCAGAATGGTGGACCACTGTTATATTTTGGTGGGTATTCGCCTGCGGCGTTGGAATTATGCGGTCAGCATTGTGATATTTACCTAATGTGGCCAGAGACGGTTGATGCCTTAGAAGGTCGTATGAAAGCGGTACATGCCGTAGCCGAGCGCTATGGTCGAACGTTAGATTATGGTTTGCGGGTTCATATGATCGTTCGTGATACAGAAGTCGAAGCAAGAGAGTACGCTCGCGAATTGGTTAGCAAACTTGATGATGACCAGGGGGAAGCGATCCGAAATCGCGCCTTGGATAGCACCTCGCTCGGCGTTGCGCATCAGTCGAAAAATAGAGACATTGCTGATGATCACGGCTATGTCGAGCCCCATCTTTGGACCGGGGTTGGCCGGGCTCGCTCCGGCTGTGGTGCGGCGCTTGTTGGTTCGACCGACCAGGTGCTGACGCAAATCGAGGCCTATCAAAAAATGGGCATTCGCAGCTTCATTTTCTCCGGCTACCCCCATTTAGACGAGTGCGAAAGTTTTGGGACCCGTGTCATGCCGCATTTGCAGACTTGTTCGCTGCCACATGTTTATGGCCGGGTGACGCCAAAAACACCAGCCACACCGCTCGGTACAGGGGAAAGGCGCTGATTAACGATGAAAAGACGACAAATAAGGAATTGGCATCGCCGTTCATGGTGATTATGCTATCACTGCGGTCTACCTTTGGGAGGGGTTGATGCTGCACTTGGTTCGGCTAATCGCGTGGCTAAACACGCTCATGTTGGGGATCGGGCGCCAACTGGCTTGGTTATCGTTGGCGCTGATGGTCGGCATTATCCTGGCGCAAGTATTTTTCCGATATGTCTTGAACAACGCCCTAGCGTGGCCGGACGAAGCGGCGCGCTTTTTAATGTTGTGGATGACGGCGCTGATTGCCCCGACCGCCCTTCGCGTTGGCGGTTTCGTGTCAATCACGACGCTACCTGCTGCATTGGCACCTCGGCTTGCTCAAATATTATCGATTGTTTTATTGGGCATGGCGCTGGCGGTGTTGGTGTTCAGTGTCCAGCATGGCTACAAACATACATTCGGCTTTGGCGGAAAATTTGATAGCTCATCGCTGCGCATTCCCCTTAATTGGGTGGGATTAGAGGTGGTGAAGGTCAAACTACGCTATATGTACGGATCTCTTTTGTTGTGTGTGCTGTTAATGATTGCTGTCACCTTTGAACTCATCCTACGCGCGATGGTCCAATTATTTGATCCAAACGCCAAGCTTCCGAAGATAACAAACCCTGTGGCTTTGCCGGAGGCGTCTTGATGTTATCTTTCTTTCTCCCCGCATTTTTGATCCTGCTGCTGATTGGTTTGCCAGTATTTTTCGCCCTGTTGTTGGCACCAGGACTGCTGTTGTATTTAAATGGACAGGAGCGCGATCTCGCGCTGCTATACCGAAATGTTTATAACGGCATGGATAGTTTCCCCCTCATGGCTTTGCCGTTCTTTGTGCTCGCTGGCGAGCTCATGAACCGCGGAGGCATAACGATCCGTTTGGTTGAGTTCAGTCAGGCGTTAATGGGGCATCTGCGTGGTGGCCTGGCGCATGTTAACATTCTGAGCTCGATTCTTTTTGCAGGGCTGTCGGGTTCTGCCGTTGCTGACACTTCCGCGCTGGGTTCAACGTTGATTCCAGCCATGGAGAAAAACGGCTACAGCCGCAAATTTGCGGCCGCTATCACGGCGGCAAGTTCGGTAATCGGTCCGATTATTCCGCCCTCGGGAATCATGATTATTTATGCCTATGTGATGGGTGAAAGTGTTGCTGCGCTGTTTTTGGCTGGCATCGTCCCTGGCATTTTGGTCGGTTTGGGCTTGATGCTTGTGGTTCGATTGATGGCGGATGCTTACGATTTGCCGAAAGCAGAACGGATTGTCCGTGCCAACCAGACCATCCGTCCGGTTGAGCATTGGGTTTCTTTTGTTTTGCTGCGCATGAACTTTGCTGGCCTGTTGGTGTTATTGTTTTCGTTGGCAAATCGATTGCAAGCGATGGTTACCAGTTCGACATTGGTGTTGGACAGCTGGATTGTTTTCGCCGTGAGCGTGCTTGTTGCCCATTTATTGCTGATGGCGATTCGGCCGCGTGTATCGGACGATTTTCGAATTATCTGTAAAAAGGCGGTTGCACCGCTTCAAACCCCAATCATTATTCTTGGCGGGATTTTGCTGGGGGTCTTTACGCCGACGGAAGCGTCAGCGATCGCTGTTGCTTATGCACTGTTCATTGCGTTTGTGGTGCTGAGAACGCTGCGTGTTGCCGACTTGCCGGCTATTTTCGCTCGCGCAGCCTTTGCCTCGGCCAGCGTGCTGTTGCTCGTCGGCGCTGCCGTTGCTTTCAAAACTGTTGTCAGCTTGAGCCATGCGCCAGAGCAATTGACTGGTTTCATTTTAGGCCTGACAGATCGGCCTCTAATTTTGCTATTTTTGATCAACGTCGTCCTATTTATCGTCGGTATGTTTTTGGACGCCGGACCTGCGATTATCATCCTTGGGCCGATTTTAGGGCCCGTGTTTATTGATCTCGGTGTGCACCCAGTGCACTTCGCGATCATTATGTCTGTGAACTTGACAGTCGGATTGGCCACGCCACCGATGGGGCTGGTCTTGTTTGTCGCGTCTTCGGTCTCTGGGGAGAAGATCGAAGCGATTTCACGGGCAATTCTTCCCTTTTTGGCAGTAGAAGTATTGGTGATTTTCTTAATCACCTATTTCCCAGCCATTTCTATGACGATCCCACGACTAACTGGGTTCGTGCAATAAGTGTTGACTCAAACATCGAATAACGGAGGAATAAGATGTTTAAATTAACAATGCGGGCCCTGATGGCTGCTGCCGCACTAACGTGTGTATCGGCATTCACAGCAACTGCCCAAGAATACACAATCCGTGCCACAGCAAACTCCAATGAGAACGATGAGGACTATGATGGACTGATTGTTTTCAAAAACTATGTTGAAAGTGCTTCAAACGGTGCGATTGAAGTCGAACTGTTTATCGGTACTCAGCTATGTTCGAATGGCGCAGAGTGCTTGCAGGGGGTCGCTGACGGTTCAATTGACGTCTACATTTCGACCTCGGGCGGTGCTGCGGGTATTTTCCCGTACGTACAGGTGCTGGATCTGCCGTACTTGATGTCGGGTGATCGTGTCGCTGAAGCTGTTTTGGCAGGCGATTTTACCCGGACAATGCGGGAAATGGCTTTGGCAGATTCTGGTGATGCTATTCGTCTGATGACAATTGGTAACACTGGCGGCTGGCGGAACTTTGCCAACACCCAGCGTGTGGTTCGCAATCCGGGCGATTTGGCAGGTCTGAAAATCCGAACTGTCGTTGCTGATTTGCCGCAAGAGCTTGTTCGTGCCCTTGGTGCGTCACCAACGCCGATTCCATGGCCAGAGTTGTTCACGTCATTCCAAACTGGTGTTGTTGAAGGGTCAAAGAACGGCATCACAGACATCATGGGCATGAAGTTCCCTGATGCTGGTCTTCAGTATGTGACCTTAGACGGTCATGCCTATATGGGTGCTCTATGGTGGATGAGTAACGAGACGTTTATGTCTATGCCAGAAGACCTACGTCGTGTGGTTGTCGATGGCTTTGCTGATTTGCAGCAGGCGACCTTTGCGTCACCAAAGCGTAAGTCGATCCAGGCTTATGCCGACTTTGTTGCCGGTGGCGGCACGCTTTACGTCCCAACGCCAGCTGAAAAAGCTGAGTTCCGTGAGGCAGCGGCCCCAGTTTATGATTGGTTCAAGGACAACGTTCGTGGTGGTGAAGAGATCTTCGACGCCATGGTTTCGGCTGTTGCGGAAGCAGAAGCAGACATTGAAGCTGGCATGGCCGCTGACCTGAACTAATTGGCAATGAAGACTGTTTCTGGTTGGGGTGATTGCTAGATTGCTAATCCCGATTGGCCAACAACCCCAATAACAAAAGAGAAGGGAGGCGGATCCGCCTCCCTTTTTTTACGTCTTTCGCTCCTGCCGCCCAAAAAACTCAGTCAGCGGAAGGGATAGAGCCACACTCGGTAGTCATCAATTAGAATATTTGCCATTTCTATCTGCTCGGGTGTCATTTTTTTTATAACTTCTTCTTGCGAAATCGCTGCATCTGGGTCACCACCTATAGTTGAAAGAACATACCAGGTGTATGCCCTGACCAAGTCTGGTGCGGGCATGCCTCGACCAACTTCGTAGTACCAACCGATACCAGACTGAGCACCTGCATGACCCTTCAAAGACGAGCGCAAATACCATTCAAAAGCTCGAACGTCATCGCGTTCGACGCCCAGTCCAAGCGCGTACATCACACCAATCAGTTCCTCAGCTTCTGCATTGCCAGATCGGGCCGCTGGCAGCAACTCCGTCATGGCATCTTCATATTGATGGGCATCCATCAAATCGCGTGCTTTTTCCAAATCAGCCAAGGCTGGCTTGGCAACAATCAACGTTATCAAGAGTACCAGCAAACTTAGGTAGGAGCGGATGATATGCATGTTAGACGACCCCTCTTCGTTTTCGACCGATTGGCTTTATGTATACTGGCATTCTGTACACTTGCCTTCCCAATGATGGCAAGGTCGCAGGCTGACTTTGGCCTACAAGCCCTTACCGCAGCAGACTTTCACCCGTTTGATGAGCGTAAGGCAGCGATTGGCAGATTGCTCTTTTTTGATCCCATCCTCTCGGGCAATAAAAACATCGCGTGTGCTACCTGCCACAGTCCTGACCATGGGACCTCAGATGGGCTCAGCCTTGGCATTGGTGAGGGCGGTGTCGGCGTTGGCCCGGCACGAACCCCAGGAGAGGGGGCTGACAAGATCCGCAAGCGTATCCCACGAAACGCGCCGGCGCTTTGGAATCTTGGCGCCCTGGAAATTCGCCACCTGTTTGCTGACGGACGGGTTGTGCGCTCTGACGCTTATGAGGTTGAGTTTACATCACCGGCCCAGGAGTGGCTGCCGACTGGTCTTTCGGGTTTGTTGGCTGCGCAGGTTCTTTTTCCGATGACAGCTCAATTTGAAATGGCAGGAGACCCGGCTGAGAATGAGGTGGCAGGCGCTGTTTATTCCCGCATTGATGAAGTCTGGCCGATTATCGCCAAGCGAGTGAGAATTAATTCTGAGTATGCCACACTGTTCATTAGTGCATTTGATGATGTCGATGATGCGCTCGATATTAATATAACTCATATTGCGAACGCACTGGCTGACTTTCAAAATAGTGAATTCAGGAGTTATGATAGCCGTTTTGATGCCTATTTGGCTGGTGATTTGACTGCCCTTAGCAATATTGAGTTGGCTGGCATGGATTTGTTTTATGGCAAGGCAGCCTGCGCGGATTGTCATTCTGGACCCTTGTTCACGGACCAGGACTTCCATGCACTGATGCTTCCGCATTTCGGCCCAGGCCGGACCAGACTATGGGACCCTATCGTTCGTGATGTGGGCCGGATGGCGTTTTCTGATCGGCTTGAAGATGCCTATCGGTTCCGAACACCTTCGTTGCGGAATGTTGCTCTGACTGGCCCCTATGGTCACAACGGTGCTTATGCAACGCTCGAAGGGATCGTTCGCCATCATTTGCAGCCCGAACAGCAGTTCGCGGCTTGGACGCCAGAACGGCTCGTGCTTCCGGATGTTCCATGGCTTGCCCATACGGATTTTCTCCCCCTTGATGACAGGATGGAGCGCTCACGATTAGCGTCGCAGTTGGACATTGAACCGAAGCAACTTTCTGATCAAGAAGTCGAGCAATTGTTGGCATTCTTGCATACATTGACAGGGACGGAGTCTGTGCAGGGGCGTTTGGGTCGACCAGAGCGGGTGCCGAGTGGCTTAAAGGTTGATTAAGCATGTTCCGATTGCGTTCGGATATTGCTCTGTATGGCGGGTTGTTTCACACCGATTGGGAAGCAGCCACCACAACAAGAAAAGGAGAGGTGAGATGGCCGACGAACACGATCGCGCAATGATGGAAAACCTCTATTGGTGGGGTGTGCCAACCTTGTTTCGCTGCCCGAATGAAGGACCGCTCGGCAAGGATATTGCCTTAGTCGGCGTTCCGCACTCTACGGGCAACGGGACAACGGAACGCGACCAACATCTAGGGCCTCGAGCATTGCGTCATGTCTCTGCGGTTGGCCGGCGGGTTCATCAAGAATTCCATCTCGATCCGTGGACCAGTGTTGGGATTGTTGATGTTGGTGATGTGCCCTTCCCGAGGGCAAATGATAACGAAGATTGTATCGAACGCATCACGGCGTTTTTCACCGACATTGATAAAGCTGGCGCTCGGCCAATCAGTATCGGTGGTGATCATAGCATTACTGGCGGAATTGTTCAGGCGTTGGGCGGTGGCAACATTTCTGGTGGTGAGCCGGTCTGTTTCCTTCATCTTGATGCACATACGGATGTATTTACCAAGGTTGATCACTTTTTGGGTGCCAAGAAATCAGCTGCGCATTGGGGGGCTTATCTTGCCGATCAGGGCCAGGTTGACCCCAAACACAGCATGCAAATTGGTCTGCGGGGACACGCACGGACATTGGACTGGCTCCAGCCGAGCTATGATTATGGATACAATGTCGTCACAATGAAGGAATTCCGCAAACGGGGGCTGACTGATGTTGTCGCGCAAATCAAGGAAGTATTGGCTGGGCGACCTGTCTACATTACCTTTGACCTAGATTGTCTTGACCCGACCATCGCACCAGCGGTTTCCAATCTGGAGCCGGGTGAGAAAGGATTTGATATCGACGAAGCGGTTGGTTTGCTACACGCGGTTCGTGGGATGAACATCGTCGGCGGTGATATTGTTTGCATGATGCCGACCAAGGACCACCGCAACCAAATAACGGCACTGACGGCGATGAGTATTATGTTTGAGATGATCTGTCTGGTCGCCGAAAATACTGTTCGTCGCACTTAGAAGGCCTGAAACCTTTGGCGGTCGGGCCCAACGTTGCTGCATGCCGCCGAAGCTTTAAGGAAGTACGCCGCACACGCTGACGTCTGCAATCCAGGTTTTTCTGGCAAAAGGCAAATCAGCTTGTGGTTGAGTTCATACCGATCACCTTGCAGGCGCGCCGCTGGTTCTGCCAGACGGTGCACCTGATTTTCGTATTCCGCGTTACTCGAGTGCTCCCCAATTGAGTGGTTGGAGCTTGCAGGATTGGAATTAGTCGGCCAACGCCAACTCGCCGGCTGCCATCCGGCCATCACGACCTTCAACCAATTCATAAGTGACGGCCTGATCGTCCTTTAATCCTTCTAATCCAGAGCGTTGGACGGCAGTAATATGCACAAACACATCATCGCCGCCGTCGTCGGGACGGATAAAACCAAAGCCTTTATCTGCGTTAAAAAATTTTACCTTGCCAGCTGGCATCTTGAGTTTCCTTTTTTGGGCTCGTTGCAAAAAGTTGGCGACTGCCCGATTGTCGCCCAGGGTATGCACTGCGGTATTCCAATTCCAAACGTATTCTGGTGGGTATTCTGGGCAGTCCGGAATGATCAGCAGAGGAACGATCAAGAGCTAGAGCGCTGTTGCGCGCGTAGCCTATACAAGCTGGCGAGAAAGTCGAGACAGATTCTGGCCTCAGCAAATCACAAATACGATAAAATGTCTGTTTGCACGATCAAGAGCCCGAAAATAAGCGTCGCCCATGGGTTCATGGTATCTAGGAGACTTACACAGAATTAGCTTTTGGGCACCCACACGCCGGATTGTCGAAAGGGTTGTAGCCGCCAATGCTGGTTTCAATGAGCTCAAAGCTTCAGTGACGTGCCCCTGAAGATGGCATAAGCAAACCAGCCAGCCTTTGAGATAGACCCATGAAGGCTTGCGCATCAATGCCGTTTCTCTGGTTTATGCTTTCGTTGGATTTCTTCGGGTTTCGTCCACATAATTTTCGCAGCGGTGCCGAATGCTGAAGGCCAGTATGGTGGCGCCAACAATTCTCGTCTTTGGAGCGTCACCGAAATGCAATTTTGCCGCGAACGGGATAGATTCAGCTTTTAACGTCGGTCTAACTGCAAAAAATTCCTTTTTTTGAGCACCGCTATGCCACGTCTCGACAACCCCATTGTTGCCGTTACCCTGATCGGTTTGGCGATGGCGTTTATTCCACTTAACGACGCAGGCATCGCACTCTTAGACCAAGGTGGTATTGGTGGGGATATGGACCCAATGCCGATCCTGCAAATTATCACGGGACGCGCTGGGGTTGGCTTGCTGGTTTTGACAATCATACCTGGCGCAATCGCGGCCGTGCTTAATTTGTCCTTCACCACTTGGGTGAAACTTATGGCGCGTGGCGCCATTCTTGTCGGCTCAATGCTGACTTATTTTTTAGGATTAACAGTCTTTCAATTGTGGGAAATGACGGCCATTTTCTTTGTCTGTCCAGTTATCATTTCCTTGCTCAGCGTGCCATTATTAGGCGAACGCCTGGGTCTTTGGCGTGGTTTTGCCGTTTTGGTTGGCTTTGCTGGTGTGATTGTCATCTTGATCCCCAAAATCAATGGCGGCATGACAAACTTGGGATGGCCATTGCTGTTTCCACTAGGCTCAGCGTTTTTTTATGCTGCCTATCAAATCGTGACACGGATGATGCGGGACGACGCCAGCGCCTTGACCATGTCAGTTGTTCAAATTTTGGCCTATTTTTGTTTTGGCTTGATCTTTGGTCTTCTGCTTTGGCTTTTACCGATATCTTTTGAAGAAGATACGCCAAGCGCCTTTTTGTTGCGTGATTGGATAGTGCCAGATTGGCGCCACTGGGTACTGATGGGTCTTTGTGCGGCGATTGTCTTGTTTTTATCATTTGCTGCAGCCAACGCTTACCGGGTTGCGGAGGCTACTTTCGTGGCACCCTTTGAATATGCAGCGGTGCCGTTTGCGATTTTTTGGGGTGGAATGATATGGGGCAACTGGCCGGATTGGTATGGTTACGTCGGGACGGCTATGATCATTGGTGCGGGCTTGCTCATTCTTGTGAGAGAGAGCCAAAAAGAAGTCGACGTCGTGACCAGTACGCCGTTGTCATCATCATCCGCGTTTTCGGTATCCGCTGTTGATGAACGAGAACCAATTTGGTTCGGTCCTGACGACCGACTGGTCTGATGGATTACCGATTTGATTGTTTGGCACACGCTTGTGCAGCACCGATAATTGCACCGATAGCAGATGGTTTCAGGCTGGCGCCGCCAACCAGCGCCCCTTGAACGCCACCAGAATTGAAAATATCCATAGCATTCTTGTCATTGACAGAACCGCCGTACAAAATTGAGACGGCGTTGCCATCCTTGCCAAAAGTATCCACCAAGCATGCTCGCAGGACCTCAGACATGTCCGCGACATCGCTCACGCTTGCCACCTCTCCAGTGCCGATCGCCCAAATTGGTTCGTAGGCGATAATTGCGTTGCTTAGCCAGCCACCAGCCAAACCGTCCAAGCTCGCTTGAAGTTGTTCACGACAGACTTCAAATTGTCGACCAGCCGATCGCTGTTCTAAACTTTCGCCAATGCACACAACTGGTTGCAGGCCAGCTGCGCTCGCTGTGGCGGCTTTCGCTGCGACTTGAGCACTGGTCTCACCGAAATGTTGACGGCGTTCGCTGTGCCCCAATATGGCATAAGAGCACCCAATTTCCGCCAGCTGTAGAGCGCTGGTCTCGCCTGTGTAAGCCCCGGCAGTTTCATGATGGCAATTTTGCCCACCAGTTGACACAAGACGATCTCGCCCCAGCGCTGCTGTTAGAGCTGTCAGCCAGACATCTGGCG
>CAXBRM010000018.1:0-19905 GCA_963978305.1 uncultured Rhodospirillales bacterium
GAAAAAGATCGCCGTGACCAGCACAACGGCTCTGTATTTGTCTGCTAGGCGAGCCAATCTGACCGTGACAAATAGCAGTCGCAATGTGAGCATTTCAGAAAAACTGAGCCAATAAAAAACGGACCACATTGCGCCAATCGAGGGAGCGAGGCACTCAACAGGCGATACGCATAACGAGAATGCGTCGGATTTTCTTGTTCACAGGTTGATTCGGATCTATAGCCGTTGAGCACTGTCCAAGACCACAGGTGGAGCGCCGCTCCATAAATCCCGTGCAGATGGTAGAAGAGTAGCAACCGCGGTTCGGCCCTGTTGAGGACGCCCGAGGTCTCGCTCCCCTCTCCGTTTGAAAATTTGGATGGCGTGTATCGTTGACCGCCTTGATCGCTGCCGGCGCAATCCTGCACTGGTTGGTGACAAGGCAATCCATATAGGATCATGCGATGGATCGTGCTGAAAAAGAAGCGCTGATCGAAGAGCTTAAAGGGGAACTGGACGGCGCTGCTGTCGTGTTGGTGACCCGTCAGAGCGGCATGACTGTGGGCGAAGCAGCTGAAATCCGTGGCAAAATGCGCGAGATTGACGCAACCCATCGTGTCGCAAAGAACAGGCTCGTCAAGATCGCGGTCGAAGGTACGCCATTTGAAGGTGTCACCGGCCTGCTTGTCGGCCCAACCAGTCTTACCTATCACCAGGAAGATCCGGTTAGCCCAGCCAAAGCCCTTATCGACTACGTCAAATCCAACCCTAAAGTTGAGATTATTGGCGGCGCGATGGATGGCAAAACACTGGACCCGGCAGGCGTAGAGCAACTGTCCAAACTCCCTGGCAAAAACGAGCTGCGCGCAAAAATTGCGGGCTTGCTCAAAGCGCCAGGTGGTAAAATGGCAGGTGTACTCAAAGCCGCACCAGCTAAAGTTATCGGCGTACTCAAGGCCTACGAAGAAAAACTCAAAGACGCAGCTTGATGGGCTGCGCCTTCACCCATGGCTGAGGCGCTCACCGCCTTGGTTTAGAGACCAAATTTTGTGCCCTTAATTCCAAGGCGCCTTGATAAATGAGAGAGAAGCTAAAATGGCTACTTATGACGAACTAAACGACGACTTGAAAGCAATCGTCGACAAACTAAGCACTTTGACCGTAATGGAAGCGGCTGACCTTGCATCTGCACTTGAGGACCACTGGGGCGTTGAAGCAGCCTCTGGCGGCGGCGGCATGATGATGATGGCTGCGCCTGCTGATGGCGGCGGCGCTGCCGCTGAGGAAGAAAAAACCGAATTTGACGTCATCCTAGCAGAAGCGGGCGGCGAAAAAATCAAGGTCATCAAAGAAGTCCGCGGCATCACTGGTCTGGGCCTCAAGGAAGCCAAAGACTTGGTGGAAAGTGCACCAAAACCAGTCAAAGAAGGCTGCCCGAAGGAAGAAGCCGAAGAAATCAGAGCCAAGCTGGAAGGTGTTGGCGCAAAGGTCGAAATCAAATAATTTCGAACCGTTCAACACTCTTACAGGCCGAGGCAAACAACTGCCTCGGCTTTTTTGTTTATTAGGATTTAAAGCTGGCTAAGCCTTTGCCATATTCCGCAATACATAGTGCAAAATCCCGCCGTGCTTGTAGTAGGTAACCTCATCGGCTGTATCCAAGCGTGCCAACAGCGTTACTGTCTTGGTTGTGCCGTCTGGATAGGTAATTTTCGCGTCAATATCCTGACGCGCGGACAACGCCCCGGTCAACCCGGTAATATCCCAGGTTTCGTCACCCTTCAGGTTCAAGCTCTCGCGGTTATCATCACCTTTGAACTGCAAAGGCAAAACACCCATGCCGATCAGGTTGCTACGGTGAATACGCTCAAAGCTTTCAACGATCACCGCCTTGACACCCAACAGCATGGTGCCTTTGGCGGCCCAGTCACGCGATGATCCAGTACCGTATTCTTTGCCGCCAACGACGACCAGCGGTGTGCCTTCAGCTTTGTAGCGCATCGCAATGTCATAAATATCGCTCTTGTCGCCGCTCGGGTGGTGGACCGAGTAACCACCTTCGACACTTCCGCCCAACATTTGATTCTTGATCCGGATGTTGGCGAAAGTACCGCGCATCATGATATTGTGGTTGCCGCGACGCGCGCCATAACTATTGAATTCATTCTGGGGAATTTGACGTTCCATCAAAAACATGCCAGCCGGGCTGTCCTTTTTGATCGCACCGGCGGGTGAGATGTGGTCTGTCGTGATGCTGTCTGCCAGTATCGCCAAGGGACGCGCACCCAAAATATCGGAGCCTTGACTCGGCTCCATCGCCATGCCGTCAAAAAACGGTGGGTACTGTACGTAAGTCGAGCCTTCATCCCAGTCATAGGTCAAGCTGCCGCTCACGTTGATTTGACGCCAATCCTCAGTGCCATCAAAGACGTTGGCATAACGATCGGCATACATCGTGTCGGTGATGGCCTTTTCCATTGTCTCTTGAACTTCCTGATTGCTCGGCCAGATATCGGCCAAGAACACGTCCTCCCCGTTCTGGTCTTGGGCAATTGGATCGGCCATAATGTCAATATTCATGTTGCCTGCAATGGCGTAGGCGACCACCAGTGGTGGCGACGCCAGATAGTTAAAGCGGCTGAGCGCATGGACACGACCCTCGAAGTTGCGGTTGCCAGACAAGACGCTGGCAACCCGAACATTGCCTTGATTGATGGCCGCTTCAATCTCTGGCTTTAACGGTCCCGAATTGCCAATACAGGTGGTGCAGCCATAGCCGACCAAATGAAAGCCGATTGCATCCAAGTCATCTTGCAAGTTAGCAGCTTCCAAGTAGTCACTGACAACTTGTGAGCCTGGGGCCAGTGAGGTTTTCACCCACGGTTTTGTCGTAATGCCCTTCTCGCGTGCTTTTTTGGCGACCAAACCGGCGGCAACCATAACAGAAGGATTCGATGTATTGGTGCAAGATGTGATCGCCGCAATGACAACATCGCCTGCGTCCATGGTGTAATCAGCCCCTTCGACGGGCGCCGACCCCTGCCCGACCTGTGGTACTTGCGCCAGATCCGCTGCCAGGTGATCACTAAAAGCTGAGGCTACATCGCTGAGGGAAACACGGTCTTGTGGGCGTTTTGGACCCGCAACAGCGGGCACGACTTCATTGAGATCAAGCGCAAGCGTGTCGCTGAAAATTGGCTCCGGCGTGTTATCATCCAGCCACATTCCTTGTGCTTTGGCATAGGCCTCAACCAAGGCAACACGGTCTTTGTCGCGCCCGGTGAACGATAAATATCGGCAAGTTTCGGCATCTATGGGGAAGAAGCCACAGGTTGCGCCGTATTCGGGTGCCATATTAGCGATGGTCGCGCGGTCTGCGAGGGTCAACGCGGCAACACCCGGACCATAAAATTCGACAAACTTACCAACGACACCTTTGGCACGCAGCATTTCGACAATGCGCAACACCAGGTCCGTCGCCGTTGTGCCTTCGACCATGTTACCGGTCAGCTTGAAGCCAATTACCTCAGGAACCCGCATTGAAATCGGCTGGCCAAGCATGGCTGCTTCGGCTTCAATCCCGCCAACTCCCCAACCAAGCACCGCCATGCCATTAACCATGGTGGTGTGACTGTCGGTACCAACCAAGGTGTCAGGGTAAGCGACCTCACGGCCATCGACGGTGGCAGTCCATACCGTCTGTGCCAGATATTCGAGGTTGACCTGGTGGCAAATGCCAGTACCCGGTGGCACGACACGGAAATTTTCGAATGCTTCCTGGCCCCATCGCAAAAACTCATAGCGCTCTTTGTTGCGGCTGAATTCAGCCTTGACGTTGTCATCGTAAGCGCTCTGGGTGGCGTAAGTATCAACCATCACCGAGTGATCAATGACCAGATCAACCGGAGCGATAGGATTCACTTTTTTTGGATCACCACCCATTTCGACCATTGCTTCGCGCATCGACGCCAAATCCACGACAGCCGGAACCCCGGTAAAATCCTGTAACAAAATACGGGCCGGACGATAGGCGATTTCCGCTCTGGCTTCACGATGACCAAGCCAGTCGGCGACCGCCTGAGCATCTTGGGTTCCAACACCAATCTCGCCATCAAACCGCAACATATTTTCAAGCAGCACCTTTAAAGAAAATGGCAACCGGCTGATGTCACCGATCTGTTTGGCTGCTTCTGGCAATGAATAGTAATCATAGTCTTTGCCGTTAACGCTCAGCGTTTGTTTTACATTGCGGGTGTCAATACCTGGCTTCATCGGTTCGTGTTTCCCTGTGTAAGATGTCGTATGAGGGACAGGCGCCACCGCTTTAATGTCGTCGAAGCGCCAATTAGTGGCGCCGTTATGCTGCATTTCACTGGACAGGGGAAGTCATTTGAATTGAACGGGCAGGCCTGTTGCAATCGAATAGGTACTGTCAAAATGTCCAAGCATGATGCTGGCAAGCCGTCGTTTCCCGCCCAAAAATATTGTGATCAAGCAAGCAATCAGCGTCATATTGTTGACTTGCCAGATCATTAGCCCAAAACTGCCGCCAATCTGAAACCGGAAGATGTGATCGTGCCCTACTCACCAGACAATCCACCTGACCTTGTGATTTTTGACAATGACGGTGTGCTGATTGATAGCGAGCACCTCGCAGGTGTCGCCAATGCGCAAGTTCTCGGGGAGTATGGCATCGACATCAGTGCCGATGAAGCGGTCGAACGCTTTATTGGCCTGGGCCCGAAAAACATGCAAGCCGAGTTCGCCAAGCTGGGCATTCCATTGACCAAAGAATATGAGTACAAGGTATGGCATGTTTTGCGGGACAGGATACACAGCGAGCTGAAAGCCATCGATGGCGTGATTGATTTAATCAGAGCTATCAAGGCTGCCAATATTCCAGTTTGTGTTTGTTCCAACGCACCCGAGCAATGGTTGACGACGAGCCACCGAATCGTTGGTCTTGACGCCGTCTTGAGCGCCCCGCACTATTTTCATCGCGACCTGGTTGAACATCCAAAACCTGCCCCCGATCTGCATTTGCTGGCACTGGACAGCTTTGGTGTTGCGGCCAACCGCGCGCTTGTTATTGAAGACTCGAGCGTTGGCGCGATGGGCGCGGTTGCGGCTGGGATTCCGGTTTTTGGCTTCACGGGCGCAAGTGGCGTGCCTAAAACGAGAAGTGAGCAACTTATGGATGTTGGGTGTCAACAAACGCTTGCCACTATGGTAGACGTTGGCAAGTTGTTGCTCGGAACTGCATACCAAGGAAAGTAACCGAATGACTGAGACAGGATTAGCGCCGAAAAAATTAGCTGGCTTTGAAGCGATTGGAAAAGCCTTTCGGTTTGTATTTGGCAATCTCCAACACCTGTTTGCGACCGCAGCGCTGACGTTGTCGGTCATTTTGGTGTTCCAACTCTGGTATATGTCAGTTACGATCGATCAGACTGTAGAACTCACAAAAGCATACTTGTCTGATGATCCTGCGGCCATGATTGCAGCGACCCTCGCCTTTTACTTTTCACCGCAGACCATCACGCTCGTTCTCATTAGCATGGCGATTAGTCTGGTGTTTGGTGGCATGTTTGCCATCCGTTGGCATCGCAGCGCACTGTTTGGCAGCAATGCTGACAGCACCGGGTTTGGTTTTGAATTCAGCGCAAGCCTTCGCCGCTACGTTGTTTATGGGCTTGGGATTGGCGTCATTTATGTCGCCATTTTGGCCATCCCGGCGGCCATCGCCGGTATGGGTGTAAGGTCCTTAAACGTCGGATTGAGCGCTTTAGGAGGAACGCTACTTTTTTTTGGTTCGATTGCTGCCCCTTATGTGTGCGGCCGACTGTCGCTAGCGCTGCCCGCTGCGGCTCTTGACATCCCAAACTTTGGCCTCGGTGCAGCATGGCGATATTCTGACGGCTATGGTTGGGGAATTTTTTGGGCAGTTGTCTTTATGACAATAGCCGCAGTGGCTGTCTCTGCTATCATTGCAATACCAGTTTCCCTGGTAATCGGGCTTGTTAACCCCCTGCCAATTCAACCATTGACCGACGACCTTGACGTACTCATTGCTTGGCAAAGCGAGGTGATCCGCGCACAAACCTGGATGCAAATCGTTCCTAACATTTTCATCTACCCAATCTTTACCGGGCTGTTTACCAGTTTGTTCAGCTACATTTACCTACAAATTGGCAAGCCGCCAGCTTGGGTTGAGGAGCAGCGTGCCAACTAGCGCAACCAGCCTCCAAAAAGGTATCACCCATTTTCTCGCTGCTAGACTTGCACGGCCAGAGTTAGCCAACGCCCTCTGGATCGGTCCAGTCCAGCCAGCATCAAGCGCAAAACCGCTCCGTCGCTGGGTGCGGATGGGCATCAGCCACAGTCATAGCCAACACGTCGACCTCCTGGGTGATTTGGACGCGCTTCCGTTTCGTGATCAACAGTTTCAAGGCGTGGTCGTTGGGACTGGCTTGGCCCAAATATCCCGCGTCGCTCACGCGGAGCAACTTTATCGTGTGCTCCATGAAAGAGCCCTGTTGATTTTGGTTGGCAGCAAAAGTCAATGTCGCGGCTCGTCAGCCAACTTATTTGGTCTGTTCCGCCAGCGCCGATGGTTGACAGCCAAGACCTTCGCAAGCAGGTACCGCACCTGGCCGATGCAACCGCTCACCGTTTGGCATTATTTAAACGATGCTGCTGCGTCCTGGTCCGGTTTTTTACCCGCCAGTATCCGTGTCGAAATCTATGAAAAGGTCACCCCACCACCGCCCGGCCCGGGCTTAACACAGCCCGCCAGACAGTCTGTCGCATCAGGAATGCCGTCCCCATCGCTTGCACACAGCCCCGTTTCTCGTTTAGCTAAGGTTTAGTGAAACTGTTTCGAGTCACGCTCATGAGCGATACAACCGATGAGACACGCGCTAAAAACGCGGCAGCAGCGCTCGCTGGCGTTGATCCGACAGTTGTTCTTGACGGGTTGGACCTAGGCGAGCTGCGGAAGCAGATCGATGCGGTAGATACTGCTTTGTTGGCTTTGATCCACCGTCGCATCGACATTGGGCATCAGGTAGGCGCAATCAAGCGCGCGGAAACCAAAGACCCCGTGTTTTTAAGGCCAGCGCGGGAAGCGAAAATGCTGCGTGAGCTGGCCAAGCGCCACCAGGCCATTGGCCGAAGCACATTTCCCACCGCAACCATCCTCTACATTTGGCGCGAACTGATCGCCGCGACAACGGCCATGGAAGGCAACTTGCGCTTGGCCTTGATGGCTGACGAAAATCGCAACAATCGCAAGAATGCTGTGCTTCATTTTTCTGCCACGTTAGACCAAGTCGTCGAAACAAGCGGGGCTGGCGTTATCAATCAGGTGATGAACGGCCAGGCCGAGCTTGGCGTTGTCAGCTTGGATGACACCTGGTGGCTTGACGAGCGGCTTGACAGTGACGAACGCGCTGGCGGCCAAGTCTTTGCAAGACTGCCGTTCATTGATGACCCAGCGCAACGCGGCATGAAAGCCAACGCCGACAGTTATGTGATCGCGAAATTTGGACTGGAGGAACCTACCGGTGAGGATCGAACATTGGTCGCCGCCGCGCTGAACAGTCAATTCGCGGCTGCCCACCAAAGCAATTTACTTGCAGCAACCGACGAAGATTGCCTGATTGATCTGCCTGGCTACCTAAGCCGCTTAGAGCTGGGCAGCAACGAGCCACTGAGAATCGTTGGCCGCTACGCTTCGCCAATTATTCTCTAGATCGACCGTATCGACTATGACCCCACGCCCGCAACCCGGAATTATGAACATCGCCGCTTACGTTGGTGGAAAAAGCAACGTTGCTGGTCGCAAAAATATCTTGAAACTGAGCAGCAACGAAGGGGCTTTAGGCCCCTCGCCCAAAGTACAGGCACGATTGCGAGGCATCGGTGACTGGCATCGCTATCCGGATGGTTCCGCAACCGACGTCCGCGACGCACTGGCAGCACGATACGATCTACCAATGGACCAAATCGTTTGTGGTGCGGGCAGCGACGAACTGATTACTTTGCTAATCCAGGCTTACGCCGGCGTAGACGACGAAGTGATCCATAGTGAGCATGGTTTCAGCATGTACGCAATCAGCGCTCAGGCACACGGTGCAATTCCCGTCGCTGCACCCGAAAAAAATCTGTGCGCCGATGTCGATGCCCTTTTGTCAGCTGTTACCGAGCGGACAAAACTTGTGTTCATCGCCAACCCAAACAATCCTACCGGCAGTTATTTGCCGAAATCTGAAATTGACCGCTTACACGCCGGGCTGCCAAATCATGTCATTTTGGTGATTGACGGCGCCTACAGCGAATACGTAGTTGAGGCAGACTACGATGATTGTCTGCACAGCGCACTCGCATCAACCAATATGGTTGTGACCCGAACTTTCTCAAAATTATATGCCTTGGGTGGCTTACGCCTAGGGTGGATGGTTGGCCCAGCGGCAATCGTGGATGTCATAAATCGCATTCGCGGTCCGTTTAATGTCAGTGCCGCCGCAATCGCTGCTGGGGCTGAAGCTGTTGCGGACACCGATTTTGAGAACCAATCCCGACAGCTCAACAGCCAGCAAATGGCGAGAATGGTGGGAAGTATCGGTCAGCTTGGGCTGAAGACCCATCCAAGCGTTGGCAATTTTCTGTTGATTGACTTTGATGATCAAAATCGTGCGGTTGCTGCCGATGCTTTTCTACAATCAACAGGCATTATTTTGCGCCAGGTTAGCGGTTATGGCTTGCCGACGTGCTTGCGCTTGACCTTGGGGACCGAGGACCAGATGACCCGCGTCCTTGACGCGCTCGCTGCTTATTTGGAAACTGAAAAATGATGAACTCGCCTTTGTTTGATACGGTGTTGATCGTTGGCATTGGACATATCGGCAGTTCAGTGGCGATTAACATCCGTCAACAAGGTCTCGCCTCGCACCTTATCGCAAGTGACCAGCTGGCTGAACACGAAGCCATTGCAATGGCGCTAGGGCATGTTGATGAGGTGCTACCACTGCCGCAAGCAGCTACTCGGGCAGACCTGGTGATCCTTTGCGCACCTGTTGGTGCCGTCGACACCTTATGTGCCGCAATCGCACCACATTTAAAACCAGGATGTATCGTGACTGATGTTGGCTCAACAAAACTGAATGTTCTTCAGGCAATGGAGGTACACCTGGCACCAAGCGTACAAAAAGTGCCTGCCCATCCGATTGCCGGCATTGAAAAAAGCGGACCGACACAAGCAATCTCGGCACTTTTCAAAGACCGTTGGGCCGTGATCACCCCAAGCCAGGGGGCGGACGATGACGCCGTTGAAAAAGTTAAATCGCTCTGGACTGCCTTTGGCGCTAAGGTCACGACCATGACGGCTGAGCACCACGACCAAGTTCTGGCCGTCACTAGCCATCTGCCCCATCTCATCGCTTACTGCATTGTCGATACCGCCAATCAGCTAGGACAGGATCTCAAACAAGAAGTTATCAAGTATTCTGCGGGTGGCTTTCGGGATTTCACGCGCATTGCTGGTTCTGATCCCGTCATGTGGCGAGATGTGTTCTTAAATAATCGCGATGCCGTTTTGGAAATACTTGGCCGTTTCAGTGAAGATTTAAGCGATCTTCAGCGCGCGATCCGCCATGGCGATGGTGCCTTACTTGAACGAAAGTTTCATGAAACGCGAGCAATCCGCAAAACGATTGAAGAGGCTGGTCAAGCTGGTCAATTTGACCCAACAGAGCGTCAAAAGGACTTGAAAATTAACCGTCCTTAAACAACTATTTGTCACGCAGCATGTCGGCCACCTTGGCGAGGTCATCGGATTTAGTCGGGCCGTTAGCATCAAAATCGACTACACACTGGCCAATTGCATAGCATGACAAACGGACATAGCGCGGCACTTCATGTGTACCACTTTCGTAATTTTGGATCATGCGATGCTTAAGACCAAGCAAGGCAGCCGCTTGCTTCTGGGTCAATCCAAGCGACTTGCGCCACTGCTTTAACCAAGAGTTTTTATTCTTATTTGCCAAGTTCTTTGCTCATAAAGACGCAACTATTGCTTTTTTTAACAAACCTGCATATATTAGACGCAATGATTGCACGTTAAGGAGACCAAATGGACCGTTATTCTGCCCTTTACCGCCTTGCGAACGCCCTTGCAAGACCTCCGATGTCTGAGGAAAAGTGGGACGCAGCTAAGGCAAAAGCTTTTTTAGATCGCGCTCAAGCTAAGGCTGATGCTGCTCCTTACAGAGCGGCGCAAACCGCCGTTGCGTCCATGCCTTGATATGGTGTGGGCAGAGGCATTGTTTTCACAACGCTAGTGTCGACAAGGGATAAGTTGTCCAGCACAAAGCGCGGTGAACAGGCCTCGGCGGTGCAGATTTTTGGGCAAAAAATGCCACTAAGGCCACCAGCGTTGGAGCTGAAAATTATCGTCTTTAGCGGACTTTCCAGTAAATCATGGAACGGCACGTCAAGCGTATCAATTATCAGATACCCACCGTTATCCAGCCAGCCCTTGAGATTGTTGAGGCGACGATCAAACGCCAGGTCTGCTGGCACTAGCCTGCCTTGGACTGACAACGCCACATCCTGCTCTGGTAGCCTGACACCAGAAGGCAATTGTTGGTCAAGCATTTGTTTAACGAAATCTTGAAGTTTAACCCTCTTCACATGCCCGGTGACCGAGAATGCCCCATCTCCCGAGCTGTAGGACGCATTTAAAGCTTGAGCGGAGACACCAACCAAGCCGAGCGCATTGAGATCAATGCGTTCAAGGGCAGCAACGAAATCGCTTATCTCGCGATCAATGGTAAAGTCAGCTGACAGAGTCGTTCTGCCCAGATCGCCCAAAAGCAGTGGGTAAACAAATTTGCCACCCTCAGGGAGGTTAACATTCAAGTTCAGCGGTCGCACCAGGTCGACACCTGCTGTTGTTTTGCCGGGTACGGTGAAAGAAACGCCATAGGTATCAAATGTGAATTCGGCATCCGTCATCTGGTATTGGAAGCCAAAATCCAAAAGCCCTTCAAACCCCTGCTTCTGTGCCTTGATATCGACTCCGTTGCGATCAAGCCGCGCGATGGAACGATTGATAAATTCTTCCGCAATAATCGCCGTAACAAACCAAATAAGTGCATATAAAAGAGCCAAAACGGCAAGTCCAATGAAACAAAATCGAAATAAACGCATGTTTGACTCTGTAGTTGATCGAAATCTGCATACCTACTAACACCTTAGTCTATTGTCGATGAAACCGTTATGCTAAAGGCCCATAGGTCACACTCTTAATTATCACTATGTCTGCTCTGCCTCAACACATTGAAGAGACCGAAGAACTTGAAGCTCAGTATGGGCGCTGGGAATACAAGGGCGTGATTCCTGTACCGAAGCAGGATTTTTGGGTTTTCGGTTACGGCAGTCTGATTTGGCATCCGGGATTTCCATACAAGGATGTGAAAGTTGCCCGGGTTTTCGGATATCATCGGGAGTTTTGTGTTGAATCGACCGTCTATCGCGGCACACCTGAAAATCCAGGTTTGGTTATGGGATTGCTGCCTGGCGGCCAGGTCGTCGGTAGAGCATTTAAAGTCAATTACCGTGATGCCTCAGCAACCATCGAATATTTGGAAAGACGTGAACTGCGTTTTGAAGCATACCAAGTCAAGTGGTTGCGAGCGAGCCTTTGTGATGACAGGACTGTCAACGTGTTGACTTTTGTCATGGACCACCGTTCTCCAAGTCTGGCGCGCTGTGCCAAGGGCAACCAGCTAACCACAAATGAGATCGTGCGGCGGCTTGGTAGCTGCAAAGGCCATGCTGGCAGCAACCGGGAGTATTTGGATCAGGTTTGTGACTGCTTGGCAGCGGAAGGCGTTGCTCTGGGCGAGCTTGGTGAGCTTCAACGTCGAGTCTCGGCAAAATACCCAAAAGGCTCCTAACGCTCTTAAGTAATATAAACCGGTTCGGATCCACTCAGCAGCAACTGACACAGCATATCCTGCAATGGCAATGCCACCGTCATCGTCACAATCAACCGCGCAACCGCAAACCATCGGGATCGAACACTGGCTTAGCTTGCAAGATTGCCTCGTGTGGTTCGCCCAAAATCGCGACATGATAGGTTTCGCCTGGTCGGCAATGATCCGCTTTTACAAAACCAAGAGCGACACTGCTGTCAACACTCCACCCGAAAGCTCCCGAACTAATGCGGCCCACCGGTGTGCCATCAGGCAGGAATACAGGTTCACCACCACTGGCATCCGCACCAGCTAAGCCAGGTGTTGTTTGCACGGCCCACTGGACCAAGCGCTCACGCGGCAGATTATCTTTAATCGCTTCGTAGCCTTTCCGACCCAGAAAATCGCCCTTTTCTTCAAGCTTGATCAACCGTTCCATTGCAACCTCTTGAGGCCAGTACTCTGGCGAATATTCGCGCCCCCAGCTGCCATATCCCTTCTCAACGCGCAGGCTCAGCAATGAACGCGACCCGACGGGCTTTATGCCGTGGATTTGGCCAGCAGATAGGATGGCTTCCAACATGTCCAGATGGCGATCCGCAGGAAAATAGATTTCGAAGCCTAGATCGCCCGTAAAGCTAACACGAAGTATCAGACAATCTATACCAGCAACGCTCGCTGATTGACTGCGCATAAACCGAAAAGCGTCACCGCTGAGATCAACGTCAGTTAAGGCAGACAGGACCTCTCTGGCTTTTGGGCCCGCAATGTTAAAGCCACAATAGTCATGGGTGACGCTCTGGACAACGACCCCGTCAGTAATTGGCACGGCATTGAAATATCGTTGGTGATAGCGCTCGGCAATACCACTGCCGATCATGAAATAGGCATCTTCAGCGGTCTTGGTGATTGTAAAGTCTCCGGCAATACCACCTCTTGTGCTCAGTAAAGGCGTCAAACAACTCCGGCCAATCTCAGTGGGGATTTTGTTGGCCACCAAGTGATCCAGCCACGCATGTGCCTTTGGTCCCTTGATCTTGTATTTTGCAAAGTTTGAGACATCCACCAGGCCCACATTTTTACGCAAATTCAGACAAGCGTCGCCTGCTGGTTGCCACCAGCTTGTCCGCTTGAAACCAAACTCATCGACGGGACTGCTGCCCGGCTCGCCAAACCATTGCGGATGCTCGTATCCAAACGAAAAGCCGAAGACAGCACCCAGTTGCTTTTGTTTTTCATAACCCGCTCGCTTGAGCAAGGGGCGACCAGCCTCCCGCTCTTCAAATGGAAAATGAATTTTGAAACGGTTCATGTAGCTGTCGGCTACTTTGGCTTTGGTGTAGGTCTTGTCAGCAAAACCGCCGAAGCGCGTAACGTCCCAAGGGAACATGTCGAGTTCTGGCTCGCCATCAACAATCCACTGTGCCAGGGTCAAGCCCAGTCCCGCCGATTGACTAAACCCTGGGATAATTCCGTTTGCACAGTAGTAGTTTTTGAGCTCAGGCACCGGACCAAGCAACGCATTGGCGTCTGGTGACCAAATCATCGGACCATTGATCACGCGCTTGATACCAGCTTCCTCTAACGCAGGCAGCCGATTAAACGCTGCCAAAATATTTGGCTCGATGCGCTCCAAATCATCGTCGAGCAAATCATGACCAAACTCCTGAGGCGTCCCGTCTTCGGCCCAAAACTTTAGGTTTTGCTCATAGGCACCGACCAAGAAACCCTCACCTTCCTGGCGCAGATAGTATTCGCCATCTCGGTCGGCGACGCTTGGCAGCGCGCGACCAAGCTCTGCTGTCAGTGCCGAAACCTGTGGCAAACTTTCTGTGACGAAGTATTGATGTTCGGTCGGCAAAAGTGGCAACTCTAGTCCCGCAAGCTTGCCAACTTCGCGTCCCCACAAACCAGCAGCGTTAACGATGACCCGGGCATGCACGCTCCCCTTGGCGGTCACAACATCCCAACTGCCATCGGCGCGTTGATTGGTTTCAAGAACGGGACAGAAGCGTTCAATTTTACAGCCGCGCATGGTTGCACCTTTGGCATAAGCATGAGTCACACCGCTTGGATCAACCTTGCCCGCATCGGCCTCATACATCGCACAATAAATGCCATCCAAGTTTAATAGCGGGTGCAAACGCTTCGCTTCGGCCAAGCCGACTTCATAAAACTCAACACCATACATTTTCGCTTTGGCGGCCTGTATTTTCAACTGATGAGCGCGCTGTTCGCTCGCAGCGAGATACAGATAGCCATGTTTATAAACGCCACATGACTGTTCAGTCTCTCGCTCCAATTCTTCGTACAGTTGCATGGTGTAATACTGCAATTTACTGATGTTGTTTGTATCATGCAGTCCGTGAATGTTCGCTGCAGCATGCCACGTTGATCCACTGGTGAGCTCATCGCGCTCAAACAGAATACAATCGGTCCAGCCAAGCTTTGCCAAATGATACAAAACACTACAGCCGACTAGACCCCCACCGATGACTACTGCTTGTGCTTGCGCCTGCATTACAACTGCTCCAATATCTAAAGTAATTCGACGAGCATAAAGCGTGACCAGAGACTCAATAGACCAAAAACGACAAGTCGATGTCGCTATTATCGGTAGCGGGCCTACCGGCTTAATGGCCGCAGAGCTGGCTGCGAAAGCTGGACGCAAAGTGGTGGTTTATGACCGCATGCGCCAACCAGGTCGGAAGTTTTTGCTTGCCGGCAGCGATGGTCTCAATCTTACCCATGACGAGGCCCTTGAGCACTTTGCCAGCCGCTATGATCAGGTCGAACCCGTTCGGCGCCTTTTGCAAGCATTTAGCCCGCAAGACTTGCGCCACTGGGCACATAGCTTGGGTGAACCGACTTTTGTTGGCAGCAGTGGGCGGGTTTTCCCGCAGTCAATGAAGGCCAGTCCACTGCTGAGAGCGTGGCTGGCGCGTTTGGCAGGACTGGGCGTGGTCTTCAAAGGCGGGCAAACTCTAAGGGGTTGGGATAAGGAGAACCTGTACTTCGACGCAATGACCCTGAAGGCACGATCAACCGTGCTGGCCATGGGCGGCGCTAGTTGGCCTCGCTTTGGAACCGACGGAGCATGGCAGACTTTGTTCCCCGCCGACATCATAACATCTTTGACACCATCAAATTGCCGCTTCCCGGTTCGTTGGAGCGCAATCTTACTGAATCAACACGACGGAGGTCTGATAAAGAACGCCGCAGTTTTGACAAAGAACGGCTGGCACAGCGGCGACTTAAGAATTGTCAAACAGGGTTTGGAGGGTGGACCAGTTTACGCCGCTGCCGGTCACTGGCAGCAGGAAAAAAAGATGATTATCGATTTACTGCCAAACCGTAGTTCACCATGGCTGCAAGAACGCTGGAGCAAAATGCCCGCTAAAATTAGTACGTCGGCGAAACTCAAACGATTAAACCTGAAGTCTGCGTCGCTTGCTCTTGTCAGCGAAATGCGAGCGCGCCTGCAATTGAAATTTCCTGACTGCTTGAAAAGTCTAACCATGCCACTGGACTTGGCTCCCTCAATGGAAAGAGCGATTTCCACGCGCGGTGGTGTCAAATGGCAGGCGGTCGACGAGTTTTTAGCTTTTAAAGCGCGCCATCGCACTTACATCGGTGGCGAAATGCTTGATTGGGATGCGCCAACAGGCGGCTATTTGTTGCAAGCCTGTTTTTCGATGGGTCATCAAATTGGTCTCGCCTTAGCAGCAGAACCAAAATGACACTGCTGATCGCCAGGTCAGTGCAAGGATGAGCTTTCAGAGAGCTGTTGGAGCACGCGTGATCGACAGCAATAAATTCCGATCAATTTTGTGAGCGACTTGAATAATTTCAAAGCGCGTTACGGCATCACCACCTGCTTTTTCGTTCAGGCGCGCCCAAGCCGCTTTGGCGCTTTCGTGATTTTGGAAAGGACCTTCAATAATGCTTGTTGAGGTAATCAGACGCTCAAAGCTCATATCCTCATATTCGCCGCCGATCACGTAGAAGAAAACATCACCAGCGCGTGGTTGTTTTGGATTTGTGTTCATCGTTTGAAACCTTTCATCTATGGGCTTGACGAGAAAGCCTGCCGGGCCAGTTGGCAGCCTTTAGAGGGTACAAGGCTGCCAAAAGGATAGCGGTTATTGGCATTGCAGAGTTTGACCCCAGATCAAGCGGCCTGACGCGGATCAGCCGACTGGAACTGCTCTTCCTCCGTCGAGCCAGTAAGAGCGGTTACGGAGCTTTCGCCAGCCTGGATGGTTGTTGTCACTTTATCAAAGTAACCAGCGCCAACCTCTTGCTGATGGCTAACGAAGGTATAACCACGAGGAGCATCGGCAAATTCCTGCTCTTGTAGCCGGACATAGGCAGTCATGCCTTCACGGACATAGTCATGTGCCAGATTAAACATGCCATGCCACATGCTGTGAATGCCAGCTAGCGTGATGAATTGGTATTTATAACCCATGGCGCCCAATTCGCGTTGGAATTTAGCAATGGTCGCATCGTCCAAATTCTTTTTCCAATTGAACGATGGCGAGCAATTGTAGGCTAGAAGCTTATCGGGGAATTTCGCATGAATTGCTTCGGCAAAACGACGTGCTTCCTCTAGGTCTGGCGTCGCGGTCTCACACCATAATGCATCCGCGTAGGGCGCATACGCGAGGCCCCGGGCAATCGCTTGATCAAGACCAGCTTTGGTGCGGAAAAAGCCCTCGCTTGTCCGCTCGCCCGTGATAAACGGCGCATCGTATTCGTCAAAATCACTGGTCAACAAATCGGCAGCATTGGCATCTGTGCGAGCAAAAACAAGGGTTGGCACATCCATGACGTCAGCAGCCAGGCGCGCCGCCTGCAACTTTTGTACCGCATCCCTTGTCGGCACCAAAACTTTGCCACCCATGTGACCACATTTCTTCACCGAAGCGAGCTGGTCTTCAAAATGAACACCTGACGCCCCGGCACGGATCATGTCTTTCATCAATTCAAAGGCATTTAAGACACCGCCAAAGCCGGCCTCAGCATCCGCAACAATCGGGGCATCATAATCAATTTCGTCGCCTTTGGACCAAGCGATTTGGTCGGCGCGTTGAAAGCTATTGTTAATCCGCTCAACAATCGCTGGCACCGAATTGATCGGATACAAAGATTGATCAGGGTACATGGTGCTGCCCAGGTTAGCATCGGCAGCAACCTGCCAGCCGGACAAGTAAATCGCCTTGATACCGGCTTTAACTTGTTGCACAGCCTGACCACCGGTGAGCGCGCCCAGGCAATTAATGTAAGGCTCACTATGCAGCAAACGCCAAAGTTTCTCCGCACCGCGTTTAGCAAGAGTCATTTCAGGAACAACAGCACCTTGAAGATCGACGACGTCATCCGCAGTATAATCTCGCTGAATGCCATCCCACCGTGGGTTACTACTCCAGTTTTGATTGATGGCTTCGATTCTTTGTTGACGAGATTGAGGCATGGGAAACTCCTTAGTGGCTTGAATTACCGCTTAAACTCATCATGGTGCTCGAAAAGGCACAAGGGAGTTGTAAATTTTTTATCCGAATATTATTGTAAAGCTGTTAATTTTTTACAAAATGGATGTTGTCTGTGAAAGACTCTGGTAAAGTATTTGCTGGACCTAGAATTAAAAGGTTTCGGCGAGACGCAAACTTAACCCAAGCGGAAATGGCAAAGGATCTTGGTATTTCTGCCAGTTATCTCAATCTAATCGAGCATAACCAACGGCCAATCACCGCGTCGCTATTGCTCAAGCTTGCTACGGTCTACGAGTTAAATGTCGCTAATTTTGACATGGTCGCCGAGGAGCAACTGCTCGCTGATTTGGAAGCAGTTTTCAGCGACCCGATCTTATCGGCAAGCCCACTTGGCCTGCAAGATCGCAAACAAATAGTGATCGAGCACCCCGAATGGGCGGAAGCCTTTGTCAAGCTTCACCGAGCATACCGAAGCGGACACGACAATCTGAGCGCCATGGCCGCCAGTGCACAAGAATCCGGCTCATTAGCAAGACTTTTCGAAGAGCCCCTTGAAGAGGTGCGTGATTTTTTTGCTGCCAATCATAATTACTTTCATGCGCTTGATAGCTGGGCAGAAGCCAAAGCCGAAGCCTTAGAAATTCGACCAGGCCAGCGCCGTAGTAAGTTGGTTGAAACGATCCAGAACGAATTTGGCTACCGGGTTGTCGAGCGCCCGACGCGCAGTTTGGCACCGCGACAAAGTTTATGGGACCCACACAACAAACGGATTGTCGTCGGTTTGGGCATCGCGAGTGCCAGCAAAGCCTTTCGTATCGCCCAAGTCTATTGCCGATTGAGCACCAAAGAGTTGGCTCAAAGCATCATCGATGCCGACCCAAGCATCCAAAGCAAAAAAGCCAAAGAATTGGCGGTGGAGGCTCTGATTAACTACGCCGCCGCCGCTCTTATCACGCCGTACAGATCTTTCCTTTCAATTGCTGAAACTGAGAAATTCGACATTGATGCTATCGCTGATCAGTTGGGGCTCAGTTTTGAGCAAGCAGCCCATCGTCTGAGCACCCTGCATCGACCGGGTGAAGGCGCACCTCCCTTTTTCTTCGTGAAGATCGACTTAGCTGGCAACATTCTGAAGCGGCTTTCAAATGGCGGCTTTGGCTTCCCGAGACAGGGCAACCTTTGCCCAGCGTGGAGTATCTTCAAAAGCCAGAGGATCAGCGGCGAGACACAAGCAAGCATGATAAAAATGCCCAATGGTCAACGCTTCCTCAGCATCGTGCACCACCAATCCAATCGCGGCACCAACACGATGGTTGTCACCGGCTGTGAAGCGCGTTTTGTGCGACAAACTGCCTATGCTTCAAGGATCAATTTCGACCGCGAAGACTTCGATGAACCAATTGGTCCAACTTGCCGCCTATGTAGCCGCGAAGTATGCCCCAGCCGCGCCCTGTCGATGTACTAAGCGCTCTGTACTAAGGCCGCCTAAACAGCGTTACGATTTCATAGTTTTTCCGCGGTCCAGACACCACATGGTGCATCCGCCACCATGTCTTGGCAAACTGCCAATGACTTTTGTAGGTGTCCAAAGCGCACTGATTACACGCTCGCGCCGACCATGTCCCTTTTTCATCTGGTTGCAACGCCAAGGTCTGAAAGCTCTGCCCCTTATTATGGGGATCTGCGTGCGTGACCAAGATGACATCTCGATCTGCAGCAAATTGGTACTTCTTGCTAAATACCCCACCGGTGGACAACAAACCGCTTTCTTCATAGGCCAGGGTCGCCTTGGCAACAGGCGAAAACCAGGCCTGCCCGCTACCAGTAAGACCCGGCATTTTTGAATTGTTAAACTGTCGCTCAAGTGTCCAGCGGCCGTCAGCCAACCACTCAAAGACCCCTGTTGTCATCCGTTAGCCGCGAATACGATTCACAAACGCACTACCAGCAAAAACAAGACCAGTGGCGATCACAGCCTTCAGGGTGTCACCAATAATAAACGGCTGGGCAAACCAGCCCCAAACGGTTGAAAAACTCTGGCCTGTTTGTTGCAGGATTGGATAATAGACTGCCATCGCAAAGGCCGCAACCTGTCCTTCACTCAGTTGACCTGAGGTCAATCCTCCAACCAAGAATTCAATTTCTGGCAGCGTCAGTTCCAGTCCATCACGCTTCTTGCGAATCAACTCCTGGGGAATCATCTGGCAGCCTAGTAATTTTTCAGGAAGTTTTTCAAAAGCTTTGTCATCCTTGGACCTGCCAACGCAGCTTGTTCAAAGGTGTGAGTATGGCTCAATGTTTCATCACTCAAGCCCGCAGCCTGATTTGTCACAATGGAAAGAGCAACGACCTTCAATCCAAAATAACGCGCCAGAATGATTTCGGGCACTGTGGACATGCCAACACAATTTGCCCCTAGGGTCATCAGCATTTTGATTTCTGCTGGGGTTTCA
>CAXBRM010000019.1:0-19839 GCA_963978305.1 uncultured Rhodospirillales bacterium
GTTGTGTCAACCAGTGTCGCCAACGGTAAGCCAAACCGCTCTGCCAAATCCATGAGCCGTATGGCTTTGCGGTATCCTTCGGGCCGTGGCATGCCAAAGTTATGTCGCATGCGGGTTTCCATGTCGTGACCTTTTTCTTGCCCGATGACGACGACTTTACGCTTGGTTGCAGGTGCACCAGCCTCTGAGCCGGCGACAACCAGTGTTGCAAAGCCGCCGATGATTGCTTGGTCGTCTCCGAAAGCCCGGTCACCAGCGAGTGGTTGAAAGTCTTCAAAAATGTTTTTGATATAGTCGACCGCGTGCGGGCGCTCAGGGTGTCGAGCCACCTGAGTTTTTTGCCAAGCGCTTAAACTGCTGTAGGCGTCGGCTAATTTTCGATCGCATTTGGCACGAAGACTATTGATGTCATCGGTCAAATCAAAACCAGCAGCGGGGTCATGCCTTTGCTTGATCTCTGCGATCTGGCCTTCCAGCTCCAGGATTTTTTTTTCAAAGTCTAGAGCTGTCATGATTGCTCTCAAATTACAGTTAAAGGGGCAGCAAAGCCAAAATTGGGTGACAAGCAGTTAGGACTATAGAGCGAAAATTACAATTTCACCCTATGCGGATCCAGTTTCTATCCTATGACTTTAGCATGCCGCGTTGAAGAGGATGTGCTGTTTGGACGATTTTTTTCAAGCGGCTATCCAAAATGTGGGTATAGATCTGTGTTGTACTGATATCGGAATGACCAAGTAATTTTTGCACAATACGCAAATCAGCGCCATGGTCCAGCAAGTGACTGGCAAACGCATGTCTTAGTACATGGGGAGATAAAATTGCTGAATCAACGTGCGCGCGGGTCGCCAGTGCTTTCAGTTGCAGCCCGAACCCTTGACGGGTCAAATGACCTTTGTCGGCGTCGCTGGGAAACAGGAAAACTTGGGCGTGCTGCGATGCTTTGCCTTTAACGGGCGGAAGGTGGCGATCTCGTAAGGGAAGATAGGCCTGGATCGCGCGCTGTGCTTGTGCGCCAACAGGGATCATTCGTTCCTTATTGCCTTTACCACGGATGATCAGCACCGCACTGTCTCGCATTGCGGTGGCCAGCGGCAGGCTTACCAATTCGCTGACCCGCATCCCAGTAGCATAGAGCAGTTCAACCAAACACCATAGCCGACAGGCGTCAGCGTTGACAAAGGGCTCAGCCTCGTCCTGCGCCTGTTGCAAAAGACGATCTACTTGAGCGCTGGTCAAGTTTTTGGGCAGATAGCGCCCAGTTTTTGGGCTGTCGATGTGGGTAGACGGATTGTCATCACGATGACGGTCTTCCATTAAAAAATGGAAGTATTGACGCAAGGCCGATAAACGACGCTGTATCGTGCGCGTGCTCAAATTTAACCTGTTAAGTTCTTTCAGGTAGGCACGCAGATCTGTGGCATCTGCTTTTGAAATGTCATGATTTTTCGTCCGCGACGCTTTAGCAAAAAAAGCTTGAAAGTCATTTAGGTCTGTTTTGTATGCAGCCAGTGTGCTGGCAGCCACATTGCGCTGGGCAATCAGCATTTCAAAAAAACTGTCAAAGTAGGGTGCTGGCATCAATCAAAAGCCTGAACAGTCTAAAAGCAATGAGGTTTTGGTGGCTCAAGCGGCTCGCGTGCGTCCAAACCCTCAAACGCTTCGTGTGGGAGCGTTATTTTTGTTTCACAAATTGGTGTTGGGACATCCCAAGCGCCGATCAAAACGATGATGAAAACCAAAACCAGCGCTAGGGTCAAAATAAATACAATCAATGGTTCAACGCGCGTTGGTCTGCCTTTGGCCATGGGGCCCTCATTTTGTTTCTCTGGTTTTGAGCTTCGCTCACTGGATTACTAGTGGTGAACATTGGATCGCTAATCAAGAATTGGGTTTTTGGAAATGAGTTTTCCTACTAAGATGGTGCGCAAATTCCGCAAATCGCTCGACTTAGCAGACCAGTCGCCCTATGGCACTTAACCATGACTTCGCATTCATACGACATCCGCAAAAGTATCGCCCTCGTCGGGCTGATGGGCGCTGGTAAAACGAGCGTTGGTAAGCGGCTTGCGCCACTTTTAGGCATGCCTTTTTTCGATGCTGACACTGAGATTGAGACGGCCGCTGAAATGTCGATTGTTGATATTTTCGAAGCTTATGGCGAAAAAGAATTTCGCCGATTGGAACACCGCGTGATTCAGCGTTTGCTGGTGCAGGAGCCTTGTGTGATTGCCACAGGCGGTGGCGCCTATGTCCAAGATGTTACCCGGGAGACCTTGGAGGCTGGAGCAATAACGGTGTGGCTAAATGCTGAAGTAGCGACGCTGGTGGAACGCACCAAGGGACGCGGGCATCGGCCTTTGTTAAACAACGGCAACCACGCCGAGGTTTTGCGGGATCTCAAAACCAAACGCGACCCCTACTACGCGCTCGCACGGGTTCATTTTGAAACGCGTGGCAAAACGGACGAGGCGTCGACGGCTGAAGCATTATTGGACACCCTAAAGGGTCACTTTTGACTTATGACGAAAATTAGCCCAATCTCTGTGCGCGTGGACGTGCATCACCATCATTACGACATCCAAATTGGCAGCGGGCTGTTATCACAAGCTGGCGCACTGATCGAACCCCATTTGCAGCGCTCCCGGCTCATCATCATCACCGACGAAGGTGTTTGGGCTCACCACGGCGAGACACTTGGATCGGTACTGAAATCCGGTGGTATCGATCCCCATGTGTTTAAAGTAGCTGCTGGCGAAGCCAGCAAATCCTTAGCCAGTTTCAGTCAGCTTTGTGATGATATTTTGGCTATCGGTGTCGAACGAAAAGATGTGATTCTGGCATTTGGTGGCGGGGTGATCGGCGATTTGGCCGGCTACGTGGCGGCCAGTCTGTTGCGGGGCATACCCTATATTCAGTGGCCGACAACTTTGCTGAGCCAAGTTGACAGTAGCGTGGGCGGTAAAACGGGGATTAATGCCAAACACGGTAAGAATCTCATTGGTGCGTTTTATCAGCCGCAGGCAGTGTTCATTGATACAGATTTGCTTCGGACTTTATCACCACGTGAATGGCGCGCGGGATATGCTGAAGTCGTTAAGTACGGACTGCTGGGGAACGCTAAATTTTTTGATTGGTTGGAAGCTGAGGGGCCAAAACCTGATGATGGCCCTGATCGCTTGGACGCTTTGGTGCATGCAATTGCCACCAGTTGTCGGTGTAAGGCAGAGATTGTCAGGCAAGACGAGAAGGAAGCAGGCGTGCGTGGGCTCTTGAACCTGGGTCACACTTTCGGACACGCATTAGAAGCATCTTACGGGTACGATGGCCGATTGATCCATGGTGAAGCCGTCGCCGTCGGCATGGGCATGGCGTATCGTTTGGCGAAGCGTTTGGGCAGTGTTGATGGCCAGGAAGTCGTCCGCGTCGAGCGGATGCTGGAACGGGCAGGCTTGCCCTTGCGCCGCTCTCAATTAGCGCCTCAAGAGCTGGACGTGGGGGCGTTGATGGATGCAATGTCCAAGGACAAGAAGGCTAAAGATGGCCACCTTGTTTTCATTGTGCCAACGGGCATCGGCACAAGCGAAGTTCGCAGCGACGTTCCGCACAGAGATGTTGAAATGGTTCTGGCCGATTGGCTGAGTAGCTAGTCAGTTGATTGAGCCTTCATTGCCGACGGTTGTTGGTGCCATGAATGGCTGTTGCTAACGAGCTGTGGCAATGGGCCCTGCCTTTTCCCCAGCATGCTGCCGATATACTTGGCAACGTCACGCGTCGAGAGGGTTTAGAGATTTACAAAGTGGCATACTTGAAGTTGAAAACTAAAAATTAAAGTGATTTTTCAAGGCTGGTATCGCTTCGCGCACCTTGTGAGGCGGGCAGATCGGTTTAGTTTCTCACCCATTACAGGACCTCTGCGGTCCCCGAAAAGCCACAACACAACATGACAAATTTGCGACGGCAATTTAGGAGAACGCATCGATGGCATCAAATCATCTCCCGAGCATGGATCAAAACGCGGTCTTCACGGAAACGCCCGACACAACGGTTTCAGTTCGAGAGCTTTTTGCTATCGATTCTGACATGGTTGTTCCGGCCTTTAGTACCCGCAATGATTATGTGCCGGAGGTGGACGAGACCTATAAATTTGATGCCGACACAACGCTCGCGATATTATTGGGCTTTGCCCACAATCGTCGTGTTATGGTCCAGGGCTACCATGGAACAGGCAAATCAACCCATATCGAGCAGATAGGCGCGCGCCTGAATTGGCCGACAATTCGCATCAACCTCGATAGCCATGTCAGCCGAATTGATCTGGTTGGCAAGGATGCGATTGTTTTGCAAGACGGTAAGCAGGTCACTGAGTTTCGTGAAGGCTTGCTGCCGTGGGCGATCCAGCGGCCAACCGCGCTTGTCTTTGATGAATACGATGCCGGACGTCCGGATGTTATGTTTGTTATCCAGCGTATATTGGAAGTTGACGGCAAATTGACGTTGCTCGATCAAAATAAGGTTATTCGGCCAAACCAATATTTCCGCATGTTTGCAACGGCCAATACCGTCGGGTTGGGCGACACGACCGGGCTTTATCATGGCACGCAACAGATCAACCAGGGCCAGATGGACCGCTGGTCAATTGTCTGCACTCTAAACTATTTACCGCATGACCAAGAGGTCAAAATCGTCTCGGCGAAGTGTCCAGAGTACGCAGACGACGCTGGTCAAAAAATCATCGGTAACATGGTCGCCCTGGCAGATATGACCCGGAATGGTTTTATGAATGGGGATGTCTCGACGGTTATGAGCCCCAGGACGGTCATTACCTGGGCGCAGAACGCAACTTTGCTTGGTGGTGATCTCGGCTTGGCATTCCGCCTGACATTTTTGAACAAAAGCGATGAGATGGAAAGGAGCATTATCGCCGAATATTACCAGCGCGCGTTTGGTGAAGAGCTTCAAATGCCCCAATTGGCTGGCGACTACTAGAACAAATCCGGCATGACGAGCGTTACCAAACCATTCTCTGGCCCCAAGCGCCGAAACCCCGTCCATGAGCGGTTCCGACGCGATACCAGCGCCACCATTCGAGCCCTGTCGGCGAATAGAGATTTGGAGGCCAGCTTTGCCGCTAACAGCAAGGGACGAATTGGGAACGATGTCTACTTGCCCATGCCATCTGTCGGGATGCCTGCTGAAGAGAAAGCAAAAATTCGCGGTCAGGCTGACCAAGTCAGTCTCAAAACACGCTATCATGATGCCCGTCTGCACGCATCACATGCACCCCTGGAAACGCAAAGTCGGATGATTTTCGATGCACTGGAGGATGCACGGTGTGAGGCGATCGGCTGTGGCCGCATGGCGGGGGTAAAGGAAAATATTTCCGCAGCTGAACAGGATCGAGCCGACACACTGAATTTGCAGTTTGTCAACAATCGCGATGATGCCCCCTTGCATGAAGCCATGCGTTACAAATTCCGTCAGCGATTGCTTGGCATGGAGGTTCCTGAGAGCGGTCAAGCGGTCTTAAACCTATGGGATGACCATTTGACCCCACGGGTGCTCGAGGCGCTCGATGCAATGGGTGACAAAATCCATGATCAGCGAGCGTTTCAGCAAGGAATACAACAGCTGCTCGAGGCGTTGAACCGCGGGGATGCCAACAGTGAGCCGGAGGATGCTCCCGAAAGCGAGCTCGACGACAGCGATGAGGCGGAGCAAACCAACATCGACAACCGTGGTGATGATCAGCATGGTGAGGATGTCGACCAGCAACAAGACATGCAGGACAGCGAGCCTTCGACAGATCAAGAGCAGATCGCGGCGGATATGTTGGACAGTGAAAATCTGGACGACGACGGTAGCGACCCCGGCGATGAAGCACCCATGACGCCGGAATTTCGACCCGAGTATCAGCCGTTAGACAATAATGCAGAAAATGAGCAAGATTACAAAGCCTATACAACGCGTCATGACGAGGTCGTGAATGCCGATGAGCTTTGTGATGATGATGAGCTGACACGCTTGCGGCTCACGCTCGATCAACAATTGACCAATTTGCAAAGTGTGATTGCCAAGCTGGCCAATCGCCTACAGCGTCGTTTGATGGCCAAGCAAACCCGCAGTTGGGAGTTTAACCTCGAAGAAGGACTGCTTGATACCGCGCGCTTGGACCGCGTCATCATCAACCCGACCAGCGCTCTTGCGTTCAAAAAAGAAAGTGATCTTGAATTCCGTGACACGATTGTCACCCTGCTTTTGGACAACAGTGGCTCGATGCGTGGGCGTCCGATTAGCACGGCCGCCCTCTCGGCGGATATCCTGGCGCGTACGCTTGAACGCTGTAATGTCCGGGTTGAAATTCTGGGGTTCACAACTCGGGCTTGGAAGGGTGGAAAGAGCCAATTGGATTGGGTCGAGGCTGGCAAGCCCCCGCAACCAGGTCGGCTCAATGATTTGTTGCACATTATTTACAAAGGGGCCGAAGCGCCATGGCGCCGAACCCGGAAGAATTTGGGGCTGATGCTCCGCGAGGGCTTATTGAAGGAGAATATCGACGGTGAGGCGCTTGAGTGGGCTTACAAGCGGTTGATGTCACGTCCCGAGCAGCGCAAAATCTTGATGATTATCAGCGACGGGGCGCCTGTGGATGACGCCACCCAAAGCGCCAATAAGCCCAGTTTTCTCGAGCAGCATTTGCGTCGCACCATCGAAATGATCGAAACGAAATCACCGGTTGAGTTGACGGCGATCGGCATTGGTCATGATGTGACGCGCTGGTACAAAGACGCGGTAACCATTACAGATGCCGAGCAGCTTGGCGGCACGATGATGGACCAGTTGGTCGCTCTGTTTGAAGAAGACCCGCGGGCGCGACGGCCGCGGTAGCAGCAAGCCGTTTGATTTTAGGCCGCCGCTCAAACTTGCCGTGACCATTTTGTCCAACCGTACTTTCGCAGCCTGTCTTCCATCAGCAGCGAACGCCTAAATTTCTCAAAAAAACCAAATTATTCGTCGATCGCAAAAGCGTAATTAAAATTTGTACGGATTTTTCATAGTATGTTTCTGTTTATGAAAACGTACCTAAAAATTTTCTCGAATAATTGGAAGAAAAGTTTTTGATGCTGGCCGGCCTGGCCGTTTGGGTGACCGTCGATGCGTTTCTTATTCTAGGCTGGGTTAAGAAAGACTTCGAAACGCGACGGTCTGACCTTGCAGCCACAATCGCTTCAGCCGACTAGTCGGATGGTTTCGGATTTACCTGCATTTTATGGCTTGTTCTATTTTTTGGCTGTAATCAGGCCACGGATCGTGTTAAGCGCAACCAGCAAGTTGTGCATCGAAAGGTAAATCTTGTGACCACTTATGTTGTTGCAAAAATTCCCCTAACCGAAGAGGGGGCAGAGGAAGTTGTCGCTTGGACATTATCGGATGATGGTTACGCCATCGCCAAACAGCATAAAGGCTTTGAATATATCAACACGCTTTTATCTGAAGACGAGAAAACGATTTTTTGACAGAGTTCATCTTGAGCAGCATGACATCAAAACCTTGTTCAATTTACCGTGGGCGAAATCGACCGCCCATCAACCCATACCCGCTTATTGGCATCAAAATAAACTAAACTTATCCATAGAATATAAGCAAATAGCATACAATTGTGCTGTAGCTATCTTTCGTTGATCAAATTCGTTCATCTATGGGCAAGGTTTTTGGACGGACAAGGTATAAAGTGGTTTTGGGGACAGCCCTATGTCATTTTGAGCCGCCTCAGATCATTATGCAGGCATAAAAACGGGTGCGACGTATCGCATCGATTCTCGCACCTTGTCTCTGCTTGTTACCCGCTTACTTCATTTGCTCAGGACAATTTGGCGCCGATAGAGTCTCAGGAAACCCGCGTCCCTACGCTGCAAGCCATTGATTTTATGAATAAATCGATAAAAAATGGCGGACCAGGGAGGATTCGAACCCCCGACCCCTTGATTCGTAGTCAAGTACTCTATCCAGCTGAGCTACTGGTCCGCCGCGCTTTGGTGATCATCAAAACGGACGCGGAAACTAGTCAACTTTATGCCGCTTGACAAGCGCTTGGAACTCGGAGGTCTGCAATGTCTTATTTGACGACACCACGCATGATGGGAATTTTACTGTGTGCCATACTGATGACGCTCTCTGGTCGCGCGTTCGCTCGCGATGCAGCTCCGGCAGAGGTGCCTTTGATGTCGGAGCAAGACCAAATTCAGACGGTCATTGCAGGTCAGCTTGAGGCCTTTAGGGCGGGGGATGTCGCTCAGGCGTTTTCCTATGCCGATGCACCTATTCAAGCGTTGTTTGGCAACGCTCAACAGTTTGGCGTTATGGTTCAGCAAGGCTACGCGCCGATTTTCACCAATGCGTCTTATGAATTTGGTCAGTTTCAAGTGCTGGGGATCAATGCTGTCCAAATTGTCATGGTGCTCGGGAATGACGGCACCCGCGCCTTGGCACAGTACCGATTGTCTAAAGGATCAGGAGAATGGCGCATCGCTGGTGTCGTTATGCAACTCATATAGTCAATTGTCCTCCAAATTGACCCTGCAAATAGCGACTTTACGCAGCCATTCTTGCTGAGCACTTTTCGAGCCTGCTTAACAGCGCTAAGACATGGCAAAATGCAGTCACTTGGAGAACCCTGAAATATGGCCACCACACCACGCTACTATGCTGTAACTTGGGAAGAGCTTCATCGAGATACACGCGCCTTGGTTGGCCACTTGATGGAGCTTGAGCGCTCAAAACGAGATGGTTGGAAGGGAATGATTGCGATTACGCGTGGGGGGCTGGTGCCGGCGGCGATTGTTGCCCGAGAGATGGAAATACGCCTTGTCGATACGGTTTGCATCGCAAGTTACGAGGGCGATGGTGGGGAGACCCAAGGCGCGCTGAAAATCCTGAAAAGCATTGAGCATATTGGTGATGGCGAAGGATGGCTGGTTGTCGACGATCTGGTCGATACAGGTGAAACCCTAAAAGCCATCCGTGACATGGCGCCAAAAGCTCACTTCGCGACGGTCTACAACAAGCCGGCTGGACAACCCTTGGTCGACTCGTCAGTCATTGGTGTCAGTCAGGACACTTGGATTCTATTTCCGTGGGATTTGCAGCCGCAATCAGTTGCGCCAATGATTACAGACAGGGCACGCGTCCGATAAGGCGTCGGCGGTTGCTAATTTTCGAAGTATATGTCGAAAGGACAGCTTGCATATGGAGCTTCTTGCCAATGCCAATCAGCTGACACCAGAGTTCGATCTGGGTCGGGTGCAAACCTGGATCTTTGACGTTGATAACACCCTGTACCCGGCTGAATGCGATCTGTTCTCGCAAATTCATATTCGAATGGCGGAGTTTGTTGCAAAGACTCTGTCATTGAACTTGGAGGCGGCAAAGTTGGTTCGCCGCGAATACTTTACGAAGTATGGCACCACCATGCGTGGGTTGATGGAAGAGCATGGGGTCGATCCGAACGACTATATGGCCTATGTCCATGATGTTGATTACTCGCCTATCAAGCGCGACGATGCGTTGCGGCAGTTGATTGAGGGTTTGCCAGGATGCAAGCTGATCTTTACCAATGCGAGCTTGGAGCATGGTCAAAAGTGTGCTCGTCAGTTGGGGGTTGAGGATTTATTCGATGGCTGGTTCGATATCCGCGATGCCGCCTACGAACCAAAGCCGGACATGGCGGCCTATCATAAATTTGCTGCTCGGTTTGAAGTCGAGCCGCAAAGGGCTATTTTCTTTGAAGATACGCTCAAAAATCTAAAGCCAGCCAAGCAACTCGGTTGGCAGACGGCCTACATTGACCCGAGTGTTGAGACAACGGCGACTGGTCCACTGCCAACATTTGTGCAAGCCGGCTACGTTGATGCCCATGGCGCTGGATTACATGCTTTTTTTCAGGCACATTGGCGGACATAAGTAAAACAAATGATTACCGAGAGGTTTGCTGAATGAGTTTGGATCTGATTGCCTTAGAGTCTGTTATCAATGCTGCGTTTGACGATCGTGATCAGATAAATGGCAACACCCAGGGGGATGTCCGTAGTGCTGTTGACGCGGTTTTGGACGCGATGGATGCGGGCAATGTCCGTGTCGCTGAAAAAGGCGCTGATGGCTGGGTAGTCAATCAATGGGCCAAGAAAGCGGTTCTGTTGTCATTCAGGCTCAATGACATGTCGCCGATCACCGGCGGTCCTGATGCTGCCACTTGGTGGGATAAAGTCCCCAGCAAATTTGCCGGCTGGGGCGCAGAAGAGTTCGGATCGGCGGGCTTTCGAGCCGTACCAGGTTGTTGGGTCCGGCGCTCAGCCCACATTGCACCCGGGGTGGTCTTGATGCCTTCGTTCGTCAATCTGGGTGCTTACGTCGACAGTGGCACCATGATCGACACCTGGGCAACAGTCGGCTCTTGCGCTCAAATCGGCAAAAATTGTCACATCAGTGGCGGCGCGGGCATCGGCGGGGTTCTAGAGCCCTTACAAGCTGGTCCGGTCATTATCGAAGACAATTGCTTTATCGGTGCGCGCAGTGAAGTCGCCGAAGGCGTTGTTGTCGAGCAGGGCTCTGTGCTGTCAATGGGGGTCTACCTTGGTGCCAGCACCAAAATTGTGAATCGGGCGACAGGTGAAATCCACTATGGTCGTGTGCCGGCTTATTCTGTGGTCGTGCCAGGGTCCTTGCCAGGCAAAGACGCAAACGCGCCATCATTGTATGCAGCCGTGATTGTGAAGACCGTTGACGAAAAGACCCGCAGCAAAACGGGCATCAATGAGCTTTTGCGGGATTAACGAGCCGTGAGCATGCCAATAGTTACCGATCCGCTTTCTTTGACAAAAGCACTGGTGCAGCAGCCGAGTGTCACGCCGGCTGCCAGCAGTGCTTTGGACATTGTCCAGCAATGGGCCGAACGGTTGGATGGCCGATGTGTTCGACTGCCCCGCGGTCAGGTCGACAATCTTTACATCCGTTTTGGTGATGTCGCCCCCAACCTGTGCTTTGGTGGCCATGTCGATGTTGTTCCGGTTGGCGATCCAAAGGATTGGACCGATGACCCGTTCTCGGCGACTGAACGAGACGGTTGGCTTTATGGCCGCGGCGCCGAAGATATGAAAAGTGGTGTCGCCTGCTGGATGGCTGCTGTGGCCAGATTGTTGACCGATGCACGAAAGCGAGACCAGGTGCTTCAACGCGGCTCAATCAGTTTACTGATTACGGGCGATGAGGAGGGGCCAGCAACCGATGGTACGGTTGCCGTTGTGGATTGGATCAAGGAGACGGGGGAAGATATCCATAGCTGCTTGGTCGGTGAACCGACCAGTTCAAATACGATTGGTGATGCGATCAAAGTTGGGCGACGTGGGTCAATCTCGGCATTTGTGACACTTACAGGCAAGCAGGGGCACGCTGCCCACCCAAACCGGGCAGCAAATCCTTTGCATCCGCTGCTGGCTGCTCTGGCCGATCTGACAGCAAATCCATTAGATGATGGCACGGATCATTTTGGTGCCAGCACCCTGCAAGTGGTGACGATTGATACAGGCAACCCTGCGACCAATGTTATTCCAGCCAGCGCAAAGGCCACAATAAACGTGCGCTTCAACGACCTCCATACAGCAGAGACTTTAAAACATCATATTGTCAAAGCTTTCGAGATTGCCTGTCGGGGAACCGGCGTAGCACCCCAGTTTGATTGGCAAGCGAATGCTGATGCTTTTTTGTGTCCGCCTGAAAGCTTTGCCCATTTGATCGCGGATGCTTGCGCTGAGGTGACGGGCCAACAACCAAGCTATTCGACGGCCGGCGGCACCAGCGATGCCAGATTTATCAAAGATGTTGCTTATGTCGCTGAGTTCGGCATGGTTGGACGAACGATGCACCAGGTTGATGAGCGGATTTGGATTGCTGACCTCGAAAGCCTCACGGCGATTTATGGTCAGCTTATTGAACGATTTTTTGCCCAAGAAGGGGTTTGATGCAGGTAGGTTCGACTCATGTTTTGTTCGTATGCACTGGCAACGTCTGTCGTTCGCCGATGGCCGAGGCGTGCTTGCAAACCAAGCTGGCTAACATTTTAGGAGAAAAAACAGCGATCCCTGATATTGAGTCGGCGGCAACAACCAAGTGGCATGAAGGCGAGCCACCGACCAGTCAGGCAATTCGCTGCGGCGAACGGCGCGGCTATTTGATGGCGCGAATGCGCTCACGCCCGGTCGTGACAGCAGATTTTGATCGCTTCGTTTGGATTTTTGCGATGACCCGAGAACACCGCCAATGGCTTCAAGATCGCAAGCCGGCCGATAGCACTGCCCAAGTCATGTTGTTTAGCGCTTTGGCGCCAGAGTTGGGTATGATGGACATTCCAGATCCCTGGGGTGGCGATTCAAATACCTATAACCAATGTCTTGATTTGCTTGAAGTCGGTTGTACCGCGATTGCGAACCGTATTGTGGGTGCTGGTGCTGGCCCTTCAGCCTTATCGCGGGCTCGTTTCTGAGTGATTGTTCTGGTTACCTTAAATATCGCGCTGACGATCTTCATGGTTTCGTCGACGATTGTAATTGGCTATATTTGCGCTGTTGGGTTATCCATGATCCGGCATGGTCGCGCCAGTTCATTGATCATAAAGGCCAGCCCTGTGGTTGCCATTCGAGAGAGCTTTGTTGCGGAGCAGTACGCCCTATGAGCCTGGTTGATTTATTCGGACATGGCCGTCGGGTTGTTTGGTCGCCTGAGGGCGGAGGGGGCAGTGAGCACGGTCGCAGTCAACGCCAGCTTAGGGTCGGAGAATTACTGCGCCAAGTGATTGCGGTGGTGCTGGCTCGTGGGGACACGTTTGATCCTGATCTGGAAGGTGTTGCGATTACCGTTTCCGAGGTTCAAGCGAGCCCTGATTTGCGTCATGCGACGGCGTTTGTCATGCCGTTAAGTGGTCAAAAAAGCGATAAAGATCATGCTCGGATCGTGGCTGCCCTCAATCGAAATCGCAACGCGTTTCAAGAAGCAGCGGGCCGAGAGTTAACGATCAAGTTCACGCCGCGCATTCATTTCAAGCTGGAAACAAGCTTTGACAACGCCGACAAAATGAACGCTGTGTTCCAGCGCGTGGCGGCACAGCGCCAACGTTGATTGGTTGTTTGCTACCAAAAGCAAAAGGGCCTTGCCGTTCGACAAAGCCCCCAATAATGCTCAATCGCTACAGCTGGGTGCGCGATTCGACTTTTTGTCCTCTACATCAACGGCCGCGTAGCAACGACAGAAGGCTCAAGAACAAGTTCATGAAATTGATGTAGAGCGCCAGAGCACCAGCGACGCCTGCGCTTTCAAGCTGTTGTTCGACGCTCAGACCATTGCTCACTTGGCCACCACGTATAGCATAGTATGCACTTTTTAGCATTTGCATGCTGAAAGCCGTCAAGGCCAGTGATGCCACAGCGACGACGACGTTGATTACTTTATGCAGCATTGTGAACGATGCAGCATCAAAAACGCCAAAGGCGCCCAATAACCACATCAACAGGCTGCCACCAATGGCCAGGAGGATGCCAACGCGGCCGAAGGTACCCCAGCTGGTTAAGTCAGCTTTTGACGTATAGCCGTAAATACTTAATGTCAGAAAGCCGACAGAGGCCATCAGGAATGCCAAGAAAATTGTCCCGATGGCGTCGGCCATAAATTGTGCCAGAATTGGCACCAGCGCGAGGGCGAAGACGCTACAGAAAATCCAGAACATGGCGTGCGCCGTCGCCGGACGGCTGGTCCAAATGCGACCACCAAACAAGAACGATAGTACCAGCGGGGCAAATGCCAAGGCCAGACTGAATGGCGAACTATAAAGCGACAACAATGCACCGCCAATTAAAGTCTGTTCACCTGACGCTGCGCCAAGAACCTGACTGCCCGCGAACCAAGATACAACCCCGGTGAGCGCGACACCCAAAGCCATGATGTTGAAAGTACGAAGAAAGAATGCACGCAGTCCCTCATCAACCGCTGCATCGGTGCGTTGAACGGCAGGGCCGTTTGAATATCCGTTGGACATTTTTCTCTATTCCATTTTCGTTAAGCCAGAGGAATTTCCCTCAATGCGAATTGCATCGCTAATCATATCGCAAGATATGGGGTCTTGGCGAGCAAATTCAACAGCCTGATTGCCGAGCGCAGCAATCGATCTGTCAGGCTTTGCTCTGTCAGTACAAGTCGGGAAGAGTTTACTGCACGCGCTCCCAGATTTCCGAGGCGCCAAAGGCATCCAACTTCACTTGGCTGTCACTGATTTTAAAAACCCCACCCGGCAATCTAGGGCCATTGGGGATGTTCATTTTCCCGCGGCGAAGATTGCCGTTCATTAACTTTAGTTCGCTCATAAAGATCATGCCGGGCGCCATACCGTCACCTTTAACTAAGCTGACCACCTCGACACAGTAAGGTCCGTCTTCGCATTCTATGAAGCGCAGGTTGGCAATGGTACCAAACCATTCTTTGGTCTGCCAAATGCCTTCAAATCCGGCAGGTGCTGACTGGGCTTGTGCGCCAGGCAGAGCCAGGAAACTGATCGCCAATACGGCAGTGCGAATTAGGTTTTTCATCACTTTAGTCCCACGATGTCGACATGAACAATCCATGCCTGTAATTGCGCATTATGTCGCAGAAATAGACCATAGCGCTGACGAGACAACAGCTAAGCGCGAATAAATCGGGATACCGATGTCATCATTGTTGAGGTGAATGACTGATATATTCAACAGCGGCTCGGCTGATTAGAGCGAGCGGGCGATTTGTTCGACCTCAAAGCATTCGATGAAGTCGCCGGGTTGAATGTCTTGGTAATTTTCAAACGCCATGCCGCATTCGAGGCCATTCTTGACCTCTTTTACTTCGTCTTTAAAGCGCCGAAGGGTTTTCAGCGTACCCTCATGAATAACCACATTGTCGCGTAGGAGACGGACGGACGCACCACGTTTGACAACCCCTTCGGTCACGCGGCAACCTGCTACGCGGCCTACTTTCGAGACGTTGAACGTTTCCAAAATCTCTGCATATCCCAGGAAGTTCTCTCGTTCTTCGGGTTTTAACAGCCCAGACATGAGTGCTTTGACATCGTCTAGCAGTTCATAAATGATGCTGAAGTAGCGAATGTCGATGCCGTCAGCGCGGGCCGCGTCTCTTGCAGCATTATTGGCGCGGACGTTAAAGCCGACAATGAGCGCTTGGCTTGCTCGGGCAAGTGTGATGTCGCTTTCGGTGATGGCACCAACAGCCTGGTGAAGGATGTTTACTTTCACTTCATCGGTGTTGAGCTTTTCTAAACTTGCAGAGATCGCTTCGATCGACCCGTGCACGTCGCCCTTGATAACGATTGGTAACTCGTTGATCTCGCCCTGTTGCAAGGCCGCAAACATGCCCTCTAGTGTGCCTTTGCTCGCAACAGCTTTGGTTTCTTTGACTTTGTTCTGACGGTATTCGGATACTTCACGTGCGCGGCCCTCAGTCTCGACGACGATCAAATCATCGCCAGCAACCGGAGGTCCGGTTAACCCCAAGACCTCGACTGGCGAAGCCGGCCCGGCTTCGTTGACTTGTTTGCCCTGGTCATTGATCAGCGCTCGGACGCGACCCCACTCGGCGCCAGCGACGAAGATATCACCGACGCGCAGTGTGCCGCTCTGGACCAGGACGGTCGCAACGGAACCCCGGCCTTTTTCCATTTTGGATTCGACGACCGCGCCACTTGCTCGTCCTTCGGGGGACGCTTGAAGCTCAAGCAATTCAGATTGCAACTGGATTGCTTCCTCCAGTTTTTCCATGCCGTCGCCGGTCAGCGCGGAGACATGGGCACTTTGAATATCACCACCCAGGTTTTCGACCTGAATCTCATGCGTCAACAGTTCGGTCTCAACTTTATAAGGGTCGACACCAGGCTTGTCGCACTTGTTGACGGCGACAATGATCGGGACATTGGCCGCTTTGGCGTGAGCAATTGCTTCAATGGTTTGTGGCATCAAGCCGTCGTCGGCGGCGACCACGAGAATGACGATATCGGTGACATTGGCGCCCCGAGCCCGCATTTCAGTAAATGCTGCATGACCAGGAGTATCGAGGAAGCTGATTCTTTGTCCGCTACTGTTTGTGATTTGATAGGCCCCGATATGTTGCGTGATGCCGCCGGCTTCACCTGAGACCACATTGGACTGACGGAAATAGTCAAGGATCGAGGTTTTACCATGGTCAACATGACCCATCACGGTCACTACAGGTGGCCTTGGTGCCATTGTCCCCTGGTCGGGTTGGGGTGCCTCCAACCCGACCAGGACATCCTCGTCTGTGACACGTTTGATCGTATGACCGAGTTCATCAATGACAAGCTCAGCTGTATCGGCATCAATGCTTTGGCTGGCTGTCGCCATCACACCCATTTTCATCAGAACGCGGACAACATCTGCACTGCGCTCAGCCATTCGGTTGGCTAACTCTCCAACGGTAATGACCTCAGGCACGACCACCTCGCGGCTGACTTTGGTGCCGGCTTCACGCGCTTCTTGCGCCTTTTGACGTTCTCGTTCGCGTTGACGCTTGATCGATGCGAGGGACCGGCTACGGTCCGAGTCTTCTGCCAAGGCATCAGCGACACTGATACGCTTTTGGTTTCGTCGTTGATCTCCGCCCTTTCGTAACGCGCTCTGACGCTTGTTATCTTGGCCATCACCATCCTGGGATTTTGATTTTTTAACACGACCCATCAAGGGGGCAGGATCGGGGCCGCGGCGTGGTCCTTCTGCTTTCCCGTCTTCTCGTCTTCCCCTTGGTTTTGTGCCTTCATCAAGGGGTGCGGCGCTGGCTGTTGCCAGAGCTTCCTGCTCGACACGGGCTTCTTCAGCTGCCTGGCGTGCGGCGATTGCTCGTTGGCGTTCTTCATCTTCAGCCTGGCGCTTTGCTTCGTCCTCGGCTTTGCGTTTTGCTTCGGCTTCTTCGGCGACGCGCCGGATTTCCTGCTCGCGGCGCCGGGCTTCATCTTCTTCGGCTTTTCGTTTTTTCTCCTGCTCGCGTTGCTTGGCGAACTCGAGAGCTTTTTGTCGCGCCTCGCGTTCAGATGCACTGAGTTGCCGCGTCGCGTCGGCCGGTTTGCCAACGGTGGCGCTGTCACTGCTTTGACGCCGAGCTTGATCGCCTGTTGACCGTTGCGGGCGTGAGGCGTCACTCGGGCGGCTTGCTGTTGACCGTGGTGATGTCCCGCCTTTGCGTTCAACAGAAACAGCTTTGGTCCGGCCATGACTGAACTTCTGCTCAACCTTGTTAAGATCGACAGATTTTTTCAGGCCCAGCGTGCCCCCTTTTAAGCTGAGGGTATTTTTTGTCTGGCTGTTTTCGTCGTTTGCGCTCATTCGATCCTACGATTTTTGGTGTTGATGCGGGTTGGTCGACGTCGATATGACGCCAACTTGCCTCGAATGTGATAAATTGAAAAGGTATTGAAGCTGGTGCCTTACTGCGTCGAAACGCCCACCAAGCACCGGGATTTCGGTTGCGTGTTCTGCGACAAAAGGTGAAATGCCACTTGGCTTATTTGCCGCCAAACCCATTATTGCCACTGTTGCCCTGCCCAAAGCGATTGCTAACTCGGTTTGTGTGAATGCTTGGAAATATGGCACTTGCTTTGGCCCGCCTGAGCATTTTCTTACCCATTGTTCGGCAGTCATCGCGCTTGTGTCCTCAGCAATCCACACAGCTGTAATGGTACCTGCCGCGAGTGCGGCTTCGACCTTCGCCGTTCCCAAAATCAAGTCGCCACGTCGGCGGGCCAGCCCGAGAACACGAAGAATACCAGTCTTGAGGGCCATGACAACGTGATCAACAAGGTTGGATGGGACTGATACCTGGGTTTTTGCCGCGCGACTGAACGCGTTCTTTTTGGTTGCAATCGCGAAAGCTTCTGCGCTTGGGGTGATCCAAAGGCCCCGACCTGGCAACCGCCCGTTGACGTCAAATGTCACAACGCCATCAGGCGATAAAACAAATCTGAGTAATTCGTGCTTTGGCCGTGTCTGTGCTGTTGCGATACAGGTGCGCAGAGGGCTTCGAGCTTGTAAACCATGCGCAACTGTTGTGCTGGTTTCACCAGCGCCACCATCCGTCAACGTCAAGGACGCTGCCGTTGTCGCATCTGCGATTTGTGACGATATTGCTGATGTTTGTTGCACGATTTCGTCTGGCCTTCTTGTTTGATCGATAAGTTACATGGTTGCGCTCAAGTTTTGCTGTCCGCGATTAACGGCCTGTATGCCACATAATTGTTCATTAGTCCTCAAACCAATGGGCTCGAGCCGCCATAATTATTTCATTGGCTTGTTCTTCGCTCATCTCGAATGCTTCCAAAAGCTCAACAAGCTCATCGCCAGCCAGATCACCCACATCATCTAAGGTTTTTATGCCCTCAGCCGCCAATATTTTCAGCATATCGGTGGTAAACGCGTCGATCTCTAATACACGCGTATCCATGCCTTCATCGACAAGTTGCTGGCGCATCGCTTCAATCTCAAGGGTAATTGCCTGATTGGCACGGTTGATCAGCTCCTGTGCGATTTCCTGATCAAAGCCCTCGATCGACGCGATTTCGTCAATCGGTGCAAAAGCAATTTGCTCCATATCGCGGTAGCCTTCGGCAGCCAGAAGATAGCCAATACTATCATCAACATCCAATCCGGCCATAAACAACTGGCTGGCGCGCTCGAATTCTTCTTGGCGGCGCTTGGCTTCATCTTCTTCCGTCATGATGTCAATGTCGTAGCCAGTCAAATTGCCAGCTAGCCGGACATTTTGACCCCGTCGACCGATCGCAAGCGATAGCTGGTCTTCAGGGACGACAACTTCCATTTTGCGCCGATCTTCATCAACCAGCACTTTGGTAATCTCGGCCGGGGCGAGTGCATTCACAACAAAGTTCGCCTCATCTTCTTCGTAAGGAATGATGTCGACTTTCTCGCCCTGCAATTCACCAACCACTGCTTGGACGCGAGAGCCGCGCATGCCAACGCAAGCACCCACGGGATCAATGCTTGCATCACTCGAAATGACAGCAATTTTCGCACGTGAACCCGGATCGCGAGCAACGGCACGGATGGTGATGACCCCCTCGTAGATCTCGGGCACCTCCATCGCGAATAGCTTGGCCATGAACATGGGGTGTGTGCGTGACAGGAAAATCTGTGGACCACGAGATTCTTCACTCACCCGATAAATGTAGGCCCGAACCCGATCGCCGACACGCAGGTTTTCCCGAGGTATTTGCTCATCCCGGCGCAGGATCGCCTCGGCACGGCCAAGATCTACGGTAACATTGCCATATTCGATGCGTTTAATGAGCCCGTTGACGATTTCGCCCTCTTTGTCCCTGAATTCCTCATACTGGCGCGCCCGTTCAGCACCCCGAATTTCTTGAACCAAAACCTGTTTGGAACTTTGCGCGGCGATCCGGCCCAGATCAATCGGTGGCAATGGTTCGATATAAAATTCGCCAACCTGCAGACCTTTCTGGAATACATTGGCGTCTCGATGTTTGATCTGCGTCAACTCATCTTCCAGCTCGTCATTTTCGACCACTTCACGGAATCGACGAATGTCAATCGCGCCTGTCTTACGATCAACCGTTGCGCGGATGTCATGTTCCAAACCATATTTTTGTTTGGCGGCGCGTTGGATCGCCTGTTCCATCGAATTGAGCACTTCCTCACGGTCAATAAGGCGTTCGCGGGCAACGGCGTCGGCGACTTGTAGCAGTTCGGGGCGGGCTGTAGCAGTGGTTTG
>CAXBRM010000020.1:0-19833 GCA_963978305.1 uncultured Rhodospirillales bacterium
CCCAGCCGGTGGCGGGTGGTGTATTGGCATGCGCTCAGGAACGCGCTCATTCCCTTCATAACCTCAGTAGGTGTAGCAACCGGATATCTTCTTGGCGGAGCGATTGTGATTGAACAAGTCTTTGCGATTCCTGGCCTAGGCCAACTCGTCCTTGGCGCCATTTCCGAACGAAATTACCCTTTGGTTCAAAGCACCATTCTGGTGCTAACGTTTACATTTGTATTGGTAAACTTTGTGGTGGATATTCTTTACGCAGCGATTGACCCAAGGGTGACACAGAGATGATGGCGGCCCTCAAAAATGACAAGGTCCTGTTGTCTGCGCTCATCCTTGTTGTTATCCAAGTTTTTTTGGCAATTTTCGCCCCAATCGTGGCTGGCGATCCCGTCGAACAGGTTATCATTAATCGCATGAAAGGCCCATCGGTCGAAAATCTGTTAGGCACTGATCAGCTTGGCCGTGATGTCCTGGCCCGTATCTTGTTTGGCTATCGCACTTCACTTATGACCTGTGGGGTAGCCGTCTTGTTAGCGTTAATCGTAGGCGGATCGCTTGGCATGTTGGCGGCCTTTTATCGCGGATGGTTCGATAGAATCGTGATGCGCATCATGGATGTTCTCTTTGCTTTTCCGATCATTCTGTTAGCTATTGGCATCATCGCCGTCCTTGGGCCAAATATTTTGAGTGCCGCCATTGCGATTGCAGTCGTTTATGTTCCGATCTTTGCCAGGTTATTGCGAGGCCCGTCTCTGGTTATCTGCGAAAGCGAATATGTCCGGGGCGCGCGAGCGATTGGCGCTTCAGACATACGCATTGTCTTCACGCATTTGCTGCCTAATCTAGCCTCCGTCATCTTGGTGCAGGCAAGTTTACTGCTGTCGGCCGCTATACTTGTTGAGGCGTCACTGTCCTTTCTGGGTCTGGGAGCACAGCCTCCGACGCCATCGCTCGGTCAGATGCTCTCCGAGGGCCGCAACTTTCTCTTGCTGAACCCATGGCCAGCAATATTTTCAGGCTTCGCGATTCTATTTCTGTCGTTCGGATTCAATTTACTCGGGGACGCTCTTAGAGATACGCTTGATCCAAGGCTGCGGCAGAACGTTGAACATAACTGATCACACAACAATTAAGTCGGTTTATCATCAGTATGCTCTTTTTCCCGCAACCAAATTAATCGAAGAACAGCGTCCGCGTTTACCAAAAGATAGCGCCAGCCAGGGAAAACCAGGTCAGTCGCCGAGTTTTGCCAAAGCAAGCCTTAGATTCTGATCCGAGGACTCAAGAAGGTCCCTCGCTTTGTTTAAGTCTTTGGCGCCAGACATGATGAGAACGGCCTCTTTGACCTGACCACCTGCTTCACGCAGATTGTTTGCCGCAACCTCTCGCGAACATCCGGTGATTTCCATGACCATGTTTTCTGATCGTCGAAACAATTTTTCGTTGTTGGCAATAACGTTAACCATCAACCCATCCATCACATGGCCCAAAAGTACGCCCATAAGAGATGACATCATATTTAATGCGATCTTCTGTGCTGTCCCAGCACCAAGTCTTGTAGATCCGGCAATTACTTCTGCCGGCGTTGGCAGTAGAATGGGAATATCCGAACCAGCAAGCAAGTCTGTCTCCGGATTGTTTGATATCCCAATCGTCAGAGCACCGCGCTCGCGAGCAATCTTCATGATTTTAACCGGATACGTTGTGTTTCCACTTGCTGCCAGACAGATGACACAGTCTCCTGAAACGATGATATCAGCGTCTGCGCAAGCCGCAGCCTCGCTATCTTCCGCCTCGCCTTTCGGGCGAGACATATCTTCCAAACCTCCCGCTCGAAGAATTTTAATCTGCGAAATCGGTACGCCAAACGTGGGCGTGATTTCAAGCCCGTCTGCCATAGCCTGCAGACCAGAACTTCCGGCAGCTGCGTAAACGAGTTTGTTTCCGCTGCGAACAGATGCAGCCATGGCCTTGGCGCCCAGGTATAAGCTGTCAATTGCACTGCTAACCGACTCGGCTGCATCTACCTGACCACGATGAAGAATGGCCAAGATCTCTTCGCCAGAGAGGTTGTCAAGGCCTTTTGCCTGAGGGTGTTTTTGTTCGGTAAGGGGGGATGACATTCAAAACCTTCTCGGCGTTTTTATTTGATACCAAATCAATACCTATAATGCTACCCAAGCGCAATATTTACTCTGGCAATTTTAAATGGTATTGTATAGATGTCAAAAAATAGGGATTGGCACACCCTGAAAGCTTAACAAGGTCCTGGCGAAAACAAAACGGACTACAGACATCGATGAATTCTTCGAAGCGAACAAATTCATCTGAACATGGGCGTGGTTTGTCTCGATTGAAAAAGACAGACCGCGTTACGAAAAGGTTAGAACGAGTGTCAATGTTGGGACGGACGTATTTTTTCTACCATGGAAGATTTGGAGATGCGGGATCACTGGCGGCGCAAGAGTGCCAGAAAAACGTCAGGGTATCTTGCTCAGTTTTAACGGTAATAGACTATCAAAGAACGTTCTGCTTGTGCCAAGCCAAAAATAAAAGGACCGCCCCATGAAACTCGAAGCAATTTTTGCGCCGGAGTTGTGGCTGTCGGAAAACGGAGGACCCCGCTATATTCAATTAAAGCGGTGGATCGAAAATTCGATTGAGACAAAAGAACTGCCAGCGGGCACACCACTGCCCCCAGAACGCGAACTGGCCAAGATGACAGGTCTATCACGGGTTACGATCCGTAAAGCAGTAGCGCCGCTCGTTGAGGCTGGCTTGATTGAGCAACGCCAGGGCTCTGGCACAACTATCGCAGAATCGGTGCATCGGGTAGAACAATCGTTGTCGAAGCTCACGTCATTTTCAGAGGACATGGCACGACGTGGCATGACGGTTGCCTCTACTTGGTTAGCCCGTGGTATTTTCATGCCCTCCGCCGAAGAAATAACGACGCTCCAGCTAGAAAAAACTGACTCGGTAACGCGGCTTGAACGGTTGCGCTTTGCAGAAAGTACGCCCATGGCAATTGAGCGAGCAGCTCTGCCGACCAGTGTTCTAGGCAATCCACTTGACGTCGAGGACTCCCTTTACGAGATGCTTGAACGTCTCGACAAAAAGCCTGTCCGAGCTGTGCAGCACATTAAGGCGACAAACCTTCTCAAAGAAGATGCCAACCTTTTGGAAGTCGAGGAAGGCATTGCTGCGCTACAGATTTCCCGCACCTCTTTTTTAGCGACTGGACACATCGTGGAATTTACTCGGTCGCTCTATCGTAGCGACGCGTTTGACTTCGTGGCTGAGCTTCAAATCTCCGAGGCTGGATAAACCCGAAATGAGCACCCAAACTCGTATGTACGCTGAGGTACAGGAAATACCGACTGCCATCGAACGCCTGATCTCACAAGCAAAGTCTGCAATCTCGGACACTGCCGCTGATCTCAGGCAATCGGGCGCTAATCAGGTTATGACGGTTGCACGCGGCTCATCCGACCATGCAGCGACATACCTGAAGTACGCCTGCGAACTTGTTCTCGGCCTGCCGGTCGCATCGGTCGGCCCCTCGATAGCGTCCGTCTACAACGCCAGCCTTGGCAACGACAACGCTGTTTGTATTGGAATTTCCCAGTCAGGCCAAAGTCCGGACATCGTTAAAATGGTGCAGCGTGCCACGGAAAAGGGTGCAACATCCGTTGCCATTACAAACAACATTGAGTCACCACTTGCTCATACATCACGGCACGTGATCCCACTTATCGCCGGGCCTGAACTCAGTGTTGCAGCAACAAAAACTTTCGTGTCATCTCTTGTCGCGGGCCTCATGCTTGTCGCACACTGGAAACAAGAGCATGCGTTGATCAAGGCCATTGACAGTCTCCCAGACCAACTCGATCAGGCACTGAAAATAGATTGGTCTAAGCAATTGGCCAGCTGGTCCTATAGCAATGGCATGTACGTTGTTGGACGGGGATTATCTTTTGCGATGGCCAACGAAGCCGCATTAAAATTTAAAGAAACGTGCCAGGTCCACGCGGAAGCTTTTTCGTCTGCTGAGGTCCTGCATGGACCAGTTTCGTTAATTGACGAGGCGTTTCCAGTGCTCGCTCTTATATCGCAAGATGCATCAGAAGATGGGATCGCCGACGTCTGCGATCAGCTTTCTGAGCACGGCGCCCACGTTTTTGCGACTTCCTCCGCCGTCCAACAGGCCCGCCGGCTAGAATGCGTGCGTACTGGACATCCACTAACGGATCCGATCCCTTTGATTGTTTCATTTTATGTTTTTGTCGAAAAACTGGCACGGGTACGTGGTGGAAATCCAGACCAGCCACGGCATCTCAATAAAGTGACCAAAACAGTATGAGCGAAAAAACGGCTTATAGAGGTGCCCGAATTTTCGATGCTTACAAAACGCACGACGATGCCGCCCTGCTCATTGCGGATGGTCAGGTTCACGCCATTGTACCAGTCTCTGATATCCCTCCAGGATGGACACAGTTAAAACTGGACGGTGGGGTCATTGTGCCAGGCTTCATAGACCTCCAGGTGAATGGCGGTGGCGGCCTGATGCTAAACAATGACCCGAGTGTCGAGACAATCCGCTCGATTTGTGACGCACACGCACTTAGCGGAACAACGGCCATCATGCCAACGTTGATCACCGATACACCCAAGGTGACCCGCTTGGCGATTGACGCTGCCTGCAAGGCTTATGACCAGAAAATTCCAGGCATGATTGGCCTTCATCTTGAAGGACCACATCTTGCGAAAACCCGTCACGGGGCCCATTCACGCGATCTGGTCAGATCGATGGACGAAGAAGACTGCCGAGAACTCGAAATTCTTGCCGAGCAATTACCGAGCGTGATGGTCACGCTCGCCCCAGAAGCCGTAACAAACGAGCAAATCAATCGTCTGACCACCGCAGGTGTAATTGTCTCTTTGGGTCATAGCGATTGCACGTTTGCCCAGGCCATTGACGCCGTGGCCCATGGCGCATCTTGTGTGACACATTTATTTAACGCGATGAGCCAGCTGAACAATCGCGAGCCTGGTCTAGTTGGTGCTGCTTTGGAAACCGCCAATTTGTCGGCAGGACTAATCGCGGATGGCTATCATGTTGATCCCGTTAACATAGGTCTCGCCCTACGCGCCCAGACCAGGATGGGACAGATATTTCTGGTCAGCGACGCCATGGCACCGGCCAACACTGATCTCAGCGAATTCCAGCTGAACGGCCGTCGAATTTTGCGCCGAGACGGCCGGCTAACCCTCGAGAACGGAACATTGGCCGGTTCTGACATTGTGTTGCTACAGGCGATCAACATCATGCAAAAAGCCGTTGGACTCGAGTTTGAAGAAGCCGTTCGCATGGCCACCATATATCCTGCCAAGGCCATTAATCGAGACGCTCAATTCGGTCATCTGCAGAGTGGCGCTCGCGCCGATTTTGTCTGGCTAAAACGACATCATCAAGTCGGCCAAGTCTGGCGCCAAGGTATGCCAATGTCGACAAATCAGCGTTGACGACGGAAAAAATAATTTGAGTTGATTTAAATATAAAATTAATGTATTTATATCAATGTGTTACCGCAAATACGCTGCGAATAAACTTTCTGAAACCATAAGCCATATTATTAGGAGTCTATCATGAGTGATCTTGAAATCGAAATCGAAGCAACGGAAGTAGACGCCGAAGCTGTAGAAGCTGTTGCGAAAGCGTACGCTGAAGTATCCAACGTAACGATGGGTCCTATGCACATGATGTCTTTTGAAGACTCATGATCTGTTTGGGCGGCTCATTGAGCTGCCCATTTTAGTACTCGAAGATGAATTGCACGCGCACCCTTCATCTTCAACCCTCATGAAACAGACACTTGACGCGATCTATGACGTTAAATCCATGCCAAACTCCAAGGCTTCAAAGGTCATGACGCCGCACACTTTGCGCCTGATTGATAAGTGCCAAGCTAAAATGGAGGAACTTGTAGAATGCTAGACTACATACACGATCAAGCCAAATCACTATCTTCCCACTGGCTTGCCGGTGGTGGCCTTGCACAAGACTTCAATGAACTGGCTCAAGCCAGTGTTGATTTGTCTGCTACTTGTATTGACGCAGACTTCCTTTCCAAGGCAATCTCAGATGGCTACTTCGATTATCAAACAGCGAGTGTATTCTCTGATTTTAACTTCCGGCCGTATTCGGATAAATACATGTACGCGGAGGTACTGAATTGGTCATCCATGGACACCGACTTGCATAACCATGATTTCGTAGGTCTTCTTTGGCAAATAAACGGTATAGCTATGGATGTTTCATACCACTTCTCAGACCAAGTACAGCTTTCTGAGGGTGTGGAATTTGGTGAACTAAAAGTAGCCAGTGTAGACATTCTGAGGGGTGAACGCCGAGACATGCAGCGCATTACCACCGGCGATACCTATATTCATGCCGTTGGTCATCTAAAAACCCCGACTACAAGCCTGCTTTTCCGAACTCAACCGCTCAAAGGCTTCCACCAAAGCATTTTTGTGCCCCCAGGTTTGAAACTCTCGTTCAGTCTCGACGTAAAAGACAGAAAAGCAATTAGATTTTTCAATTATCTATCTTCATCGGGAGAAGGAGAAATACACCGATTTATTTCTGCGTATTTCATTGATACACACGCAAGCCTGGCTAGAATGCTCTCAGTGCTAATTCGGCTTCAGCCTATCTACTCCAAGGTTGATCAGGAAGCCCTTCTGTACGCGTTGCCCGTCGACACGCAAATAAGGACAATTTTCGAGATGACGATGAACGCATTCAATCACTACCGAATTAAAAGAGAAGCCTCGTGGCGTGTTGATCAACTGTCGGAGCGATCTGCTCTCATGCAAAGCGCTTTGTCTTACGGAAGCGAGAAAAATTTGAACCTAATTGAGAAATATTGTGAGCCAGTTTACTGATGCATAGACGTCTCTTTGGCTACTACACTCCGTGGTGGGCTTTGTTTGTTGGCACAATCCAACAGCTTTGTATTGGACTAACTACCTGGTTGTCCTTGTTTGCCGCAAGTTCACTGGGTAGCCCTCAGGGCATCTCTGAAAACAGCCTCATTTTTATTGTAATTGGTATTTTCCTCACTCTATTAGCTGCCTATTTGCTTGGCATGATCGAAGCATTTATTCAAAAACGATATGAAGCCCGATTTTGGCTCCGTGTAATCGAATTTGCCTATGTAGGTCGTCAAGAAAACGAATCTAGAGGCATTCCGTCTAAATCTCATAGTGAAGTAAGTGATCAGTTGATAACCGAATTTCGTGATGTACTTCGGGATTTTATTTTCGAAGTATCGAATTCTTGGCAGATGCTACTTAGTATAATTATTAGCATTTTGGTAATTGGCATGGAGATTGGTTTGGCAATTGCGGCCGTCTTCCTATTTTCGGTCGGCTTCGGGATTGTATGTAGCAATATGCTTAGAAAATCCACATTAGAAAGTGCGAGAATTCTGTCCAACGAGCGCGTTAGGATTGCATCGGTCATTAGGAATGAATTGGGCATGCGTGAAAAGCCGGCCTCTAAACTCGTAGATTTGTGGCGGAATTCGGGAATTAGGCTTGAAATCATACAATCACTGCCAGGAATTGTCATGCTGACTACTTTCACTGCGCTTCTTGTTGTATTGTATTTCTTCCTTAATGGAAACTCCTATGTCAGCGCGATTCTGCTGATCGTCGCAGTACCACGCCTTATTCAACTTCTTTCGTACGCGCGCGAGTTGTTCGAAAAGCGAGCGCGCTTTGTCGAACTTCAAGCCCGTTGGACGACAACTCTCGGAAGTTCGTGAACTGGCCCCAATTGGTTAGCTGGCGCATCTTGTGTGACACATTTATTTAACGCGATGAACCAGCTGGACAATCGCGAACCTGGTCTAGTTGGTACTGCTCTGGAAACCGCCAATTTGTCTGCAGGACTAATCCAAGTCAGCGCCGAAGCGATCCCTGACATTATAAACATTCTTGAAGAATAGAAATCTCATCAGCCTGCAAATTAAGGCCAATTTCGTGGCTGGATTCCTACGCAGAGTTCGGACGCCAGCCCCACCTCAATTTTCAGTTGCTCAGGCCATCTGCCCGTTGCTGTGCCCCAGGCCCATCTAGCCGCCATTGCCTGAGACAAACCGGCCCTGAAACCACGACGGCACAATTCTTTGCCAAGCCGCCTGCCGGCCGAGAGACTCTCAGCAATCGACAGCGAGCCGAAGAAATTCAGTTGCTTACACACAAGCCTGATTGACTTTATATTAATTTGAGATAACTTATTTTTGTTTAGCTTTAGCGGTTCAAGATCAGCTGCACGTTGTCGTGCCGCTGCTTGCCCCGAAAGACATACTGGAAAATTTATGCAACGCATTTGTACCTCCAAATGCGTGCGTTTTGGAGGGAAAGAGGAAAATATGAAAAACCTATTGAATAGTGCGCTTTTAACGACAGCAGCAATGGCAGCAACGCCAGCATTTGCAGATGGCCACCTGAAATTTGCACCTGGTTCTGGTGATTTCTCGTGGGAGACTTACGAAACATTCGCGGCGGCGCATGACCTGAGCGGTCAAACGCTGAGTATCTTTGGGTCACTGACAGGTCCCGAAAAAGAGTTGATTAAAAATGTGATTGCATACTTTGAGGCTGCGACTGGGGCTGATGTGTCTTATCTCGGTTCTGATACCTTTGAAGCCCAAATCGTTATTGACGTCGAGGCAGGTTCGGCACCGGACATCGCCGTCTTCCCGCAACCGGGTCTGGCGGCCGACATGGCGTCGCTGGGCTTCTTGACCCCGCTGGCAAAGGGTACGGCAGACTGGGTGAAAGAGAACTATGCTGCTGGCTCATCTTGGGTTGAACTTGGCTCTTACCCGAACGCGTCCGGCACCAAAGAACTTTTTGGCTTCTTTTACAAGGTCGATGTCAAATCACTGGTTTGGTACAGCCCCGACAACTTCGCTGATGCTGGTTATCAAGTACCAACTTCGATGGAAGAACTGATCGCTTTATCCGATAAAATTGTTGCTGATGGTGGCACCCCCTGGTGTATTGGCTTGGCTTCTGGCCCTGCAACAGGCTGGCCAGCAACCGATTGGGTCGAAGACCTTATGCTGCGCACGCTATCGCCCGCTGACTACGACGCCTGGGTCAGTAACGAGCTGCCGTTCAACGATCCGAAAGTGGTCCAGGCAATCGAGTTGTACGGCCGATTCGTCCATAGCGACGGCTACGTCAATGGCGGCACCGGCGCGGTTGTGGCAACCGATTACCGAGATAGCCCGACCGGTTTGTTCACCTCCCCGGCGCAGTGCTATATGCACCGCCAGGCGTCCTTCATTCCCACATTTTTCCCGGACGGCACCGAAGTTGGTGTGGATGCCGACTTCTTCTACTTCCCGAGCTTCGCCGAAAAAGACCTCGGCAACCCGGTGTTGGGGGCCGGCACCCTGTTTGCGATTACCGATGATGTGCCCGCAGCCCATGCCTTCATTGAGTTTTTGCAAACGCCGATCGCACACGAGGTCTGGATGGCGCAGGGTGGCTTCCTGACACCCTTCAAAAGCGTAAATTCAGCAGTCTTCGCTGATCCAACCTTGAGCGCGATGAATGAGATCCTGTTGAAAGCCACCACCTTCCGCTTCGACGGCTCGGATCTGATGCCTGGTGCGGTCGGCGCAGGCACCTTCTGGACCGGCATGGTCGACTATACCAACGCCGTCGATGCTCAAGCAGTCGCCGACGCCATTCAGGCCTCTTGGCCGCGTTAGCACCGACCTAGCACCGACCTTCTCAGTTTGGCTGGCGCGATGTTTTTTTTAATTCTTTTACGCCAGCCGGGTTTTTTGGGCTTTTATTCGATTTGGAACACCAGACGTCATGGACAACATTCTGGCGCAGTCCGTTTTCGCGGTTGTTTGTGTGGTTAGCCTTAGTGCGCTGTATTTTTGGCTATCTAACGCTGCCCTGACTGCGCTTGGCGGTGACGGGGCCAGTTGGCCGACTTATGTGCGCCCTTGGCTATTCGCAGGACCTGCGCTGCTCTTCCTGTCTCTGTTTTTAATCTACCCGACTTTGCAGTCCGTGTTTTTGTCACTACACGAGCGCATGCCAGGCCGCACACTGGAATTCGTCGCGTTCCAAAACTATCGGGACATGCTGGGCCAGCCGAAGTTTACAGAAGCCTTGCGCAACAATCTGCTTTGGTTAGTGGTGGTGCCTGCGCTTTCTACCGCGCTGGGCCTGGTTATCGCTCAACTGACCGACCGCCTGCGCTGGAGAACATTTGCCCAATCAATGATTTTCGCGCCGATGGCGATTTCCCTGGTGGGGGCAAGTGTGATTTGGAAATTTGTCTACGAATTCCGATCAATCGACCTGTCCCAAATCGGCTTGCTGAACGCGGTGGTGGTTTTCTTCGGCGGACAGCCCCAGACCTGGTTGTTCATGCCTTTTTGGAATAATTTCTTTTTGATGGTTGTGCTGATCTGGATACAGACCGGGTTTGCAATGGTCATTTTGTCTGCGGCTCTGCGCGGCGTGCCCGAAGATACAATTGAGGCAGCCATCATTGACGGTGCCAACCCCTGGCAAGTTTTTTTCCGGATACGGCTGCCGCAAGTCTCTTCAACCATTATCGTGGTTTGGACCACGATCACCTGCCTCGTGCTAAAAATCTTTGATGTTGTGTTTGCGATGACCAATGGCGAAGGCGGCACGCAAGTATTGGCGAATTACATGTGGAGCCAATTTACCCGCGCAAACGACTGGGGGATCGCCTCCGCCGCTGCGATCGTGCTGGTGCTGATGGTGATGCCCATCATGCTATGGAACATTTTTGGAAATCGCCAATGAGCCATGCGTCGAGACTCAGACAAACCAACCCCGCGGTAGCTTTGGTCGTTTTCATGCTGGTGGTGCTGTGGACCCTGCCAACCTTGGGCCTGCTCGTCACCTCATTCCGGAGCAAAGAGCAAATCGCGATCTCGAGTTGGTGGCAAGCGCCTTTCCCTACTGAGGCAAATCAAATTTTCCGCACCGATGCCTTTGCCATCAGTGAACCCACACTCACCGGATACGAAAGCCAAGAGCGCCCGTATGCAGTGGTGGGCGCTGTTTTTAGGGTCGGACAATCAGGTACAATCAAATCCTGGGGTATCAGTTCCCGAGCACCCAAGGCGTTTTCCCCGGGCACCCGCCAGGATTTGCCGGGTGGCGAACAGCTTTTGGTTACGGCTGACGGGCGATTTGTCATTAGCAGCGCAGAGCCGATTACCTGGCGGCGCGGGCAAAGAATTTTTGTTACGGCCACCATGCGCCCGACATTTACCTTTGAAAATTACAAGCGCGCATTGTTTGATCCCGGACAGGTAGACGGGATGCTCAAGGGATTAATCGGCACAGCCTCGGTTGCCATCCCATCGACAATTATTCCGATCATGATCGCTGCTTTCGCTGCCTATGCCCTTGCCTGGATGCGCCTTCCGGGGCGAGCATTTTTGTTGGGTTTGATTGTTGCTCTGCTGGTTGTTCCGATCCAACTGGCGTTTATTCCGGTTCTGCAGCTATTGAACGCCATTGGCCTTGGTAAGAGCTACATTAGCGTGCTCATGGCCCATACGGGGTTCGGATTGCCACTGGCGATCTACCTATTGTACAATTACATCTCCCGTTTACCCGGTGAGTTGATCCAAAGCGCACGGGTCGAAGGGGCGAATGATTTTCAAATCTTCACGCGGCTGGTTTTGCCGCTCAGTGTGCCAGCGCTGGCCAGTTTCGCGATTTTCCAGTTCCTTTGGACCTGGAACGACCTGATGGTTGCTCGCGTATTCTTCATTGGCTCAATGGGTGAAAACACGGTCATGACCAGCGAGTTGGTTGAACTGTTAGGCTCGCGAGGCGGCAACTGGGAAATTCTGGCCACCTCTGCTTTTATTTCGATGATCATTCCATTGATCGTGTTCTTTGCTTTGCAGCGCTATCTGGTTCGCGGCCTGCTTGCAGGTTCACTCAAATAATCATGCTTAAAAGGAAACAGCCATGGTTGAAAATTGGTGGGACAATGCTGTCATTTATCAGATCTATCCGCGGAGTTTTTGCGATAGCAATGGCGATGGAATCGGCGATTTAAACGGCATAACCGGCAAGCTGGACTATGTCGCCGAGCTTGGTGTTGATGCTGTTTGGATCTCACCTTTCTTTGTCTCACCGATGAAAGACTTCGGTTACGATGTCGCTGACTATCGCGCGGTCGATCCAATCTTCGGGACCAATGCTGATTTCGACCGCTTGCTTGATGCGGCTCATCAGCGCGGCTTAAAAATTATGATCGACATGGTGCTTGCCCATTGCAGTGATCAGCATCCTTGGTTCATCGAAAGTCGCCAAAATCGCGACAACCCAAAGTCAGATTGGTTCTATTGGCTGGACCCAAAAGACGACGGCACCGAGCCAAACAACTGGCTGAGCTTCCTTGGCGGCCGAGCATGGAGTTGGAACGTCAATCGACAACAATATTATTTCCATAATTTCTTGAGCAGTCAGCCCAACGTCAATTTGAGTAATCCTGAAGTCATGGAGATGATCCTTGAAACCTGCCGCTTCTGGTTCGACAAAGGCGTAGACGGTTTCCGCCTGGATGCGATTCATACCGCCAAGTGCGACAACAACTGGCAGGACAACCTCGCGCTTCCCGGGGCCATCGCCACTCGCCCAGAGCGCGAATTTGACTATCAAAGCCAGGATAGCAGTCAGCTCAATCAGCCAAGCGTTCAAAAATTAATCCAGCGCCTTCGCGCCCTCGCCGACGAGTACGGTGATCGTTTCCTGATGGGCGAATTAAACGCGGAAGACGCGGTCGCGACCAGCAAGATTTTCACAGCGCCCGGACGTTTGCATTCCACTTACAACTTTGACTTGCTCAAATGGGAGGGCAACAGCGTCGACGAAGTGCGGACGATCATTCGGGACCTCGCAAACAACTTCAATGACACCAACAGCATCTCAATTACGTGGAGCAACCATGATATTGCCCGCGTGTTTGACCGCATGGCTCAAAAGATTGATGTGCCTGACCATCACCGTGAGGATTTCGCTCACATGCTGCTGCAACTGTCGACCAGCCTGTTTGGCTCAACCTGCATCTATCAGGGTGAGGAGCTTGGATTTCAGGACGCCGACCGACTGACCCTTGAGCAGCTTCAAGATCCTTGGGGCATTGAGCGCTACAGTGACACCTTCAAGGGCCGCGATACCTGCCGTACGCCGATGGCGTGGCGTCGCGACCAGCCGAACGGCGGCTTTAGCGGCGACACTCAGATAGACAGCTGGCTTCCGGTTGACGATCGTCACCTGGCCAAAGCCGCACTAGACCAACAGGGCCAGCTCGACAGCTTATTCGAACGAAACAGGGCTCACCTTATCTGGCGCAAACAGCAACCCGCCTTGATCGCCAAATCGAAAATCTCTGTCTTGGACACCAAGAATGACCTGATTGTTTTTGAACGAGCTGCACACTGTTCGGCAGATACCATGCTGTGCGCCTTTAACTTCAGCAGTCAGGATGCCGAAATAATCGACCTGCACGTGCCAGCATGGTCTGCCGTGTTCGTCGAGATTTAGTCTAAGGAGCGGCTGACTGGCCTTTGGTTTGTTCATTGCCGCTGGCTGCTCAGTGGTTTGAGCGAACAATCTTTGGATCACATCAGGGATTGGCTACCCTGTCCCGAAATATTGCGGGCTCTTGCACAGCTCTCCGGTTAAACATTGCAAAAGCCTAATGGCCAATTTTGCTTGTGTGCTTGATTTTTCACCACTGACATTTGCATCAGCACAACCATTGAATATCGAAACTGAATAGTCCCAAACAAAACAGCATTTGACTTGATGCACCCAAAACCAGAACATTTATGGTAATCAAGCCATCAACAGCCGAAAAATTTTCCAACGCAGTGACAGCAGCTGCTAGCCGACAAAGTTCTTTGGTAACTGACGGTCTCAATTAAGGGAGGATAGGATTGGTCATGCAGGGATTTGATAAGCAGTACAAAGATCTACCAGACTACATTTTGAAATGTACCAACCAAATTTGGGAAAGCCGGGACATCGCGGCGATTGGATGGCACTATGCCGAAAACATCCAGATCCGAACACCAATTACCTACTCTGAAGGCAACTGGGCTGGCATAACAAATACAATGGAAACCCTGTTTGAGTTTCCAGATCGGCAACTGTTTGGTGAGGATGTGATCTGGTCTGAGCATCCGGACTACGGATATTTATCATCACACCGGATCGTCTCAGAAGCCACACACCGGCAAGATGGCATGTTTGGTCCAGCTTCTGGCAAACGCTTACGATTCCGGACAATCGCTGACACCAATTGTATTGAAAATGCCATTTACGAAGAGTGGTTGGTGAGAGATCTCGGGGCAATGGCACGACAGATCGGTCTGCATCCACGAGAGATGGCCGCTCAAATGATTGAAGCTGAAGGCGGGCACGAAAAAGCAAAACACCCCTTCACGCCATCTGCGGACAAGCCGGGCAGATATAAGAGCACCGGCAACGGTAATGAATGGGGGCAAAAGGCCGCTGATCTGCTGCAAAGGATTATGAATACCGAGTTCTCGGCAATTACCGAAACCTATGACCGTGGCTGTCATCTCGCTTACCCAGGCGGTGTCGAAGCCCATAGTACTGCGCCAGCCGAAGCGTTCTGGCTTGGGCTACGCTCCGCTTTCCCAAATGCAGAATTCGGTGTCGATCACGCGATCGGACGCGACGACCCGATGATGCCACCACGCGCCGCGATCCGCTGGCATTTGACTGGCAAGCATGAGGGCTGGGGGAGCTTCGGCAATCCAACGGGAGCCGACGTCCATGTCATGGCGATCTCGCACTTTGAGTTTGGGCCGTGGGGACTGCGCCGCGAATGGACCGTCTATGATGAAGTGTCGATCTGGAAACAAATTTTGCTTCATCAAGGCAAAGGCTGAGAGATAACGGTATGAATGTGAAAATGACTCAAGACCAGATGGCCTCGAGGATTGTTCGTTATGGCGATCTCGTCCCTTGTAAGACAGCTTTCATCGACACCCACACACCAGGAAGTGACCAAAAAGAGAACTTCTCGATCATCGGTGTTGGCGTGTCTGAAGCCGCCGATCAACACGTGCACATCAAGGACACGCCCGGGTTCAACATTGGTGGGGCCGGACAACCGCCTCGATGCACAAACAGCCTTCATGACCACCGGACTGCTGAGGTTTTCATCGTCATCACAGGACGATGGCGTTTTTTTTGGGGACGACAGGGGGACGCGGGCGACGTGGTCCTGAATGAAGGCGACATTTTTAACATTCCCACCGGCATTTTTCGAGGCTTTGAAAATGTTGGCAACGATTATGGCACCATTCGCTCTATCCTTGGCGGTGACGACGCTGGCGGTGGCGTTATATGGTCACCAGAAGTTCGCTCAGATGCCATCGAACATGGGCTGGTTTTAGGGGAAGATGGCAAACTGTACGACAGCGCCAAAAACGAATTTCTCCCCCAAGGGGTCGCGCCCATGCCGGATATGGCAGAAGAGCAACTGTCAAAGATGGGCGAGCCAACCACAGCCGAGGTCGTGCCAAACTACGTGGCACGCTATTGGGATCTCATTGCCATGGCAGACCGGCAGCCCGCAAAAGTTCTTGGTCCTGATGCCCGTTTAAAGGATCGCCCAGGCTTTGAAGTGGATTTTATTTCGAACCATTCAATATCGGCAGAAGCCTATGAGGCCGATTGTCATGAGATCCTCATGCCCGTTCATGGCCATTGGAAAGTTGATTGGTCGGACGGCGAAACCACTTTGGCTGCTGGCGACACCATGGCAATCCCGCCCGGCGTCATGCGATCAATTCAGCCTGCCAATCCAGGGCAGGCCGCAATGTATCGTGTCCGCAACACAGACGATCCAGCCGGTCCTACTGTAAAGTTCTGATGGGAGCACTGGTCTGCCTTGCCGGAATGATGTGTGATGAGCGGCTGTTTGCCCCCCTTCAGGGACGGTTGCCGCAAATCTCCCAAATGATCATCCCCGACTTATCAAAGCATGATAACTGGCATTGTCTTGCCGATGCCGTTCTCGAGCAAGCACCACCAAAGTTCGGTGTGCTTGGCGTTTCATTTGGCGCGGCTCTGGCACTAGAACTGTGCGCGCGTGCGCCCGAGCGGATCACGCATCTTATCTTTATGGATGGCAACCCGAATGCTGACACGCCGGAGAAACGCGAAGGCCGGCTCGCACTGGTTGAGTTTCTTAATCAGCATGGACTGCGCGAACTGATGTGGCAGAAGCAGTTTCCACATTACTTAGCACAGTCTAATACCAATGACGCTGTCATTGAGTTATGCTGGCAGATGGCCGAAACTCTGGGGGCGGACGTCTTCCGAACTCAAACCGCCGCTCTACTCAGTCGAACATCCAGACTGGCTGAACTGCACGCCTTTAAGGCACCAGCACTGATGCTGAGGGGGGCCGAAGACAGGGTTTGTCCTGCCGCTTACCATACTGAGCTCGCGAACGCTTTGCCTCAGGCTAACTATCATGAAATTGGGGCGGCCGGGCATTTGCCAGTCTTGGAGCAACCAGAAAAGACAATAAAGGAAATAAATACATGGATGACACAGCTGGCCAACGTGCACTGATCGAGAAAATTCGCCAATATGACACGCCGACAATATGCAATGCGATTGAAATCGCGCAAGGCGGCCGGGGATTTGACGCATTCACAAAGCGCACGATGCATGCTTCAGAGCCAAACGCGCCAGCCCTTGTCGGCTTCGCCCGTACCGCTCGGGTACGCATCAACAGGCCACCCTCCGCCTCACTCGACGAAGTCAAGGTTTTGCGACGCCAGTATTTTGAATATCTCGCCGACGATCCACGGCCAACCTTGGTGGTGGTCGAAGATGTTGACGGAGACGCTGCCCGTGGGGCTTGGTGGGGAGAAATCCATACCGCGGTTCATAAAGGCATTGGCCTTTCCGGGGCATTGACCAACGGATTAATGCGTGACCTGGGTGAGCTGGAGCCCGGTTTTCCAGTCATTGCTGGAGGCATCGGGCCCAGTCATGCCTTTATCCATGTCGTCGACTTTGGGACACCCGTCGAGATTTTTGGATTGCCTATTTCAGAGGGCGATCTTGTCCATGCCGACCGCCACGGCGCCGTGGTCGTTCCGCCCTCACTTTTCGACAGTCTTCCCGCCGCCATCGATAAGCTGCTCGAACTAGAAAATTTCATCCTCGGGCCAGCTCGAAAACCGGGTTTCAATATCGATAAACTCGCCGAGGCCTGGGCGCTTTATGAAGCTCACCGAGCCCAGTGACACCAGGACAGTTAGGCAACTAGGCAACGTCCCTGGCTTGCTCCGACTTGGGTTAGGCGCCTGAATCAAGTTTCGTGACCACCGACGGTCACGGTCACCAAGGACGGTTCGCAGCTTCTTTCTCAAGTGCGTTAAACAAAATGTCACAAAGCGCCTCAGCCGCGCTCGACAGCTTGACATCGCGCTTGTGAACGATCGAAACTGGAAAGTTAACCTGCGGCTCAAAGGGGACAAAAGTCACGTGATCGCGGGTGTCATAAGCAGCTGAAATTGGATCGACAATCCCAATACCGTTGCCCGCTTCAACAAGCGATATCAAGGGCGCCGACGACGACGCGAAATTTTTTGTGTTGTCGTGCAGGATCTGGCGCGCCATCTCATCCGCTAAATATTCAGCGAAGAATGCATCGCCGAGTGAAATGAAGCACTCCCCGATCAAATCAGGTGCCTTGACGACATCCTGTGCAGCCAAGCGATGGTCTCCCGGTACGGCGAGCACGCACCTGAACATGACCGACCTAAAGGCCTCTAAGTCATCGCCTGGATAAATATTGTTACAAACCCCGAAATCGACTTTGCCAGACTCAACAACCAGCGTTGCTTGATCATGTTCAAGCTGAACCACGCCAAAACTGAGATTTTCAATCTGCTGGCGCAGGGCGGCTAAAGCATCTGGCACGATTTGTAAATTAACGCTCGGTATCGTGGCTAAGCGAACTTCACTGATCCCATAGTTCCTGATTTGCCATGCTCGACGTTCCAACTCAGTGGTCGTCATTAAAAACTGTTCGACGTCACGAAAAAAAAGCGCACCCTCTTCGGTGAGCTTAAGCTTACCACCTTGATTGATAAACAACTCAAAACCAACTTGGTCACGAAGCTGGGCGATGAGGCGGCTGATCGTCGGCTGAGACGTATTCAAACTGCGCGCAGCAGAGACGGTGGATCCTGTTCGCACAATGGCTGCAAAAGCCTCTACCTGACGATGTCGGATCATAGCCCCACCAAACCTGGACATATCATTAGCGAATATCGCCCTACAATTTTAAGTTGGTTTTGTCGATAGTGATCGGTTAGGTTCGCGCAAATTTTGTGCGGTACGGGCGGTGCACACGCTGGTTATCTTCATCGACATGAGCATGCGGTAGGCATAAAAATTCGGTGCAGCTAACTCTCAATCGGCCAAGCAAGCCGTTCGGCTATACAAAACCTACACTTAACTTGCTGGGAAGAGGAGCCCACCTTGGAACCTAACGCATTGAAATCGTTTATCCAGCCCTTGCGTACGGCACTGGCTGATTTCGAACCGGACACAGCCAAAAGCGTCTTCGGGGAGCTTTTTGACCCGTCTGTGCAGTTCCACCTATGTCACCCATTCGGTGATTTCAAAGGACCTGCGGCCTACTTAGAGACCTGTTTGTTACCCCTGCACAGAGCCATGCCCGACTTCGAACGTCGCGACTTGATCGTGCTGGCCGGAACCACATCCGATGGTCTGGACTGGATTGGGTGCATGGGCAACTACATGGGAACATTCTTGGGCCCGTTTTTGGATATACCGCCTATTGGTAATCTGGCGCACATGCGCTACCATGAATACTTCCATGTCAAAGATGGCAAAATCGTTGAAATGCAGGCGATTTGGGACATTCCCGAGTTGATGATGCAGGCCAACGCCTGGCCGCTAGCACCCCAGCTTGGCGCTTTCTTGTGCACACCTGGTCCCCTCAGCGGCGATGGCCTAACCGCAAGCGGTGGTGACGGTCAAGCCAACATTGATTTTGTTGTCGATATGGAAACGGCCATTTGTCGACATCCAGACAACCCAGATCCACGCGTCATGAAGCTTGAAGAATTCTGGCACCCAAGGCTCAACTGGTATGGTCCAGCAGGCATTGGCACCGGCCGCGGAATAGCGGGTTTCAGACACTGGCACCAGATCCCGTTTTTACGCGGCATGCCCGACCGAAAGGTCGACCCCACCGGTGACCGCGAGGCTTCCGAAGACATGTATGATCTCCATTCTCACTACATCGCCCAGGGTGACTATGTTTGTGAAACGGGTTGGCCAAACATGCGACTCACCGTGACCCACGACGGCTGGATGGGAATTGCTCCGTCTGGTAAAGATATTGAGATGCGTAGCCTAGACTTCTGGCGTCTCGAAAACGGCCTCATCCGTGAAAACTGGGTGCTCATCGATATGTTGGATATTTATCGGCAGCTGGGTGTTGATGTCTTTGCGCGATTGGCCGAATTTAACAAAACTCGGAATCTCGGACGCGTGACCCTTAGTGACGGCATGGAACTTGTCCATAAACCAACCTAGAAGTGTTAGCACGATGACGGCAGCAATCTTCGGCGTCATTGCTGACGACTTTACGGGTGCGACGGACATCGCCTTGGTGTTGACCAAAGGTGGCATACAGGTCATTCG
>CAXBRM010000021.1:0-18493 GCA_963978305.1 uncultured Rhodospirillales bacterium
TATTGTCAGCAATCCGGAGTTTTTGCGCGAAGGGGCGGCTGTTGAGGACTTCATGAAGCCCGATCGGGTGGTGGTGGGTGTCGAAACAGAAGAAGCAAAAGCGTTGTTATCAGCCATTTATAAACCGCTGTACTTGAGGGACTTCCCAATTGTCTACACATCTTTGGAGACTGCGGAAGTAATCAAATATGCTGCAAATGCTTTTCTGGCCACCAAGATCAGTTTTATCAATGAAATCGCTGCGCTTTGTGAAGTGGTAAATGCTGATATCAAGGATGTTGCCAAAGGCATTGGTATGGATGGCCGGATTGGCAACAAGTTTCTCCATGCTGGCCCGGGATATGGGGGTTCTTGTTTTCCGAAAGATACCGCTGCGCTGGCCAAGACGGGTGCTGATCACGGGGTAGCCATGACGCTGACTGAAACAGCGATGTCTGTCAATCTCACCACCAAAATGCGGATGATTGACAAAATCATCCGGCTGTTGGACGACAGTGTCAGCGGCAAGACCCTGACCGTTTTGGGCGTAACGTTTAAGCCTGAGACGGATGATATGCGTGACGCTCCTTCATTAACAGTCTTACCGCCACTTATGGACCAAGGCGCGAACATCCGCGTTGTTGATCCTCATGGCAGAGCCGAAGGCGAGGCTCTATTACCCGGTGTTGAGTGGTTTCTTGACCCCTACGAGGCTGCCAAAGATGCTGATTGCCTGATTATTTTGACGGAGTGGAATGCTTTCAGAGCCCTTGATTTAAACCGCATCGCGACTTCAATGGCAGCACCGAAACTGGCTGATTTGCGCAATATATATGACCGTGAGACGGCTCTAAACGCAGGATTTTCTGCCTATTGTGGTGTTGGTCGAGGTACTGTTGCGGTTTGACACTTGGCCTGTATTCATTTGCCCAGGTGCCCAACAGTCGCTGTTGTTTCGCTCCATTGAAAAAATGAATCTCACTCATCGCCAATGCTGGCAGATTGGTGATCACATAGAACCCGCGACCATTGTTCCGTCGCGCACCGCCTCATAAGCGTTTTCACTTAATCTCGCCCCGATCCTTTGAATAACCGCTGCGCCAGCACGGTTGGCAAGCATACCACATTCCGCCAGCGGCATATCTTGGGTGTAGCCATGAAGAAAACCTGCTGCGTACAAATCGCCGGCCCCCGTCGTGTCGAGCCGTTTGGGCACCTTGAACGCCGGCACGGCAATCACGTCGCTGTCGGTCAAAATCTCCGACCCCTTGGTGCCGCGTGTGACACAAGTGAGTTTTCCCAACTTTCGCACGGCGTTTCTGGCAACAGCATAGTCTTTTGTTTCAAAGAGAGACTTTAACTCGTCTTCGTTGGCAAACAGAATGTCGATTTGGCCGGTCTGTAAGAGTTCGCGAAATTCTTGCCGATAGCGATCCACGCAAAACGGGTCGCTTAGTGACAAACTCGTCTCTCGGCCATGGGCGCGCGCCACTTCAATCGCTTTACGAAAAGCCTGCTTTGCGTTTTCTGGGTCCCACAGGTAGCCTTCCATGTAGGTCACCTTGCTGGAGCCAATGACGCCGGGGTCGATATCTTTTGCCATCAGCATCGTGCTGGCACCCAAAAATGTATTCATTGTTCGATCGCCGTCTGGCGTTACGAAAATTAAGCACCGAGCTGTTGGCAGGTTGCCTTCCAAGGGTGCGGTTGAAAAATAAACATCAAGTTGCTTTAAAGAGCGATCGAATTGCGCGCCCAGATCGTCGCTGGCTACTTTGCCGACGTATGCACTTTTTGATCCAAGGCCAGCGAGAGCAACGGCCGTATTGCCTGCAGAACCACCAGCCTCAACCACACGATCGCCGATCACTGATGTTAAGTATTCTGCACGCTCCGCATCAATGAGGGTCATGGTCCCACGGTTCAACGCGTGATCATCGATAGCAGAATCGGGAACTTGGGTAAGAACATCGACGATGGCGTTGCCGATGCTTGTGACGTCAAAGCGAGTCATCTTTGGATTTGATCCCTTGCGTTTATTGTTGATGAATACCGAGCCTTCTTGCCTCGAGCGGGCACAACGAGGGCGGGTAATGTAAATTCACGATCCATCAGAAGCCCAATTTACTGGCCACATGAGCCGTGGCGTCGACAAACCCTTTTTTGCTACCGCAGTCAAAGCGTTTGCCCTCGAAGCGGTAGCCAAACGTTGGGGTGTCATTAATTGTCGCGGCAATGGCGTCGGTTAGCTGTATTTCACCGCCTGCGCCTGGACGCGTGTGAGCCAAAGCTTCCATGACGACGGGTTGCAACAGGTACCGCCCAATAACGGCGTTACGGCTCGGGGCAGTCTCGACACTAGGTTTTTCCACCATGCCCTTGATGGCAAAAGCCCGGTCTGCACTGTTTGTTTCCGGGTCCAGAATGCCATAAGCCGATACCGCGGTTTTAGGAACCTCCATACAAGCTAAGTAATTTCCTTGCTGCTCAGCAAAGGCATTGACCATTTGTTTGAGGCAGCCGACTTCAGCATCAATAAAATCGTCAGCTAACAAAACCGCAAAAGGTTCATTTTGAACAACATGCCGAGCGGCCCAAACCGCGTGACCGAGTCCGAGCGGGCGCATTTGGCGGATAAAAATAACTTCGCCAGGCAGGCCAAGCATTTCGTTGACGCTTGACAGAGCATCATGCTTACCGCGTTCGGCCAGGGTAGATTCCAACTCAATCATGTGATCGAAGTGGTTTTCAACGGCGTGCTTTTGACGCCCGGTGACAAAAACCAACCGCTCAATATTACAGGCTCGAGCTTCTTCGACCACAAATTGGATCAGTGGTTTGTCGATAATCGGAAGCATTTCTTTCGGCATTGCCTTGGTTGCGGGCAAAAACCGAGTACCTAACCCGCCAATTGGGAAGACCGCCGTATTAATTTTGGCCATAGTTTTGAACTCCAAGCACTGCTAGGACCAGCCATGTTAATTTGCATTTTTGGAACATGAAGTCCAATGCTGTTCGAGAGTATTTGCTATGGCGCTACCAACCCATTTTTTCGATCCTAACGGTCGCATCACTCTGATTGCTGGACCATGTCAGCTGGAGAGCGAAGACCATGCGCTGATGATGGCCACCATCCTCAAGAAAATTTGCGATCAGCACCAAGTGCCGTTCGTGTACAAATCCAGCTTTGATAAGGCGAACCGAACAAGCCTGTCGGGACAGCGTGGCTTGGGGCTTGACGCTAGTTTAGCGGTATTTGACCGCTTGCGTGCGGAAGTAGGGGTTCCGGTGATCACAGATGTACACCTGCCCGAACAATGTGCGATTTTGGCGCCCCACGTCGACATGCTGCAAATCCCAGCTTTTTTGTGCCGTCAAACCGATTTACTGGTCGCTGCAGCCAAAACCGGCTTGAGCATCAACGTCAAAAAGGGGCAGTTCTTGGCACCCTGGGACATGGAGCATGTTGCAGCCAAATTGACGCAAAGCGGTCTTTCCCCAAATCAGGTTTTGTTGTGCGAGCGTGGCAGCAGTTTTGGCTACAATATGTTGGTCACAGACTTCAAGGGGTTGCCAATCATGGGCGCTTTAGGCCATCCGGTCGTCTTTGATGCGACCCACAGCGTTCAGCAACCTGGCGGGCACGGCAGCTCGAGTGGCGGTAAGCGCGAATTTGTGCCAATTTTAGCACGGGCTGCAGTCGCGGTTGGGGTGGCAGGAGTTTTCATGGAGGTGCATCAGGATCCTGATAATGCACCCAGCGATGGGCCCAACATGCTTAGGTTAGAGGAATTTGAGCCACTTCTGGCTGAACTGGTCGCTTTTGATAAACTTGTGAAGGGCCTCTGACGCGTGTTCGGATTGAAAAAGCTGTATCTTTGGACACTGTCACTGGCAGAGCGACCCTGGGCACTGTGGGCCCTGGTTACCGTCGCTTTTGTTGAAAGCGCATTCTTCCCGTTGCCGCCCGACATTCTGCTGATTCCTTTGGTGCTTGGCGCTGTGGCTACTGTACAGCAAAGAATAAAATGGTGGGTCTTCCCATTAGCATGTACCTGCGCAAGTGTTGCCGGCGGTGTTTTAGGCTACGGCATTGGCGCATTGCTTATGGACAGTGTCGGTCGGCCAATATTAGCGCTGTTCCACTATCAAGAAAAATTCGAAAATCTGAAGGCAGTCTATGAGCGACAAGGCTTGATTATCGTTTTGCTGGCCGGTTTGACACCGATCCCTTACAAGGTTTTCACCATCCTCAGCGGGGCTGTCGGGATGTCATTGCCAGTGTTTGTTGGTGCAAGCTTTGCCGCAAGAGGACTGCGTTTCTTCGCTTTAGCGCTTCTCTTGCGCGTCTTTGGCGCCCAAATAAAAGTGTTTATTGATCGTCATTTTTCGTTGCTAACAATTGTTGCGGGCGGTTTGCTGGTTGGCGGTATTGTGCTGCTTCGTATTTTTTAAGGATGGGGAGAAAAATGACCGATGGTATGACCTTTGAATGCATCAAAGCATACGATGTTCGGGGCGTCGTGCCGGATCAGCTAAATCCTGCTGTTGCCGAGCGGATTGTTTGGGCGCTGGTCAAACTGCTTGAACCGAAGAGCTGTGTGATCGGCTGGGATGTCCGCAGCCATGGTCCAATGCTGGTTGAGGCATTGACGCAAGCCCTTACCCAAAACGGCGTCGATGTCATGCATCTGGGGCTGGCGGGCACCGAAGAAGTTTACTATTGGGCTGGTGAGCACAATTTGGACCTTGGGTTGATGGTGACGGCAAGCCATAATCCAGCCGAATACAATGGCATCAAAATTGTTCGCCATGGTGCTGCGCCGATGGTTGGCGAAACGAGCATGCAGGTTGTTAAAGACTTAGCAACTTCCCTGGCGAGGGCACCGCGACCAGCCAGCCAGCCAGGCCGAATGACAGTTAACAATGATAAGAGTGCTTACATCGAAAAGTTGTTGACATTTGTTGACCAAGATAAGCTGCGCCCGCTCAAGCTCGTTATCAACAGCGGTAACGGTGTGGCTGGCCCCGTCATTGACCGTCTGGTGGAGCATCTGCCTTTTGATATCTTCCAGGTTCATAATCAACCCGATAGTCAGTTCCCAAATGGCATCCCCAACCCACTTTTGCCTGAGAAACGCGCGGATACAATCAGGGCAGTCAAAGAGCACCAAGCGGATCTTGGCATTGCTTTCGATGGTGATTTTGATCGCTGCTTTTTCTTCGATGCCGATGGTTGTTTTATTGAGGGCTACTACATCGTTGGTCTGTTAACTCAAGCGCTGCTGCCTCAGCATCCTGGCGGTACAATTTGCTACGATCCACGGCTGATTTGGAACACCGAGGCAATTGTCAGAGATCTTGGTGGTGAGCCAAAGATGACGCCTAGCGGCCATACTTTCTTAAAGGCGGGCATGCGAGACACCAACGCCGTTTATGGTGGCGAGATGAGCGCACATCACTATTTCCGTGATTTTTATTTCTGTGACAGTGGCATGGTTCCCTGGCTGCTGGTTGCGCAATTGATTAGCACCAGCGGCAAAAGCTTAAAGCAATTGGTTGACGAGATGATTGCTAATTTCCCCTGTACTGGCGAGGTCAACTTCGCCCTTCCTAATCGAGCAGTTCAGCAGGTTAAAATTGAACAGATACATGCTGCATTTATGGGTCGAGCAAGCCAAGTCGAAACACTGGATGGGCTGAGTATGGCTTTTGAAGAAGAAGGTTGGCGTTTCAATGTTAGAAGTTCAAACACTGAACCGCTGCTGCGCCTGAATATCGAGACAAAGCGTGATGTCGAACTGGCCGCAGCAAAGCTAAACGAATTGACCCGTATCATTTCTAGTTAAAGGCAAGAGTTAGGCTCTTTTGTGATCTTCTAAAGATCTGCTACGGCGGATACGGCGATGGGACAAACAGTTGAAAATAAGCTGACGGAAAGTCGCGATAATTCTGTTGAAGATGAGACGACGGTGCTTACTAATTCCGTAGTGCCATCGGCGCCGATGCATTTTCCTGTCATCGTTAGGATTGTCGACGTCACTTTGGACGTGTCTCTGCTTCACCAAAGGAGGCCAGATAGCATAACCATTACCGTTTCTGACCATCAATTCACGGATTTGATGGTCAATTGGCATTTTTATCTCGGAATGTTTTTGGATAAACTTGATTGCTCCACGATACGACCATACTAACCCACACGTGTTCATGGGGAAATAATGCGCTGCTACAAGCTGGTTATTTATATTGATGCGTGACACTTGCGAGAAAATTTTCAAGCGATTGGCTCCGATATGTACCAGGTCCCACTCAGGGTCAAACTCACTGAGTTTTTGAATAATTTCTTTTACCGCTGCTGAAAAATTAGGCTCAATTACGGCATCGTCTTCAAGCACTATAGCAATACCTTTGCTGGTATCAACGGCACGTTTTAAACAGGCTAAATGACTTTTGTAGCACCCATACTCAGCGCCGATAAGCGCCCGACCCATCAATTTGTATGCCGCCGTTTCATCATAATCGCCAGCGATGTCCAAATTTATTTGTCTACCATCAAGGCCAGCGATGCGCGAAAAATCTTCAATACCTACCTTTTGCAACTCATCTTCAATTTGCCTTCGCCTATCAACACTACTGTCAAGGTTAATGAAATAGATGCCAAACGCCATATTTTAGAATCCTAACCTACGGCAGTGTTTGAAGTAGAAGGAATTGCAGTTCGAGAGTCGTGCATTATCAATTATCTTTTTGTTATCAGAGATCTCGATTTATCGCTCGCTATAAGGGGCGCTTCATGAATCTGAAGGTCTGTCGATACTTATTGTCCTTAAATCCATTTTGGTGCGCAATTGTCAGAAAGTGCTTCCTCTCCTCTTCGCTCGGATGGCATAGGAGTACATCAATCCAATGGACAATATCAGATGCGTCAAAATTAGTCGCCAAGTTGCTAACTTTTTCAAAATAAGCAGCTATAAACGCATCCACACCATCTTTAAATTTGGCAGCACACTCAATTCGTGTATATTCAGCAGGATCGGCGCTTTCAGGACCAATGACGTTAAGTTGATCCCCGTTGAATTTAATTTTCATCGCGGTCAAATAAGGGGCTGACATAAAGAATTCAAGAATATTACTTCTAGCAAACCTTTTATGCAGCTTTATGATCCTCTGATAATCAAAAAACTTAAAAAATTTATGTGAAATATTTGGTTCGTTAACTTGCCAATAGCAACCAACAGTTTCAATACCCAATTCTGAACAGATTCCTTGAGCGGAGAAACCACCAGTTTGGCTATCAACCAACAACGTTTTTTTTTGAGAGATATCTAATTTGTTTAAGTAATTTTTGTATTGATCTCGAAGCTTTTCATCGCTTCGTAATTGTGTGACCACAGATCTGTTCAAGTAATGATAACTACTAGGTATTGTATCAAAGTGTTGTTCAAAAATTTTTTTTAGAATGTACCCGTCCCTAGCTACAAACATGACGTGCTGACACCCACTCGTTTTTATGCATTGTTGGATCCATATGACGAAGCTCATGATCATTGGGCCAGCAAAAAAAATACCAATATATTCCCAAAAAGAAGCTTCAGGCTTTTTGCGATAAGCTACTTCAGCAACCCTCTGTAAAACCGAAAACTTCGGAATAAGATCCTGCAAAGTTTTTCGATAAAAAAAATCCCTTTTTTTTAATCTTCTTTGGACTCTCTTGTAGAAATTTTCATCAACATATCGGAAATTATGATGTAAATGAAAACTATCGATATGATTATTTCTGGCCATTTTAACATCAGCATCAAAATTATCCCCAATGTGAAGAATTTTTTTGTCAGAAAGGTTCAGGTTTGCTTTGATATGATCGTAAAGGCTGCCTGAAATTTTTGATTTTCTAAGTTCCGATGATACAAATAGATCGTGGTATCCTTTGATGCCATTTTCAACGAGTAGGTTTACGATAAACGATTTGGTAAAGTAGGTATCTGTCGCAATTATAATTTTCTTATCCAAATCAATAGTTTTTTGAAGTAAATTTATACCATCAAATTTTGGTGTCAGAGACTTTAACTCAGTTTCAAGTTCGATGTCGTATAGATAATTGAAGTCTTTACGAATGTGTTGGTAGATCTCGCTGATGGTGATTTCATTGTCGTTAAATTTTTTTTGCCGGGTTTTTCTGGCTGTTTTTTGAGCTTTCATTCGATGTCGAGCAAATCCTGGTGCTTGGTAAGCATGCTCGATGAAATAAAAAAGATCTGTTGGGCGGTGGAAACAGCGTTCGATAAGCGTATCAAAAAGATCAAAACTGATGATGTCATATTTTGACATTTCATCGCTAAGCTCTTTGAAAGTCGTTTGGGTACTGAGATTGTTAATTGTAGAATTGATTGGCTTGTTCATAAACGCAGTGTTGGCTTTGCTTGACGATCAAAGTCAATTCGAATTTGTGGAAAGGATTTATACTGTTACCGCTGTATTCTGTCGAATAAATACTTAAAGCAGCATTTTCGTTTGGAAATAGATAGTATTTGGTCTCAGCTTCAAGTTGATAATCTGAAAGCTTTTGCGTTTTTGTGCGGAGAAGGGCGCTAGCCGTCTGGTTGTTGGTCTATCAATGATTGAGGTTGAGCCGTGCTTGAGTGTTACGTGTGCTTTCCTTTAATGTTTTTTGATCACGCTTTTGCTTGATATTGGCAGGTCGATAGCTGTTTGATCCGAGCGTAACGCAATTGAGTTTTGGTGTCCGGCTATCGGTGGGCGACCGACACTGGTCATGCCAGTGGCGTGACGAATCGGGAAGCGGATTTCCATATCGCGCGGGTGACGAGCAGAATTTGATCGTGGTATGCTTGCGTCAAGGTTGCGGTCATGCATATGCTGTTTATCTGTTTTGGATGGTGCTGGTGTTAAAATGCGATGAGGAGTGCTGTCGCGCCCAGCAAAGCTGGCGCTTGTCCGCTCATCGGCGATTGGCCGGGTGACTTCATCGGCGTAGGCAAGAGTGGTCGTGAAGTCAGTAGCGCCAAGGGTGATGTCTTTGTCACTTGTCTGCATGTCGGCAAGCAGGACAGTGCGGTCAACTAAATGGGTCGCAACAATGTGGATGACTTGATGCTCACCACTACCAACTTTTTGGACGCGACCATCGACTTGAAGCAGACTGGCACCCAGCACTTCACGCCGAAATTTTTCGAACACGCTAGGCCAAACGACGAGATTACTGACCCCAGTTTCGTCTTCCAAACTGATGAAAATGACACCACTTGCTGAGCCTGGGCGCTGGCGAACCAAAACAACACCAGTGGTGCGGACCCATTCGCCGTCTGCCGTTTCCCACAAATCGGCTGCCGTGATCTGACGTTGACTGACGCTGACCTTTGTGCCTGGCATCATGGTTTCGTCATCCAAAAAGTCACGGACCAGACGCATCGGATGTGCCTTAAGCGAAAGGCGTAGCGCGCGGTAGTCATCGGCGACTTGTTCACCCAAATTCATGGTTGGCAAGTCGTCCTTTCCGCCTTCAACACTACGCCACTCGTCGTGGCCAGCCGCTGCAAAAAGGGGCAGTGGAGCGGCAGGGAGTGCTTTAATCGCCCAAAACGCCTGACGCCGACCAAGCTCGAGGCTCGTATAGCCATCGGCGCGGGCAATGGCCTCAAGCGCTTGTGGCTTTGCCCCGCTGCGTCGCCACAAAGAAAGCAAATCCGGATAGCCATTCTTACGGTTAACCAAAATCCGGGCGGCATCCTGTTCGCTGAGTCCCTTGACCTGACGTAAACCCAAGCGCACAGCCATAGGACGGGGTTTGAACGTATCGGCAAAACGAGGAGCAGGGTTCAACACGCGGCCACTAGCGAACTCAAGTGTATTATCCCAATCGCTCAGGTTGACATCGACGGGCAGGACTTCGACGCCGTGGTCACGAGCATCGCGGATGATTTGCGCCGGAGCATAAAACCCCATTGGCTGGCTATTGAGCAAGGCGCAGCAGAAGACTTCGGGATAATGGCACTTCATCCAACTTGAGGTGTAGACCAATAGCGCGAAACTAGCCGCATGACTCTCTGGAAAGCCATAGGTACCAAAGCCTTCGATTTGCTTAAAACAGCGTTCTGTAAATTCAGGATCGTAGCCACGGGCGATCATGCCTTCGCGCATGCGGGCGCCAAACTGGCCAATTTGTCCGCTTTTCTTGAAAGTGGCCATGGCGCGGCGGAGTTGATCCGCTTCCCCAGGGGTAAAGCCAGCAGCGACAATGGCAATTTTCATGGCTTGTTCTTGGAACAAAGGTACACCCATGGTTTTGCCAAGCACAGCGCGCAATTCTTCGCTGGGATATTGGATTTGTTCTTCGCCAGCACGACGGCGCAAATATGGATGGACCATGTCGCCTTGAATTGGACCAGGCCGGACGATGGCAACTTCAATGACGAGATCATAAAAAGTTCTGGGCTTAAGCCTGGGCAGCATGTTCATTTGCGCTCGGCTTTCCACTTGAAATACCCCGATGCTATCAGCGCGGCACAGCATGTCATAGACCTCTGAATCTTCAGCGGGCAAACTTGCCAAGTCCATGCGCTGGCCATAGTGCTGGTCGATCAAATCGAAGCAGCGACGCATGCAGGACAGCATACCCAAAGCAAGGATATCGACCTTTAAAATACCCAAGGCCTCTAAATCGTCCTTGTCCCATTCAATCACGGTGCGGTCGACCATGCTTGCGTTGGCAATTGGCACCAATTCGTGCAATGGACCATTGGTGAGAACAAAGCCACCAACGTGTTGGCTAAGATGGCGGGGAAAGCCACGCAAAGCGTTGGCAAAGTCGATGGCTTGGCGCAGGCGCGGGGCATCAGGATCCAATCCGAGTTCAGCGACGCGTTTGTCTTCCATACCATTGCCGTTCCAGCCTGAAATGTTTGCGCTGACGGCAGCGATCACATCTTCGCTTAACCCAAGTGCTTTACCGACATCACGGATGGCGCCACGGGTGCGGTAGCAGGTCACCGTCGCAGTCAAGCCAGCGCGATGCCGGCCATACTTTTCATAAATATACTGCATGACTTCTTCACGGCGTTCGTGTTCGAAATCCACATCAATGTCAGGTGGTTCATTGCGTTCGGCGCTGATGAAGCGCTCAAAGAGCAAATCAATGTGGGCGGGGTCAACGCTGGTGATGCCCAAGCAATAACAAACTGTCGAGTTTGCCGCCGAGCCGCGACCCTGGCACAAAATTCCTCGGCTACGCGCAAAGCGCACGATGTCATAGACAGTTAGAAAATACGGGGCATAATTTAGCTCTTGAACCAGCTTCAGTTCATGGCTGACTTGGGTGCGGACTTTTTCGGGCAGTGCTTCGACACTGTTGGTGCCGTAACGTTTTTGTGCGCCAGCCCATGTCAGCCGTTCGAGTTCGGTTTGCGTATCGCCGCTCTCGCCACTAAGTTCCTCGGGGTACTCGTACTGGAGCTCGTCCAAGCTGAAGTGGCAGCGTTTGGCGATGTCTGCGGTGCGTGTCAATGCTGCCGGTTGGGCCTGGAAGAGGCTTGCTATCTCAGCTGCACTTTTCAGGCAGCGTTCGGCGTTTGGAAAGAGCCGGTATCCAGCTTCATCAATGGTGCAGCCGTGGCGGATACAGGTCAGCAGGTCTTGTAGCGCCTTGCGGTCACGACAATGCATATGCACATCATTGGTCGCGATCAGTGGCGTGCTGCACTGCTCAGCAAGAGCGGCAAGTTGCTCCAGGCGTTGCTGATCATTGCCAAGCAAATGCTGGGTGGCAGCAAGATAGCAGCGACCTTGCCAGGTGCGCCCTAGGGTGTCGAGTTCAACGACAAAATCGTCGCTCACAATGGCTGGCGGGATCACCACAAAAATCATGTTGTTGCTGTGAGCGCGGACATCATTCAAGTCGATGTAGCATTCGCCCTTAGGCGCGCGGCGTCGGCCTAAAGTGAGTAATCGACACAGATCGCCATAGCCCATGCGATCGAGTGGGTAAGCGAGCAGACTTATGCCGGCAGAGCCATCGCACGGCTCTGTAACCTTGTAACTGGTTGCACCACCGTCAATGCTCAGACTCAGATCAGCGCTATTTCGCGACAGAATAGCGTCTTGACCACCAAGTGTCCGTAATGCCCGATTGTTGAGGTTTTGCTTTTTGATGGGCACTATTGCCGATGGTGTCGCGTTAGTTATTAGATCCAGTCGCGCGCCAACGACCAGACGAATACCAGCAGCTTTGGCTGCTACGTGTGCACGGACGATACCAGCCAACGAGTTACGGTCTGTAATTGCAATGGCCTTGAGCCCCAAGGCTGCTGCAGCGCTCACCAGTTCATCGGCGTGCGATGCCCCACGCAGAAAGCTGAAGTTCGTGGTAATCTGTAACTCGGCGTAAGATGGCATATTGGATCACCTTTGGCTCTGCTTGATATGGCCCATCACATAAAACCAGCGACGTGCCAGACACCGGTTGGTTCATGGTCGAAGCTGAGTGTTTCAAAAAGATAAAATTGTCGGCCTTGCTCGTCTGTCGCCTGGTAATAATCGCGCGGTGCGCTAGCGATGGGATCGCCCGCGATGTGCGCCTTCCACCAGTCGGCTGTGATGCGTTCCGGCCCTTGCAAATCGATAAGTTGGTGATCAAGTCGTCGCCAGGTCATCCGAGCTTGGTGACGGTGCGAGCGTACAAACGCAACAGGCTGGGGCTTTGCAAACAGATGTAAGGGCCGGGCCCGGCTGCCAGTGATTTTTGCCAAGCTTTGATTACTGCGGATTGGCGGCAAAAGTTTGCTCTGACGCACGGCAGTCTGTTCTCGCTCATGTACGGGCGCATCTTGATCCCGCCCGACAAGGACGCGATCCCGATACGCACGTTGCCAGCTAATCGCCGTGTTGGCGTTGTCAGCACCGAGTGGCAGACCGACGGCATCGCTGCCTGGAGTATGGCTGGCTTCTACCACAAAACGGCGCACAGCTTGTTCACCCAAGCGATTGGCAATGGAATCGAAGACAGTCCTATTGCTGTTTTGGCCATGTTTTGTCAGCACGCTTGTTTGCTCATAGCCTAGAGCTTCGTGATTGGGAGCCTCGACCACAAGAGTATCCAAGCCAAACCCAACGTCGAGACCGTTAAGCCGCTCATCAAACAGACGTAAAAGAGATTGGTGATTGCGCGTTGGTGCGTTGGTTTTAACACGGATAACAGCACAGTGACCGTTAACTTTAAAGAGGCGCAAATTCACTTGGCGAGCCCCACGCTGATCCCGCTCGAGTGCGCTGAGCACACGCTTTAAACCATCGCTTAAACCAGCAATGATTGTATTTTTGTGTTGAACAGGTTCGGGGTATAAACGGCGGCAAGCGTAAGGTGCCGGCGGGGCAATGGGTTCAATGCTTTCGGCTGTGTCGCCAAAAGCTTGATCCAAGCGCAGCAGCAAATTATCTGCGTCACGCGGAAAGCGTTGACCCAGTTCAGTGCGTGGCAGCCTGACGATGTCAGCAATTTGGCGCAGCCCCAATCGATCCAATGCTTCAAGTGTTTTCTCGGTCAGCCGTAGTGCGGTAGGAGGAAACGGATATAGCGTGCTGCGGATGCTGTTTTTGGCAATGGTGCTCAGGTTTTGGGTGGAATGGTGGGCCATGGCCCATGCGGCACCGGGGGTTGGTGCGATTGCCATGTTGGTCTCACAAAAATTCATTCGCTTTAGATGGGCTGAAAGATCTGCCATCAATCGCTGCTCACCCCCGAAGAGATGTGCAACACCGCTGATATCAATCCAAAAACCAGCTCTGCCGTCAACCGTCAAAGGGTTAACCAAAGGATCATAGCCAATCAGCGGGCTATAACGTCCTAACCACATGGCCAATTGCTCTTTAGCTGTTTGGATGCGTGCTGGGTCGAGGTCAGCGGTTTTTAAGTCTTTGGCGAAGGCGCGGGCATCGGACAGCGCCATCCCGGGTGCAACACCTAAGGTTTGCGCATTGCGATTGATGCTGTGCACAATCATCATTTGGCGATGCTGTTCGATAAGGGCACGCGGCTGATCCTCTCCAGCACCGGAGATCACGGCAGCGAAGCGAGGGATATGCAGACACAGAATGCGTCGGATTGAGGTTAGGGATTGATACATGGCTTAAAGCTATTTGAGCTTAGTAAGCTGGCGGAATTGTCCGTGCTCATAGGACCATTCAAGAAACCAATCTGCAGATGGGCCACCGCGCTGACGAAACAATTCAGCAGCCCATCGCACCTGGGATAGGGGTGAGCCAATCATATGTGGTACCAACGGCGTGACGCAGCTCTGTGTTGCTTGTGAAGCGAGGTTGCTGGTGGAATGCTGACGGGCGGAGCGTTGTGATAAAAAGCAGTGGCCTTGGGGCGATAAAGTTGAGTTTGGCACCCTGGCGCTGCCCATGTTGTCACGGTCTGTTGGTGCCAGTTTTTGTGGGGCAACGGGACCCAATCGCCAACGGGTTGCGGCCGAAGTCGGCTGCACTTGGGGTTGGCGGGCACCTTTGTTTCGTCGAAGCATCATTAAAAGGCGATAGCGTCCACTGACCTGTGTTTCTTGCGCACGCAGCTGGATGCGATGGCTCTGTGCTAGATCAAGATTGCACACTTCAACCACAGCTGAACCAAGCTCGCTATGGTTTAAAACTTCACCATATGCCCAAAGTGCGTCTGCATCGCTTTGGGTTTCGATTTGAAACAGCCCGTCGGGGTTGAAGCCTAGCGCCATTAGCCCTTGCGGGCTTAACGTTGCTCCCGCCGTATCGCGCTGTGTAATCCAAACGACAGGTCGGAGGGTACGCTCTCCAGTGACAGAGGAGGCAGCGTAACCCAAATCGCTTGCTTGTAGTCGACTAAGCATTGCGAGTGCAAAAGCTGTGGTTAAACCGTCATCCCATTCTGCCTTTTTTGGAAAAATTTCGTGCAAGGCATCGCTCATAAGCCCCCCACAAAGGATGCGATCAACGCTGTCAATTCCAAAGCTTAGTCGTCTTTGATCAGCGCGCGCATTTTTTTGGGCTAGCGGATCTGTTGGCTCATCGACATTTGGGGATTGTTCGAATCCCTCGGTGAGTACAGCTGGTGGCTTGCCTTCAAGTGCACGCACAATATCACGCAGCTCATTTAAGCTAGAGGTTAAGGTTGCTTTTGATGATCCGCTTGCGGTGCTTTTTCGTAACGGTACTGTCATCATAAAACGCTGCCCAGCAGCGACCTCACTAAATGTTCATTAAATGTTCTTATTTGGCTATGTCAGCATTACCTGAGCTTATGTCCTTTATCAAACCAAAATCAACTTTTGAACCCTAAATGTTCTTTTTTTGATCTCTTCTGTTCTGAAAAATTAGCTGATTAGTGATTAAAGTTGGAAGAGGTATGCCATAAATGTCAAAAATATAACGACTTACATGCGAAAGCGTGCGAAAACGCTGTCCAAATGCATAACAAGTCTGTTATGCTTGCGTTTAAGTCATAACTCAGGGACTCCGGCATTTTACGCATTGTGTATTAAGTCTTTTAAAATCTGTTTGCAGTTTTTTTGTACAATCCCTGAGCTAAGACAGTACAATGGCTGCAAGACACGGAGGTGTGCCCATGGATTGGGACAAATTACGAATATTCCACGCTGTTGCAGAGGCGGGGAGTTTTACTCATGCTGGTGAAGAGCTTAACTTGAGCCAGTCTGCTGTGAGTCGCCAAATCAGCGCCTTAGAAGACAGTCTAGGCACGACCCTTTTTCATCGTCACGCTCGCGGGTTGATCCCGACTGAGCAAGGAGAGTTATTGTTTAACACCGCTCACGAGGTTTTTGGCAAGCTGTCAATGGTTGAGGCGCAGCTTAAGGATCGTAAAGAGAATCCAGCAGGTGAGTTGCGTGTCACGGCGACGATTGCGCTTGGTAGTGCTTGGCTTTCGCCACTGCTTGATGAGTTTGTCCAAGCTTACCCCGAAATTGAGGTCCATTTGATCTTAGAGGACAAAGAGTTGGATTTGAGTATGCGTCAGGCTGATGTTGCCATTCGCTTGTATACGCCACGCCAACCAGATTTGATTAAACGCTTGCTATTTGAAGCTCATAGCCACGTTTACGCCAGCCAAGCGTATTTGGATAAGCATGGCACCCCAGATGCCCTCGAAGATATGGATAACCATCGTCTAATTGTTTGGGGCAGTGACAGCCGTCCACCAATTCCGAATCTGAACTGGATCTTAGAAGCCGGCAGTAACAAGGGCGCCCGTAAGCCTGTACTGACCATCAACAACATTTGGGCGATCAAGCAGGCTGTACTATCCGGTGCTGGTATCGCGTCGCTGCCGGACTATATTGTCCGTGACAGCGACGATTTGGTGCGGGTCTTGCCCGCAACCGAAGGGCCGATGTTCCAGGCGTATTTCGTTTATCCTGAAGAACTACGCAGCGTTCAGCGTGTGAACGTTTTCCGTGATTTCTTGTTGCGCAAAGTTGCAGAAACACGCTTTTGATCGCTGCTTTTTCTTTCGCATCAATCAATCATATTGTTTGCTGGCTGGACTGTAAGATGTCTAGCCAGCATTTTTGTTGCGCTGATTAAAAATTTTACTCCGCGAGATTGACATTGGATTTCCAACCAAAAAAATCCAACAGATAATATGTACAAGATATTGATCTTCTTATAGAGAAATAAAAAAACAAAAATATGTGCAGAGATTATTCGGTATTCTTAATAAACTTACAAAAAATAATTATCTTCAAGATTAATGTTATAAAGATTGAATTTTAACAGAAAATAATTTCCTAGGTGAAACAAAAAATCATTGGTAATTAGAACTTTAAAGCGTTTGCTAGATATTGCGTTTACTAATTTTGAATTTGGTGCGATGCACTCCAATCCAATCAAGTAGATATTTTGTGTATGCTGTTCACAAATTAATGCCGGCGTCCAAGAAATTCGTGGATCTTCTAATTGTTTTGGTGAATGCTGCAGAGCCGATTGATTTTATTTCGTACAGATCAGGTCTGGTTAGCATTTGATAGGTGTTGTTTGGTTAATGGCGTCAAAGAGAAGCTTAATCGGTTTGGTGTAGGATTGACTCAGTCGTGGATAGTGAATTTGCAAATAGGATTTTCTATCGTTTAAGGGCTGTTAGCAGCTCATTTTCAAGCTTAACAGATCTGAAGCCAGCAAAGAATTATTTGAAGCGTATTGCGCTTTGGCTCCAGCGGTTGTTCAGGTTAACTGCCAAAAATGTCGTGCGTTTAACGCCGGAAGCAGAGCGTCTAAACATCCGCTTTGATCGTCCTTTTCCAGGCCCGGAATTTGTGCCTAAAAATACAACAGCAATTTCGAGCGAATACAAATTTAAGGTTGCAGCGTTCTACCTCCCTCAGTTTCATCCGATCATCGAAAATAATCAGGCGTGGGGAAAGAATTTTACCGAATGGACTAACGTGGTTCGTGCCAAACCAGCATTTGATGGTCATGCGGTTCCCAGAGTTCCATTGGAACTGGGTTATTACGACTTAAGAGAAAAACACATTTTAAGCGCTCAGGTTGAGCTCGCAAAAAATTACGGCATATCTGCTTTTATTTTTCACTATTACTACTTTGATGGCAAGGCCATCTTGGAAACACCGGTACGGCGTTTCCTCGCCGATACGGAGTTAGATCTTGAGTTCTGCCTTTGTTGGGCAAATGAAAATTGGTCCAAGCGTTGGGATGGGCAACATAAAGAGATTATTGTTCGTCAAAATTACGACGAAACCGAGCTAGAAAAATTCATTGATTACATCTACCCTTATCTGAAAGATTTTCGATATTTGAAGATTAACGGTCGACCTGTTTTGATTATTTATAGGATCGATCTTTTTACTGATTCATTGAGAACTGTACGGCAATTTCGGCAGCGAGCCAGGGACATGGGGCTGGGAGAGCTGTATATTATTTCGACACAGACAAAAACGCATCATGATCCCAAAATCTTTGGCTGTGATGCAACCATGCAGTTTACACCAAACAATTCAGCGCCTGACGTCATCGATAACTTTCCTGGGGAAACGGCAAATTTTAAGGGTAATTTATTCGATTGGTCATCCCTAGATCGGTACATTACGTCCGATTATGACTATCCTGTTTATCGGACCGTTTGCCCTGGTTGGGATAATTCACCGCGTCGCAGAGAGCATGCGAACATATTCTATGGTAACTCGCCACAACTTTTTGCGAAGCATTTGAAATCCGCCGCTGCGATTAACCAAAAAATTGCTGAGGCCACCGAAAATATTGTTTTTGTCAATGCTTGGAACGAGTGGGCGGAAGGCGCTTACTTAGAGCCTGACTGGGACAAGGGCTATGCGTATCTTCAGAGCATTAGAAGTGTGGTAACGGGAGAAGAGTATGAGCCGACGGTTCAAGAGTTAACATCAAATCAAAATAATACTGCTTTAATAATTCATGTTTTCTATTTGGATGTTGTTGACCAAATTATAGAGAAAATTAAAACAATACCAATTAATTATAA
>CAXBRM010000022.1:0-18193 GCA_963978305.1 uncultured Rhodospirillales bacterium
TTTTTCCATTTTTACAACAAGAACGACGCCATGAAGATCACCGATCTGCATCAAGGCATCGTCTGGGGGACGCAAACCGCTGAAACCCGCCTTGATGAGCGTTTGTCAAATCGCTTTGACTATGACGGCGACTACGGCACTGTCTTGAATCGGTTCTTGATGCAAGCCGCAGTAGGCTATCCGCTGACCGTTCACGGCACAGGTGGACAGACACGCGCGTTCATCAATATTCAAGACACGGTACGCTGTATCCAGCTGGCGGTGGAAAACCCCCCGCAGTCTGGCGAGCGCGTTAACATCCTCAACCAAATGACCGAAACTCATCGGGTCAGAGATTTGGCCGAAATGATTGCGGGGATGACAGGTGCCCAGGTCTCTTATGTCGACAATCCACGCAAAGAAGCCGCCGAAAATGAGCTTAACGTCCTAAACGATCGTTTCCTGGCGTTGGGGCTGGATCCAATTACGCTGGACGAAGGGCTCTTAAAGGAAATCGCCGAAACGGCTGGCAAGTACAAAGACCGGGCTGATTTGAGCAAAATTCCTGCCCTCAGCAAATGGTAGTGGCTTTGAACGTTACCACTGCTGAGATCGTTGCGCTTGCCAGTAAAGCCGGGGCTGCCACGCTTGAGTTCTATCGGGGCGAAGACCTAGGGATAGAAGTAAAGGCCGATGACAGTCCTTTGACCAAAGCTGATCTCGCTAGTCATGAGATCATTATGAGTGGCCTCAAAGCGCTGACGCCCGACATTCCGGTGCAAAGCGAGGAAGGCAATAGTGGGGATTTGGACGCCCTGATCCAAAGCGGGGGGCGGTATTGGCTGGTCGATCCTTTGGATGGCACAAAAGAATTCATTAAAGGGCGCCGCGAATACACCATCAACATTGCCTTAATTGACAATTACCAGCCTGTGGCTGGCTTCATTTGCGCCCCTGTCCTGAAGACAAATTGGTGGACGGATCTCAGGGGGAAAAACGCGTTCCGACAGATCGGTAATGGCAGTATCGAGAGCCTGACCGCTGGCCGTAGAGCGCCTGAAGGCTTGTACGTTGTCAGTTCCAAAAGCCATGCAGATGAAGCTGCTATGGCAGATTTCCTGGGCGGCCAAGCAATTGCCGAAAGCCTATTGGCTGGCAGCAGCCTCAAGTTTTGCCGTGTTGCTGAGGGCAACGCGGATCTTTATCCGCGGTTTGGACCAACGATGGAGTGGGACACCGGTGCAGGCCAGGCGATTGCGCAGGCGGCTGGCGCGGAAGTCATTGATCTGTCAACCCACGAGCCGCTGCGCTATGGAAAATCCGCTGCTCAAACCGGCCGGGACAAAGACTATTTGAACGGAAACTTTTTGGTAAGATGTTCAGCCTAACTGAGGTGCGCAATAGCGAGTGCTCAGGTGACAGTAGCAACCAGCTTGTCATATAGACCGACTGTATCATGCACAAATTCTACCCCTAATTCTTGTGCTTCTGGCGCAAGCGGATGCGTTGTCATCCAGCCAAGCAAAGACAAGCGACGCAGCATCAGAAATGCTGGCAATGATTTTCGTTGCTCTTTATCTAACGGCTGCACTTCACCGTATCCACGGCACCATGCAGCGACACGTTCTGCCAGGCTCGGCAGCGCCTCGTCAAAACTGAGCGCACCGGCAAGGTCGACGATCGCCGGCGCCTCAACAGCATCGTCGAAATCCAGCAAGGCAAGCCCACCGTCATGACGTCGAAGCAAATTTGCCGCTCGCATATCACCATGAATCAAATGGTAGCCAAAATTGGCACCCAACAACATGCCCAGCACCCGCTGTTCATCGCTTTCGAGGGCTGTTCGTACTTGTGCCTCCACAGCGTCGCTATCGCGCCAATTGCCCCAGGCATACTTTGGCGCCAAAAAATATGCCGGCGCCCAGCGGGGACGCTCATGACTGGCATCGAGGCCGATCTGCGCCATCGTTGCGGCAACGCGACCCAAGGTATTGAAGTCTGCAATCGACAGTTCGCGCCGCGCAATCTTTTGACCATCCAAAAACGAAAACAAGGCACAGTGCCAATGCCTGAGTGTCGACAATAGCTGAAGGGCTTCGCCGTTTTTGCCAGCGATCACCTCCGCTATTTCAACCTCCAGTTCATCGAGCGACTTGAGTTGTTCCATCCACCAGAGCTCGGTCACTAAGGCCTGACGACTTTGATAGCCGGGCTGGCTGATGCGTAAGACAAAGGCCGTATTGCCTGCCACGTCGACCCTGTACATGGCATTTTCGCTTAAGTTGATCAGCTCGACAGCATCAACCGTGCCCAGTGCCCACGTCCGTTCGATCCAAGCAGCAAGCAGGTCCACGGAGGGCAGTTGAGAGGCAAACTCCTGATTTGCCACTATTCCTTACCCGAATCTTTGATTGCCTTGGCTTTTCGACGAAACTTTGTAGCCATGCCACTTTTGTTAACCTGCCGGCTACGTGCAACAGCCAAAGAGTCGGCTGGCACATCGTTGGTAATCACCGAGCCAGCCGCGATGATCGCGCCATTTTCTACGGTTACTGGCGCCACCAACGCCGTGTTGGAGCCGACAAAGACACCTGCTCCCAAATTTGTGCGCGCCTTGTTGAAGCCATCATAATTACAAGTAATCGTTCCGGCACCAATATTTGACTGAGCACCAACGATCGCGTCACCAACATAGCTTAAATGATTGGCCTTCGACCCCTCGCCCAGATCAGCATTCTTGACTTCGACAAAGTTGCCAACTTTCGCACCAGCCCGCAACACCGTACCCGGCCTCAGTCTCGCAAACGGTCCAACAGTACAGCCGACGCTGACTACCGTTTGCTCCAGGTGAGAATTGGCACAAATCCTGGCGCCTCGATCCACGCTGACGCCAGGGCCAAAGAAAACATTGGGCTCGACGGTCACGTCTTCACCTAGCTTGGTATCGAAACTCAAGGTGACCGTGCCAGGATCTATCATGCTTGCCCCACCCAACATGGCTTGTTCTCGCAAACGCCCCTGAGCAACCGCTTCAACCTTTGCCAGCTCAACCCGATTGTTGACACCCTGTAATTCTGTCTCGTCAAGGCGTGCCAAGGCTGTTTTATGTCCTGCGGCATATGCAAGCTCCAAGACATCAGTCAAATAATACTCGCCTTGAGCATTTTTGTTGTCGATTTGATCCAACAGGGTCCACAGTAACGGCAGCTCAATGACCATTAAGCCACCATTGAGTGTGGTGATTTCTCGTTCTTCCGGACTGGCATCTTTGCGCTCAACAATGCGGGCTGGCGCGCCTGTATCGTCTAGCACGACACGACCATATTCTGCCCCATCGTTCCGCTCGAAAACGCCCAAGACCACGCTTGCCCCGCTGGCTGCCGGTGCAAGCATGCGCCACATGCTGTCCGCCGTCGCCAGTGGCGTATCTCCAAACATAATTAGCGCATGGCCACGGAATTCTTGAAGACTGCCACGGGCTTGATCGACGGCATGGCCTGTACCTTTCCGTTCCCGCTGGACGACAACCGTATGAGGGGCGAAGCGCTCTGCCATGGCCTCAAGCTCAGGACCAATAACAATAACGAGTTTTGATGGATCCAGGGCCTGACCCGTCGCGAGCACCCAGTCAAGCATTGGGCGCCCGGCCACTGGATGCAATACTTTGGGTTTTTGGCTCCTCATGCGCGTTCCCTTGCCGGCAGCCAGAACAATCAATGCTAAGTTATCAACGCTTGCAGACATGGAAGACCACCGTGCTCATGCTAAGAAGGAATTCTCTATTTAGCGCTTTGTGAGACCATCAACCAGATGCAATCGAACAGTCGACCCATTCGGACCAGGTTTGCACCGTCGCCAACTGGCTATTTGCACAAGGGCCACGCGCTTTCCGCCCTTTGGGCAGCAAGGCGCGCTGAGCGACTGGGCGGCGATTTCCTGGTACGGATTGAAGATATCGATCACACGCGCCGTCGGCCCGAAATGATTGACGATATTCTTGTTGTTCTTGAATGGCTTGGACTGACCCCAGCACGAGAAGTGATCAACCAGCACGAGCGCCGAGCGATTTATCAGGCAGGTTTAGAAGAATTACAACGCCTTGATGTGGTCTATCCTTGCACATGTACACGAGCAGACATAATCGCCGTAACGGGGGATCCATCAGCACCCTACCCTGGCACGTGTCGATCGCGGAACGTGCCTGCCGGCGCCAACACCGCTTGGCGGCTGCGGCATGAGTCCTTTGCCGATCAAGACATATCCTGGGTAGATTTGCGCCTTGGCCGTCAAGATAGCGATCTGGCTGCGTGGGGTGATGTCATCATCGCGCGCAAAGATATCGCGACAAGCTACCACCTGGCCCACGTGATCGATGATCACTTCCAGCAGGTAAGTCACGTCACACGGGGCATGGACCTGTATACTCAAACACCGATTCATCGCGCTTTGCAACAAGCGCTAGGATTTGATGCACCCCTATATGATCACCATCCTTTGCTGATGAGCTTAGAAGAACCTCACAAAAAACTATCCAAGCGCGACACATCGACCAGTCTGATGGCACTTGTTGAACAGGGGTTGACCCGCGAGGAATTGCTCCAAGAACTGCACCCACTGCTAAGCCAACTAGACCGCCAAACTTAAGTCACGCTGCACTTGTTGCACCAAAATAGCGACAAAAAGAATCCCGCAGGATATCGTGATAAAAAATGTTCTCGACCCCAGACCCAATCGATAACGCACACTTGCTGCTAAATAAGTTCGCGCTGGCCGCAACAAAAAGTCAGCGAAGACAAGCAAGCTCAAGAGCGTAATGGGGCGCAGTCCCAATGTTCCTAACGGGATATTGGCTTCGCTCGTCACATAAATCCATGGCGTAAGGTAAAGCGGAACGAGAAGCCCCAAAATGCCCGCCCAACCGGGAAAGCTGGGGCGTTGCGTCGTCGCCAAAGAATGTCCAGATTGAAGCCATCCAGCCTCAAGGCCCCCTAAAATTGTTGGCACAACCAGGTGCACCGCTATAAGGCCAACGACCAAGACGTGGTCTGTTGAGAAACCCTGGAGGCGCATCATGTAAGCGACGCCCAATGCGAATAAAATGCTCGTGACGTACCGAGCGACACTGGCGCCTTGAGCGCCGTTCCGGTTCCGCCAGACGACCAGGCCCACGACAGTGAGAGACATGAGGAAAATCCCCAGTTGTCCACGCCAAGAAATGTCAGCGAAATGCATCGATCCAGTCTGTGAAAAAGAGCCATAATTTGCCTGTACCACAACAGCGATCGCAGCCACACCAAGACTCACGCTTGCAGCCAATCGACCCGTGATATGCTTGACGTCAAGGATGGTGCCAACCAGATAGCCCAAAGCGGTCGTCCACCACAGTAAGACAAACCGATTGTCAAACTGCATCAAGTTTAGCTCGAGAATCCACATCCATGTGATGAGAACAACTGGCGGAGCAGCGAATAGACCCATGCGGGCCCCGCCAACTGCCCCCAAGGACAGCCGCACCAGCATTGACCAGATTAGAATGGCCCCCACCAACAATTCCATTCGGTGGTTAGCAATCCAAGAAACAACTGTGTCCATAAGAATAATTCATTTAGCCAAAAGCACTTTGGCATGGAAGCTAATGTGATCAGCCATGAAACTGGCCACGAAATGATAGGTGTGGTCATAGCCCGCGTGCTCACGCAGCGTGAGCGGTTGTCCCACGAGCCGACAAGCTTCGGACAACAGCCACGGCCGTAGTTGGTCATTTAAAAAACCATCGGCAGCCCCAACATCAACCAAAATTTCACCATCAAATCGCGCGCCACTCGTGATCAGTTGGGTCGCATCATGCCGCGCCCATTCGTCACGTGCGTTAGATCCTAAATAATTGTTAAAGGCTTTTTGACCCCAAGGCACAACGCTTGGTGCACAAATGGGCGCAAAAGCGGACAAACTCCTAAATCGTCCCGGGTGCCGCAAAGCCAGCGTAAGAGCACCGTGGCCACCCATGCTATGACCCGTTATGCCCATATTTTCTGTTTCTATCGGCAATTCATGCTCGCAAAGCGAAATCAGTTCATCGAGCAAATAGCTTTCCATTTTAAAATGTTTGGACCACGGCGCTCGTTTCGCATCAAGATAGAAGCCGGCACCTTGGCCCAAATCATAGGCCGTGTCATTCGGCACGTGATCACCACGCGGGCTGGTATCAGACGCGATAAATGCAATGCCAGCCTTCGCACAAGCTTGCTGGTAATGGCCTTTCATCATGACATTTTCGTGAGAACAAGTGAGCCCTGAAAGAAAGAGTAACGCCGGTACTGGTCCACGATCAGCCTGAGGCGGCAAATAAACGGCAAAATTCATGGCAGGTACATTAAGGACGTCACTGCGGTGCATGTAAACACCCTGAGTGCCGCCAAAGCTTTTGTTGCCTGAAAGGAGTTCCACCACCATTTCGCCTGATCTACGCGCAGATACGCGCGTCGCTGCATGATCCCATTTAGTGTTCAGATATAGGCAGATTTTCCAGGTTAGGACAATCTTGTCCGGGCGATTGGACAGCCAACAATGAAAAATACATAAAGATAAATGCCGCAAGTAACCTTGTTCGCCGAATCACCGTAAATAAATTTTCATTCACAATCCAATGAATCAACGTTTGTCCGACTGCGCAAAGGTTCTTTGAAACCAGTCGATACCGACACCGATCAACAAGCCCCAAAATGCGCCGCTAATTCCAAATAAAGCCATACCGCTCGCACCAAACAGAAAGGTGACACCAGCACTAACTCTCAGTTCGGCACGCTGAAAAGCCGTCGCAGCGCCAGACACAAAGGCTGGTATAAGCGCCAAACCGGCAACAGACTGAACCAGATAAAGCGGGGCCAAACTAACGATAACAACGATCGCCCCTGTGAACAGACCAAATAGAACATATGCTATGCCCGCACTAATGCTCGCCCAATACCGTTTGTCTGGGTCCGAATGACTTTGCTCGCCAGCAAGCATAGCGGCTGTGATGGCGGCCAAATTAACAGGCACTGCGCCAAACGGCGCACCAATCGCAGAGAAAATGCCCGTTAACACAAACCAGGGCCCGGCTTTAATTTGATAGTTGTTCGCCCGCATGACCGCAACACCCGGTATATTTTGCCCGGCCATTGTGACGATAAACAGAGGAATGCCCAGTCCAATACTTGTCGCCCAGGTAAACGTCGGCATCATCGCCTGCCATGGAGCGAACACCGTTAAATCTACTGGCCATGACTGATGCTCTTTGCCTGCCGCGAGCACAATTGCAAAGGCAACTAGCGCACACAGAACGGCCCATCTTGGCGTCACAACATGGAAAACCGCCCAGGTCGCGATAATGATACCAACGGCGATTGGGTCTTCAGAAAGCCCCAGAAAAGGAGCGAAACAAAGTTTCACCAACACACCGGCAATCAGTGCTGCTGCAAGGTGCTCGGGAATATTCTCGACCAATCGACCAAATGGGCGAACCAGGCCGCTGAGCACAATCAACCCTGCGCAAACAACAAAAGCACCAATCACAGCGGGGAAGCCTGCTGCCGGAACAGAACTGGCACTGAGCAAGGCGGCAGCTGGCGTGCTCCACGCGATACCAATGGGCGCACGAGATACAACGGCGGTTATAATGCCAGCCAGACCCATCGTAATGAACGCGGCCATGAGACCCGTAGCTGCCTGCTGCTCGGTGGCACCAACCGCTACCAATCCACTCAGAATGATCGCGAAACTACTCGCAGCACCAACCAGTGCAGCAAAGAGGCCATTTAAAATAGCCTGCAACGAAGCGTCGTTCAGCATCATTCAACGCCCAAATTTTCTGATCGCCATCATTGACTTACCGCAATCCAACAAGCAGATACGATCGACGTGTTCATCATTCACAAGGCAAGTGAAGCGATCGGTTCTTTAGTTGAAAAGATCTTTAACCTTACCGAAAAAACTTGCGACAGACGGCGAGGCATCGCTGATGTCGGCAAACTCCCTGAGTAACTCTTTTTGACGGCCGTTCAAATTTGATGGGATCTGCACACTTGTGTGCACATACAAATCGCCACGGTCCTCGCGACTATAAATACTCATGCCTTTGCCGCGCAATCGGAACTGTTTACCGTGCTGTGTTCCGTCGGGCACTTTGATCCGACTTGTCGAGCCATCAATGCTTGGCACTTCAACAGTGCCCCCGAGAGCTGCCGTGGTAAATTCAATTGGTAGCTCAATATGAAGATCGCTGCCGTCGCGTTCAAACAATTTGTGGTTCCGAACACTCAAAAAAATGTACAAGTCGCCAGCAGGCGCGCCGCGAGGGCCTGCTTCACCTTCACCGCTCAACCGGATACGAGTCCCATCTTCAACACCAGCCGGTATCGTAACATTCAATTTTTTATCTTTTGCGATTCGGCCACGACCGCCACAAGCGCTACAACGTTCCTTTATCAACTGACCATCACCTTGACAGGTTGGGCAGGTGCGTTCCATCGCAAAAATACCGGATTGCTGGCGAATTCGGCCGCGTCCATTGCAGGTCGGGCAAGTGGTTGGAAACGTACCGGGCTTTGCGCCCGTTCCGCCGCAAGTCCCACAATTCTCGCTGCTTGGCAAAGAAATCTGGGTTTTTTTTCCTTCAAAAGCTTCTTCAAGATTAATGTCCAGGTTGTACTGTAAATCGGCGCCACGGACTTGGCGGCGCCCGCCACCTCTGCCCGACATACCGCTGAACCCACCGAACATCTGGTCAAAAATATCGCTGAAACCGCTGGCATCACTCGAAAATCCACTACCCGCGCCAGCGCCTTCAAAAGCTGAGTGACCATATTGGTCATAAGCAGCACGCTTTTGATCGTCTTTTAAAATTTCGTAAGCTTCGCCAACTTCTTTAAATTTGACTTCAGCACCGGCATCACCAGGGTTACGATCGGGATGGAACTCCATTGCCTTTTTGCGATAGGCCGATTTTAGCTCTTTCTCACTCGCCGTTTTTGACACGCCAAGGACATCGTAATAATCACGTTTCGCCATACTTTTGGCCTCCTTCGGCAAAAAATAAAGGGAGCTAAGCCTTAGACAAGACAGCCCCCTTTTTGTGCTACTCCATAGTGTCCACGGGCTTACTTTTGCTCTGGATCGACTTCTTCAAAGTCTGCGTCAACAACATCATCAGATGCAGCATCTGAAGGGCCAGCGTCTTCTCCGCCAGCAGCGGCTGCGGCGGCCTGCTGTTGCTCGTAGATCGTCTGACCAATTTTCATTAAGGCTTCAGACAGAACTTCCGTCTTTTCCTTGATCGCTTCAGCATCATCACCCTCTAACGCCGTCTTCACTGCCAAAATCGCGCCTTCTACCTCGGCTTTGTCAGCCGCTTCAACTTTGTCCGCATTTTCCTTCAGTTCTTTTTCCGCTGTATAAACAAGCGCGTCAGCCTGGTTTCGTGTTTCAACCATTTCCTTGCGCTTTTTGTCGTCGGCCTCATTTTCAGCGGCTTCACGGACCATGCGTTCAATATCATCATCGGTTAATCCACCGTCGGCTGAGATTGTGATTTTCTGCTCTTTGCCAGTACCCTTGTCCTTCGCTGACACGCCCACGATACCGTTCGCATCAATATCAAAGGTCACATCAATTTGTGGGACACCACGCGGTGCGGGCGGGATGCCTTCGAGGTTAAATTGGCCCAGTTCCTTGTTATCCGCTGCCATTTCACGCTCACCTTGGTGCACCTTGATGGTCACCGCGGTCTGGTTGTCTGCAAAGGTTGAGAACGTCTGCGTCTTGCTGGTCGGGATCGTGGTATTACGGTCGATCATTCTGGTGAAAATCCCGCCGGCCGTTTCGATACCTAGTGACAGCGGTGTCACATCCAACAACAGAACGTCTTTGACATCGCCTTGGAAAATGCCGCCTTGGACAGCGGCCCCAAGTGCAACGACCTCGTCCGGGTTCACACTCTGGTTTGGTTCTTTACTAAAGAAATCTTTTACCATTTCTTTGACTTTGGGCATGCGGGTCATGCCACCAACCAAAACAACCTCATCAATATCGCCGGGCGACAAATCTGCATCTTTTAAGGCATTTTTGATTGGGTCCATGGTGCGGGTGATTAGGTCATCAACCAATGCCTCTAATTTTGCACGGCTCAGCTTAATCGCTAAGTGCTTCGGACCTGTGGCATCAGCCGTAATGTACGGCAGATTGATTTCGGTCTCCACACTGCTGGAGAGCTCAATCTTTGCTTTCTCTGCCGCTTCCTTCAAGCGTTGAAGGGCCAATGTGTCGTTCTTCAAGTCGATGCTATTATCTTTTTTGAATTCGTCAGCTAAGTATTCGATCACGCGATTGTCGAAATCTTCGCCACCGAGGAACGTGTCACCATTAGTGGCTTTGACTTCAATCAAACCATCACCGATCTCAAGAATGGACACGTCAAAGGTGCCCCCACCGAGGTCATAAACTGCAATCGTGCCTTCATTCTTTTTATCCAAACCATACGCCATTGCCGCAGCGGTTGGCTCGTTGATGATGCGTTTCACATCCAGACCAGCAATTTTACCTGCGTCTTTTGTTGCCTGGCGTTGCGCATCATTAAAGTAAGCAGGGACCGTGATCACGGCCTCAGTCACGTCTTCACCAAGAAAGCTTTCGGCCGTTTCTTTCATCTTCATCAAAATGAACGCCGAAATTTGGCTTGGGCTATATTTTTCGCCCACGGCTTCAACCCAAGCATCGCCATTATCTGCCTTGATGATGCTGTAAGGGGTTTTCTCAATATCATTTTGCATTGCCGGATCATCAAATCGGCGACCGATCAATCGTTTGATGGCATATAGAGTGTTGGTTGGGTTGGTGACAGCTTGCCGCTTTGCAGCTTGGCCAACCAACCGCTCACCACTATCCGTGAACGCGACCATTGACGGTGTCGTCCGTCCGCCTTCTGCGTTTTCAATAACGCGAGTTTCGCTACCATCCATAATTGACACACAGCTGTTCGTCGTGCCGAGGTCGATACCGATAACTTTTGACATGCTTGCCTAACCTTTCCTTCATGCGACAGTGCAACAACACGAGATGGGCCCGATGATTGCGTTTGCCAACCAAAGAAAGCGCCCCTTATGTGAGCATGCACGGCCCAGGAGTTTTTATTTCAATTTACTTGGGCAAATCGCCCGGTTGTGCTTGCTGATATGGGAACTAACAAAGTCGGCACAAGTCGAAAAAGTGAATTTTAGGCCGTAATTGTGCCGCATTTTGGCATATCGGGGTTTCGTGAATATTTGGGCTGGACACGAGAAAACGAGTGCTGGCCTCCTGACCAATCCCTTGTTAGGCTGCCAATGGCTGAGACTGTGGAGGCGAAAAATGACTGGTAAAGAACGAGGGTTTTATGGTGATCAAGCAAACACCGATGAACCAAACAGCGATCGTTTAAAGCGCTTCTATAAACCGCAGCCTGTTTCCGTAACGAAAGCCGACTATGACGACTGGGCGTCTGATTATGACCAGAATACTGTTAAAGACATCGGCTATTGCGCACCTGAAAGCATTGCATCTCTTGTTGAGAAGCATATCAAAGATAAAAACCTGCCAATCATTGATTTAGGATGTGGCACCGGGCTGCTTGGAAAGCTTTTGAAACCGAGGGGGTATAACAACATCCATGGTTGGGATTTATCACCGGGCATGTTAGCCGAGGCCGAAAAGACGGGCGCATACGCAAGTTTAAAAGAGATTGATCTGACAGTTCGTTTCCCTTTTGAAGCTGAAAGCTGCCGGGCAATGGTGAGTGCTGGGGTATACGGTCCAGGCGTTGTTGGCCCTGAACATGTACATCTCTTAGTGCCTCCACTCGCTAAAGGAGGGGTCAGCATTCACAGCTTTAACGGCCTGTCATGGCGCAAAAGACCGTTTGGCGACGCCATCCAAGTCTTAAAAGACAGCGGTGAAATTGACATACTTGAACAAAGTTGGGGACCCTATATCACGGGCGAAAACATTGATGGCGTTTACATGGTTTTCTGTCGTCGATAATCAGACTCAGGATTTGGCAAGGCGACCAACAGGTTAACATATGTTCACAGCAACGGCGCTTAGGGTGGAAAAGCAGGCGACTGACCAGGGCTCAAAGGCGGCAAAAAAGGCGCCTGCCACATGACCATAACAGCTCAAAACAGTGACGACGCTCGCCCAGACGTGACCCGTCGAGTGGCACGAGGTGCTGGATTACATTTGGATGCCCATAATTTTGCTTGGGTGCCGGAGTTCACTCTAAAGACGGGACGGCGCATTGATCTGATGGGCGTGTCGAAACGAGGCCTATTCTGGGCTGTCGAAGTCAAAAGTGGAATCGAGGATTTTCGCGTCGATGACAAATGGCATGAATATTTAGACCACTGTGATCAATTTAGTTTTGCGGTATCACCCACATTTCCGGTTGACGTCCTCCCACCCGACGTCGGGATTATTATTTCAGACGGCTACGAGCATTACGAGAAACGACAACCAACCACGACAAGCCTTCTGAATGCCAACGCGCGCAAATCATTGCTTATCCAATTTGCGCGTGCTGCGGCCTACAAAATGCAAGGCCAAGCGAACAGACTTGCCGCTCTTGAGGGCCAATCACCACCATGATTGATGATTGGGCGTCTAATTTCGCGGAGCGTATTTGTTCAGAATACGCTGGAGCGTTCTGCGATGCATGCGCAGACGCCTTGCCGTCTCACTCACATTTCGATCGCACTGCTCATACACGCGTTGAATATGCTCCCACTTTACCCGGTCGGCTGTCATGGGCAACTCAGGTGGGTTCGGCAACAATCGACCACCAGAAAGTAAAGCCGCTTCGACGGCATCAGCATCGGCCGGCTTTGGCAGATAGTCAATTGCGCCCAGTTTGACTGCCGACACAGCGGTCGCAATATTGCCGTAGCCAGTCAAAACGATCACGCGCGCGGTGGGTTTTACTTGATTGATTGTGTTCACGACGTCTAAGCCACTACCGTCGTCAAGACGCAAATCAACGACCGCATAACTGGGCGGTGTCGCGGTTGCCATCTGTCGTCCTTCAAAAACGCTGGTTGCAATCAAACATGAAAAACCTCGCTTTTCCATCGCTCGGGCCAAACGATCTGCGAACCGAGAATCATCATCAACGATAAGCAAGCTGTTATCATCAGACGAAATGACCTGCTGAGTCATATCAGCAGACTTTACTGTGGTTACTGCGTTAACCATGGAACATCTCCATTGAAGAGTGCTTCAAAGAATATTGATTTACTCTTGCAGATAGTGAGATAGATCTGTTTGCGGCGTCGCCAACGGGTGAAAGCGTCATCAAGGCAAGTTACCATCAAATTGCGTCATTTTGTCCCAACAAGGGGTTTGCCTGCTCGTCTGCAAAGACAGTGCGCTCCCAGGTCACGATAACAAGCGCGCCCCGTGTGTCGGAGCGGTTAAGCATTGCAACATCACCACCACTCCGGGCCAGGAGTGTTTTGGCGATATAAACGCCTAAACCCAGGCCGCTGTAGCCTTCTCGGCGATCACCCTTTTGCGATTTTCCTTCTGTACCGCCAGATGCGACAACTGGTCCTTGCGCGAGCTGGTTTAACACCTTTTGATCAAACCCAGGGCCATCATCCATTATCTGAATTGTGATGTTACTGTGTGACCAGCGCACTTCAACAGTTACGCTATTTTGTGCAAATTGGAATGCATTTTGCAAAAGATTACCCAAGCCATAAGTTAGTTCAGGCGTTCGCGGCAACGTTGGCTGGTCGTCCTCTCGTATCCCATCGGCAGCCAGCTGGTGCAACTCTGCCGACGCCGGACTGAAGATCAGCTCAAAATCGATGTCCTCCCGTAAATAGGGTTGTGCTGATAATTCTACCAAGGCACTAACAGGTAGCACGCGATAGGGCTCACCAGGGTCTCGATAAGGTGTTTTTTGCAATCGCTTCAATATTTCCTTGCACCGGTCAGTTTCTTCAATCAGCGTTTCAAGATCGTCCTGAATTTCATTGTCAGGTGGCAGATCGCGTGCGAGTTCGGTCACGATTAACGTGATGGTTGACAGCGGTGTTCCAAGCTCATGGGCAGCCGCAGCAGCAAGGCCCCCGACTGCCGAAACTTGGCGCTCTCGCTCCAGTGCGAGTTGACTGTTGAGCAAATTGTCGTTCAAGGATCGCGCTTGATCGACCACCCATTGCATGAAAAGAGCGACAAAAACAACGGCAACCACCAAGCTCGCCCAAACGGCAACCTTATAGGTGGGCGGCAGTCCGATCAGACCACTGCGCCAGGTGAGCGTTGGCGACCAAATCGTCATAAAAGTGACAGCCGTTACGGCCATCAAACACAACAGGGCTGTTGACACACGATTCAAAATGGTTGCCGAAATAATGACAGGCGCCAGGATAAGAATGACAAATGGATTCAAAATGCCACCTGAGAACCAGAGGACTAATCCTGCTTGGAAGATGTCAAAGCTCAGGATCCTGGTTGTTTGTCTGTTCGACAGCCACTTTGCGTCACCGTGACGATCTCGGCGCACCAAAATCAAATTACTCACCGCCAAGGCACCCAGAACAATTGCTGCCACCAACAAGGGCCAATTGAGTCCGGCTCGAAAATAAACGATCATGACGCTGATCATTTGACCAATCAGCGCAATCCAGCGCAGCTGGATGACTGTCTGGAGCGACACTGGTTTTGCCCGATCCTTACCAATCAGGACCAGATTCGGATTATCGCCTGCCACCCAGGGATCTTGCCCTTTTACCTCAGCACGTTCTAATGGAGCCATGTCGATGCTGTTCCTTTTCGAAAACACTAAACGAATTAAATCATCTGACGCGTTAGGGAAGCTATCGCAGCGCCAGCATGATTTGGTACAAAGCGATCTCTAAAACAAAACCGCAGATTGAGCATGGCCAAACCCACGAGTAACGTTCAACCCAACCAAAGCAATAGCCCCTCTGCGTCTGCCGACGTTGGCAAGCCGATACGTGTTGCGCGGCCCGTAAAGTACTCGCTAAAGCCACTGTCACCTAAACAACCCAACGAATTAGCGGTATCGACGCCTGATTTCTTAGACGCATCGAAAGTCCTGGTAGATTTAGCGCCCAATTCAAATGACCAACAAACTGATTCGGAGACCCGATCGACGACATCAACAAAAGCGAAAACAGAGCCTCCGGCATCACCAGCACCACATGTGCCGGATGTGCCAGAAGAACCCCAACCAGCAACGTTACAAAACGACCCCAATCACCCTGAAGAATTTCCTCAGCCGGCGTTACAGGTATCCGGTGAGTCCAAAATCGCCCAGCCTGAGTTAAAGCATGTCACAAAAAAAATCAGCCCCGCACAGGTTTCCAGACCTGGAATTGATGCGTCAACCAACACGCTTGTCGTCGAGAGATTTACCTTGTCATTTCAAGGTGAAACGCTCTTCAATGCGGTTGATTTCCAAATCTCAACTGGCGAAATAATTGGTCTGGGCGGCCTGAGTGCTCGCGCTTCTCACAGTCTTTTCCAATGTATTATAGGCGCAAAATCACCTAGCGACGGCTCAATATTTCTTGGTGGCAAACGGCCGCAAACAGTCAGCAAACAGGGAAAAATTTCGTGGCTGAAATTACAAAATCCTGACATCCGCCAACATCCTTGGCCTCTGCTCGGGGCGTCAGCCAGCAGCCGTGAAATCCTGACCCATGCCGCCAGGCTTCAGGGGCTCAACGAGCCGAAGAAAATTGCCGCAACATACGAAGAATTAATGGGATTAACGGGCGATCAGCCATCAGATTTTGGTTGGCAGTTGCCCTACTATGTCCGCCTCCAAACAGCGCTCGCTTTAATGCCCAACCCGTCTTTGCTGCTGGTCGAATTTCCAACACGGGACCTCGGCGTAGAACAAACTCAATGGCTGTGGACCACCCTAGAGCAATTCCAGGATGACACCAAGGCTAGCGTGCTGATAACCAGCAACGATTTTGATGAGCTGGAACGACTTTGCGACCACATACTCCTGTTCGATGACGCCAGCATTGTTGCCCAAGGGGCACCAATTGATCTCGCGTTGCGCTATGGCCGGGACCAGATTGATTATGACCACCTGGAACTGGCGAGGTCTGAGCGCTAATCATGGATAAACCGCAGACAACATTTAGAACGCAGCGCCGATCAAGCCCGAGCTGGCTCGCCATTATCATACAGTGTTCTTGGGCGCCCATCTGGCAACGAGGCGGCGCTATCCTCGCCTGGTTAACGGCTCTAATTTTCTTAGTTTTGACGCTCCTCTGGTTTGCCCACAGTTGGTTGCTCACAACGGTCGGTTCAGAGCAGCGCGATCAATGGCTGACCCTGATGTTTTTTGCACTCGCTTGCTGTATTCAAATCGGGTGGATGCGACAGTTATGGCAAAAAGAGATGCTTTTCACGCTGCACAACACATCCGTCAGACCGGTTTTGGTATTGCTGCTTTCTAATCTCGGTGGTGGCCTGGTTGTGCTCGCACTTTTGATTGCCCCATGGATTATAACCGTTGTTGCCAATGTCCCGCTTAGCCTGTCATCTTGGTGGCATATTCCTATGTGGTGCCTCGTGCTCTGGCTCACGGCAAGCTACCTTGCAAACTGGGACGTTTGCTTGCGGTTGTTAGCACCCAGTGTCTTGGTGAGTCCATTGTTAGTCGGGTTGCTGATTGTTTCTATGATTTTTGCGACTGGTGCAGCGGGTTCATTGTTGGGTGGCAACGCTCAACTGGCGCTGATTGCGCCCGGAGCAACCATATCGATCGTCCTTGAAACCCCGCATCTTGCGCTTCTCGTGACCTGGATTCACTGGATCATCAGCATTGTTGCCGCCCAGATCAGCAGCACCAAAAACGTGTACACCTAAACCGCTTTACAGGATTGCTCATCGGTCTTTATTGGCTGCTGCTCGTGCGTTAATTTTTATCAGAAACGCCCGCTTCAGCAAATGTTGCCATGCCCTTGTGGCACAAAACAGCCGCACGGACGATGTGGGCAGCCAACGTCGCACCACTGCCTTCGCCCAGCCGCATCCCCATGGCCAGCAGAGGCTCTTTGCCGATGATCGTACAGAGCCGCTGGTGTGCTGGCTCAGCAGATAAATGACCGACTTGGCAATGATCCAGCAAGCTTGGGTCAATCGCATGGAGAACAGCAGCCGACGCTGTGCAAGCATATCCATCGAGGATGACGGGCACTCGCGCCAGGCGAGCCGCTAGGACTGCGCCAACAATGGCCGCAAGCTCCATGCCACCAACACAGCGCAAAATCTGGAAAGGGTCTGTCATCTTTGCCTTGTTAACGTCAACAGCTTGCGAAACAATGGCTCTTTTGTTGTCTAAAGCCTGACCTTGAACACCGGTTCCAGGACCGGTCCAATCCGCCGCATCGCCACCATAGAGTGCATGACAAAGAGCCGCTGCCGCAGTGCTATTACCGATCCCCATCTCCCCGACGCAAAGTAAGTCTACGCTCGAATCTACCGACATCATGCCATAAGCCATCGCTTTGACGCAGTCGGCTTCGCTCATCGCCGCACCCTCGCTCATATCAGCTGTTGGATTGTCCAGGTCCATCTCGTGAACCATCAAATCACCATCAAGTTGGCCAACCAGTTGGTTCACGGCCGCACCACCATGACGAAAATTGGCAACCATTTGAGCGGTGACTGCGGCAGGGAAAGCACTGACGCCTTTGGCAGCGACACCGTGATTGCCAGCAAAAACAACCGTCCTCGGATGATCACAGGTTGGCGGATGCTTAGCCTGCCACCGAGCCATCCACTCGCTCAGAGTTTCCAACCTGGCCAAAGACCCTGCGGGCTTCGTCAATTGCAATTCCCGCTCGATCGCCTTTGTCGCAGCTTCCATGTCGGGCCCGGGCAATTCAGCGATCAAACCACGGATTTCGTCAAAATTGTTGAGCGGCGCCATCGCCGTCACGCCCTGTTGCATTGTCCAGCACCTTTCAATAAGTGTTAGGAAGCGTTGAAAATTTCATTAGTCGCAGAAATGTCATCTTACCAGCAGCAAAGAAAGCGCAGCAGCCTTGAGAGTATTCGTCAAAGCCTGACACAGCGTCTTGATGAGCTGCGAACGTCTTTAGCGTTTTTCACGCGGCTTCCCGTGTCCCTTGGACGCACAATGCCACCTGCCGAC
>CAXBRM010000023.1:0-17662 GCA_963978305.1 uncultured Rhodospirillales bacterium
CTCGGTATCGACACGAACCATAGCTGCCTATCGCCAATCGCTTTTGCCTCGCACAGCTATCCAAAATTCCATTTGATGATGCCCATATTCGCGATCCGACAATGGCAGGGCAGCATTAGTCCTATGGAAGGCCAAAAGATCCAATGGCTGCCGCCACGATCTTTGTGGGAGCTGCCGATGCCCCCTGCGGATGAGCCGATTATTCCGCTTCTGATTGATCTTCTTTGAGGGGTGCGCTGCCACTGAAGTGGAGCACGTCACAAGTAACAGGAATCAAATTGTCTTCGCCAGTAGCATAGTGGTTGTGATAGAGGCGCGCGGCTTCCATGATCAAACGCCGTCCTGATACGAAGCGTGAGCGGCTTGAGACCGCGTTACTTTCGCCAGCGTTACTCAAGTCCTTCATCAACTTTAACGCGCTCGAATATTGCAAAGGAATACGGTCAACATCGACCACGGGCAGCGCAAACCCGGCACTTTGCATCAGTCCTGCCAGCGTTCTCAATTCGACCGCAGGGCTTGTGCGTGGATGGACACCGCCATAGATGCGATCTTCAGCTTCCGCCAAACAGCGCTTGAGTTCAATCAAGCTATCACCGCCAAACATCGCACCAATCAGTACCCCCCCTGGTTTCAAAGCCAGGCGCAATGCCAGCAACATTCGGGGTAAATCATCGACCCAATGAAGCCAAAGGGGCGCAACAATTAAATCATAGCTTTCCGGATCTACGGATAAGCTTTCAACAGACAGTGGCGCGCAGCGAACGCTGATAAGACTATCGCTTGTCCCCAGAAACGCCACGCTTTGCCAATCAAAACCAACGTCTCTGAAAATCATTATCTTTCTGAATTTTTTCGAAAATACTTCCAGTCTATCGGCGAGTTCTTTAGCAATTTCTCGATGTAAAAAAAGTGCATCATCAGACTCGGAACGGTTGGCGCGAACAAGCGCGCGCTTCAGTTGAACCGATTTTGCCGGGCCATCAAACAGAGATTGAGACACATTAACCAACGTTTAGGACTATGATTGATGCCAAAATTTAGCATCGCGAGCGCACTCAATACACTGCTCGATCTGTTGTTGCCACACAGATGTGCTCTGTGCGATGCGGCCGGCATCCAAACCGCAGGACTTTGCTCTTCGTGTTTTCTGAAGATTGAGTTCAACCAACAGCCCACTTGCAAAGGGTGTGCTCGCCCATTGGATGACACCTGGGCTGGCAAATCCGCGCCTCTTTGTGGTGATTGCTTGCGCAGCCCGCCAATTTTTGATCAAGCCGTCGCCGCTGTACGCTATAACCGGGCAATAGCGGACATCATTTTAAAGCTTAAACACGGCGATCGTTTAGACTTGGCACCAATTGTCGCCAAGTGGATGGCCACAGCATGGATCAACGCCAATGCTCACAACATTGATTACATCGTACCCGTTCCCCTGCATTGGCGTCGACAAACTGAACGACGCTACAATCAAAGCCTCGAACTCGCCCGGCATCTCCCTGCACTGATCGGTGGCCAACTGCGCCCAAGGCTCCTGCTAAGAACCCGAAACACCGTGCAAATGCGGCAAATGACTCGGATAAGTCGGCAACGAAACGTTGCTGGAGCGTTCAAAATTGGGTCGCTATGGTCAAAAAAGTCATCTCAACTGTTGCGCGGAAAGCACATTTTAGTCGTCGACGACGTCTACACGACTGGCGCCACACTCCGAACCATTGCGAGCACGCTCCGTGCTGCCAATGTCTCAACTGTGAATATTCTGATCGCAGCTCTCGTGGTCAGATCGAAATAAACAACCATGTCAATGCTGCAGGAGCAGCAAACTATGGCAAATGTCGAAATGTATTACCGCGACATGTGTCCTTATTGTATGCGAGCAGATCGGCTGCTTTCAAGTAAAGGCATTAAATTTAAGCGGATCAATATTTGGGAAGTACCTGGTGCTCGTGAAGAAATGATCAAGAGATCAAACGGTCTGAGCACAGTTCCACAAATATTTGTTGATGGCGAACACCTTGGTGATTCTGACAAACTGAGCGCCTTGGAAGCTTCTGGTGCCCTTGATCGCTTGCTCGGGCTACCCGCCAGTTAAAATTACAACGCTTGACCAAGTTTGCGCGGCAGATTCAAGTCGCGCCAAACCTGGTCGATTGCATCCACCACATGACGAATGTCTTCGGCACTATGGGCTGGGGTTGGCGTCAGACGAAGACGCTCGGTGCGTCTTGGCACAGTGGGGTAATTAATGGGTTGAACATAAACAGCGTGCTGGTCCAATAATAAATTGCCTGCCGCTCGGCACATTTCTGCATCGCCGACAATCACAGGAACAATATGGCTAGGACCCGGCAAAACAGGCAAGTCTGCTTTTTTGAGCTCCTGTTTCAAAAGCGCAGCGTTTTCCGCCAGATGAGACCGGAGCGCTTGACCAGCTCGAATTAACTTCAAGCTCGCTAATGCTCCTGCTGTCAGCGATGGTGGAAGGGCGGTGGTGAAAATAAAGGCGCTGCTGAACGAGCGTACAAAATCGATCATTTTTGCCGATCCGGTGATGTAGCCCCCCATGACACCAAAGGCTTTTGCCAGAGTGCCTTCGATAACATCAATTCGATGAGCTGCGCCTTGAAGCTCTGACAGACCACCCCCGTTTTCGCCATACAATCCGACAGCGTGCACCTCATCAAGATAGGTTAAAGCACCGAACTTCTCAGCGACATCACATAGTGCATGAAGCGGGGCCATGTCGCCCTCCATGGAATACACGCTCTCAAAGGCAACAATTTTGGTTGATTGAGGGTCGGCCAACATTAGTTTTTCATGGAGATCCTGTGGGTCATTGTGGCGATAAATCACTTTTTCTGCTCGGCTTGCGCGCATGGCTTCGATCATGCTCGCGTGGTTCAATTCATCCGAAAACACTGTCACATTTGGCAACTTAGCGCACAATGTTCCCAAGCCAGAGAGATTGCTGACATAGCCACTGGTGAAAATCAGACCCGCTTCTTTGCCATGCAGCGCTGCTAGTTCATGTTCAAGCTGAACGTGCAAAACATTGGTGCCACTTATGTTGCGCGTGCCGCCCACCCCAGCGCCCTGGCGATCAATTGCCTCTTTCATGGCATCGGCAACATCGGGATGTTGACCCAAACCAAGATAATCATTGGAGCACCAAACCGTGACATCTTTCACCTGATTGCCATTGCGATAGCGTGCAAACGGAAAATTTCCAGATAATCGCTCGAGTTCGGTGAAGGTGCGATAGCGCCCTTCACTTTTCAAACCATTAAGGGCATCAGAGAAATAGCGTTCAAAGTCCATGACCAGCCTTGCTGTCCAACCGCGGCGCGGTATACCGGACGCCGTCCATAGTTCTAAACGAGCACGGTGTCGAGACAACACCACGCGTTCCTGCATTGATATTTGTTACAAAACCATGACCAGCCAGCCTTCACAGCCCCTGCGCATTGCACTCCTCCAGCTGAATGTTTCCGATCAGCCCGACCAAAGCTTGCTCTCTACACTCACATATATTCGAGAAGCCGCACAACAAGGTGCAAAATTCGTTGCGACGCCAGAGTGTACCAATTTCATGGCGGTCAACACGGAACAACTTGCGGCTCAAGTCCATTATCAAGACGCCGACCCAACGCTGGTCGCTTTGCGCGATGAAGCGTCTCAGCTGAAGATCTGGCTTCTGGTCGGCTCCCTATGTTTGAAAAATGACAAAGGCGGCTCCGCAGTTGCAATTAATCGTCAATTGTTGATTGATCCAAAGGGCACAGTCGTTGCAACTTATGATAAACTACATATGTTCGACGTTGATGTCGGCGATGGGCAAACTTATCGGGAAAGTCAGCAATTCGCCGCAGGCAACGATCTGGTCATTTCCGCTGTCGACACAATGGCTGTTGGTCACAGCATTTGCTATGATATCCGTTTTCCCTACCTGTACGCTGAACTGTCGAAACGGGGCGCTGAAGTCTTAATGATCCCTGCCGCCTTCACTTATGTCACGGGGCAGGCTCATTGGGACGTTTTACTGAGAGCACGCGCCATTGAAACTGGCAGTTGGGTTCTAGCGCCCGCTCAGTGCGGTGTTCACAGCGGTGGTCGTCGAACCTGGGGACATAGCTCAGTGATATCGCCATGGGGGCAGATAGTTGCCCAAGCTGATGGAGAAACCCCACAAATAATTTTGAGCGACATAATGCCCTCGCAAAGTCGGAAAGCACGCGATTCCATTCCAACGCTACGACATTATAGAACCCAAATCATCCTCGACGCAGGCACTTGATCTCTGCGCAAACCGATAATGCGGGAATGACTCGGAAAAAATCACGAAATTGGCGGCATATGGCAGTCATAAAGTTTTCCCCATTGCCAAACCCGACCGTAGCAGTCACACCAAAAGCATCAAAACGTGTGAGAAAAACGCGCCAAACTCAGTCGTTCAAAGGATGCTTCGACTGAATGGTTTTGGCAATTAGGTAAGAGTACACTGTGATAAAGTACACGCTGCGGTGCGCGAACGGGCACCATTTTGAATCTTGGTTTAAAGATAGTATAACCTTTGAAGCCTTGAACGAAGAAGGGCTTGTGAACTGCCCCGTATGTGGTGAATGGAAAGTCGATAAGGCTCTGATGACCCCGCACCTTGCGAATAATGCTGGGCGCGGCCGAGCCTCAAACAAAAACGAAGACGACAGCCTGCCGACTAACGCGACTGAAAGAACTACCGAAAACGATCAGCCCTCTAATCGGGAAATCACCATTGATACGCTTCCTCGGGCGCCAAGGGCTGGCGAGCCAATGCCGAGCCAAGAGGAAATAACGGCTGCTTTTCAGTTTTTTGCGAAGCTCAAAAGACACGTGGAAGAAACTCACGAAAATGTCGGAGATGAGTTTGTCGATGAGGCACGGAAAATTCACTATGGCGATGAGCGTGAACGGGGCATTTATGGCAACGCAAAACAGGACGATGTCGAAGAGCTAATCGACGAAGGCATCGTTGTGATGCCATTGCCGAATGTGCGTCATGACGCGTAGCGCATAGCTCAACGATCAACAAAGGCAGATCGCACTGCACGACGCCCTACATTCATTAGAGTCGACCCGCAATCGTACGACCGTTGAAGGTACAAGGCCGGCGACGCGGGCGCTATTGTTGCAGGGGCAAACCACAGGTCTTGCAAAAAACTATAGCCTGAATTCAGGTGTCTTTGGCGGACGCTCGCCACGTCTCACGGCGCTGACGATGTAATTAACACTTAAGTCATCCGAAAGATCAAACGTATCACTCAGCGGTCGATACCGCATGCCCGTAATTTTAGCCATCCGCAAACCGGCTTCTTCAAGCCACAAACGCATCGTTTGTGGCGAGACAAACTTTCGCCAATCATGTGTTCCTCTCGGCAACCAACGCATGACATACTCAGCGCCAACCACGCCCAACAGAAAACCTGGAAGGCTTTTGTTTATAGTGCTGGCGATTGCAATACCAGCGGGCGCCAGCAATTTTTCCCACAATCCAACAAACGCCTGCGGCTCATTGACATGCTCGATCACTTCGAGAGACAGGACAACATCAAACTGCTCGCCAGCTTCAACTAAGCTTTCAGCGCTAACGGCTCGGTAATCGACCGTCAATCCACCATTTGCTGCATGGGCTTGGGCAATCGAAACGTTACGATGGATCGCATCAATGCCCGTAACGCGAGCACCCAGCCGCACGAGTGGCTCACAAACGAGCCCACCGCCGCAGCCAATGTCCAAAACGCTCAACCCTTCCAAGCACCTGGTGCTTAACGACCGATCGTAGTGACGCAACACCTCATCGCGGATGAAGCCAACTCGGACAGGATTTAATCGGTGTAAAGGGCGAAAGTCACCCTCGGGATCCCACCAGGCTTCTGCCATCGCTTCAAATTTTGCCACCTCAAGTGCATTCACACTGCCTTCTCTGACATCATTTGACACTGTTGGCGTTGAAATTGACTTGTCGCCTGACATAACCGCTGTCCCGTCCTCTGATCGGTCGACGACAAATCGACGACACGAGGTTACTTATGCCAAAACTTAGCCCCTTCGTTGACGTGTTGGGACTAACCTCTTAGCTTGTTGTTCTTTAATGTAGGGATTGGTTGACGTTTTGGCACCCCTACTTTTGAGTGTCGCTGTGTTTCGTGTCAAAGAAGACCACAATTAGTACGGACCAAATACTTAGGAACGAGGATCTTGGCTCGCATCGTCATGAAATTTGGTGGAACAAGCGTTGGCAGCATCGAACGCATCCAGAATGTAGCGCGCATCGTCCAATCAGCTGTTGATGCTGGCCACCAAGTCGCTGTTTGCGTCTCAGCGATGTCCGGTGAAACCAACCGGCTGGTCGACCTGTGTCGTCAAACCGGTGCGCTCTTTGACTTACGCGAATACGATACGGTGGTTTCAACAGGTGAACAGGTCACCGTCGGCTTGCTGGCGATGACCTTGCAAAGTATGGGTGTTGATGCTCGCAGCTGGCTGGGCTGGCAGATGCCGTTCCGGACAGAAAACGTCCATGCGAATGCCCGGATTGAAACGATTGACACCACGGATATCGAACGGCGTTTCGCCGAAAGCCGAGAGGTTGCCGTCATTGCAGGCTTTCAAGGTATCAGCGAGCGGCGGCGGATCACAACCCTAGGACGCGGTGGATCTGACACCAGTGCGGTCGCCATCGCAGCGGCGCTGAACGCTGATCGTTGTGAAATCTATACGGATGTTGACGGCGTCTACACGACCGATCCACGTATGGTACTGAAGGCTCGAAAAATTCCTGCCATCAGCTATGACGAGATGCTCGAGATGTCGAGCTTGGGCGCCAAGGTTCTGCAGACAAGATCTGTGAGTTTGGCGAAACGGCACAAAGTAAAACTCCGCGTCCTATCAAGCATGGACGAAAATAGCACCGGAAGTCTCATTTGCTCAGAGGATGAAATTGTGGAACAGGATTTGGTCAGCGGCATCGCCTTCTCTAAAGACGAAGCAAAAATTACACTTTTGGGTGTGCCTGACCGCCCAGGCACATCCGCGGCAATTTTTGGTAGCTTGGGTGACGCAAGCATTAATGTCGACATGATCGTTCAAAGCCGCACTTCGGGTGACGGTAAACCAGCGACTGATTTGAGCTTCACAGTCGGTCGGGCAGACTTAGATCGCGCGGTCAAGTTGATGGAAGAGATAAAACGCGAGCTAGATATCGAAGAGGTGACTTTTGATGAAAGTGTCGTCAAAGTATCCGTTGTCGGCGTTGGTATGCGCACGAACTCAGGCGTTGCGCAAAGGATGTTCGAAACACTCGCCGACTTGAATATTAACATTCAAACGATTACGACCAGCGAAATCAAAGTTAGTGTATTGATTGATGAAAAGTTCATTGAATTGGCGGTCCGCGCTCTACACTCTGCTTTTGGCCTGGACGTAGCATGAACGCAACGCGATAAATTCGTCTTATGCTGATGCAGCAGAATTCAGCGCCGTGCTCACATAACCGGCCGACTGCATATCAATTAAACGTGATATCGTTCGGGCCAACCGCTGTTCAGCATCAGAACTGTCGACGAGCTTTTCAAGGGGTGCCGCTGCACTCATTGCCAGGAACTTCTTTTGGTCGTACCAAATATCAATGAATACGCGAAATCGCTCGCTGGCTTCGAAATTTTCGCTGGTGAACTGAGGCACATTGTCCAATAGCAGGCCCTGATAGGCTTGCGCCAATGCCAAATATTCATTGTTCCACATCGGCTGCTCACACAGCTGAGCGAACGAAACCCTGGCAAAATCCCCCGCCATACTCGGGATCTCGAGCCTGACGCTATCAACCCTAATTCCTGCGGTTTCCGGTAGAACCCCATTGGATAATTGAGAAAAACATTGATCCATAAAGCGATCAGCATCTTGGCCGAGCGGTGTAAAAAGAGTCAATGGCAAGCGCTGCTTGGACAAACGATAGTCTTTGCCCGAATCCACGAGAATTACCTCGCTCTTATTTTTCAACAACTCAATGGTTGGGACAAAACGTTCCCGCTGCAGACCGCCTGGATACAAATCAGATGGTGCATCATTGCTGGTAAAAACGACCGCGACACCCGCCTGAAAAAGCGCTCCAAGGAAGCGACCCAAAATCATGGCGTCAGCAATATTGTTCACATAGAATTCATCGAAGGCGAGAACTTTGTATTGCTTTGCCCAATGTCGGGCGATGGCAACCATAACATCTTCGGTGGTTTGGCCAGTGGTTCGTCGCCTATGGATATCGCTATGTACTTGGGAAAAAAAGCCATGAAAGTGCGTACGATGCACTGGAACCGATTGGGTTTCGATCGCTTCAACAAACAAATCCATCACCATTGTCTTGCCGCGTCCGACTGGCCCATGAATATAAATACCCTGGGCTTGGTATGGCGCTTTCTTACCGACAAGTAGCTCCAGAAACCAGGCCAGGAACCCTGGCGGTTGAAAACGCTTATGCTCAGTGACCAGGCGTGTGGCATGCTTGTCAAGCAGCGCGACGGCGCGGGATTGGGCAGCGTTTGGCTGTAAAGCACGTGACGCCAATTTGTCCTGATAAATCTGATCAACAACGCCCATGACTGTTCCTTTGGCAACCCTCCGCGCAACAGCACCAGGCCAAAAACGAATCCCATGCTGCTTATCGCCTTCTGGCCACCGGGTCTATGCCGTTTCGTTAGGGGCTGAAATACCCTTGATTTGGTCTAATCGGCGAGAAGTGCACTAAATTCTGCGAGTGGGAGACCATTAATCAACGCCACAGCTTCTGGGTCGCTGGTTATGTCAAAAATCCAATCGTCTTCCACGCTAATGCGCTTTGAGCGAAGCACTTTTAGTGCGTCAGCAAGCCACGTCGCCGTCTCATAGAAATCCACATCAGACCGCGAGCGATAGGTGCCATCGTCTAACTTTGATTTTACTAGTTTGTTGATGACAAACAGTCTTTGCAAAAACTTGTCACCATTTTTGATTACAACTGTGCCAGTACCTTCGCCGAAAGAAGCACCCGCCATTGGGTTGATGGCATACTCAGCGTCGAGACCAACACCCGCAAGCTCGCTGTCAACGCCGATTGACATGCTCAAGCGCGGTGGACTGGTCAACAATGGTGTGAGCAACTGGAGGCTAACGGCCCCTAACATGCTGCCCGCTTGATCAAAAAAGCGTCCGTCTGACATAGGCAGTGATCTTGGCAGGCCATCAAATACAGCCTGCCACTGGGTAAAGGGGAGACCTGAGATCGCCACTTGCGCGGTGGTATCACTGGGCCATAAATCGATAATGCCATTATCGTCACGGTCCTCGAAATACTCACTTCCGACTGCGCCCTGTGGTATCAAGGTAGGCGCAAGATCAAATCCAGCCAAGCCAATTTCAAGCTTTAGCGTTGCGCCATCGGGATCTTGCAGTCCATTGAGGCGCAAGTCGCCGTACAACTCGCCAACCGATAACCCAGCAGCCACAGGATCGGCTGCCGGGGCATCGTTCGGTAGCGCGAGCATTGCTGCACCCTGGCGCAACAAAGATTCAGAGATTGTGAAGCCCTTAATCGAATAACTGCTGGCAAATCCGTCAAAAAATTTGAGCGCTAGACCCGTCAAATGACCCCACGTGCCCTCACCCGTCATGAGAGCATCAAATTGCGTAAACAAAGCTGGCAAATCGACCGCAAAAGATTCGGATTTTATGGCAATTTCTCCGATCGAAACCTTGGCGTCATCGAGATTAAATTCTAATGGCAAAGTTCGGATCATGAAGACACTGTCCGAGGGTAGCTGAGCCGTCGCACTGCCATAAATCTCAAAACCATCGGATATAAAGCTCAAATCTGGACCGTAACGAGACCCAATCTCGATTTGCGCTGGCAGACCTTGAATTGATGTGTGACTGCTGAAGCCAATGGAAGCCTCTAAGACTGTGATCAGATCGTTTGCGACCGACGAAAAACTCTCGACAAAACTGAGGTCGGCTAGATCATCAATGTCATTGCTCAAAGCCAAAAGACGCTGGTTTGCTTCATGGATTTCGGGCGTGCCGTACAAAATGTTTGGAACCACAAGGCCGCTGCCTAACGGCGCACCAATAGCCGTTTCGAGCGTGACACCATCCCAAAATGCCTTGATCGTATCATCCGAATCTCCACTTTGAAATTCAATCCGGCCAATCTCGCCCAAACTTACCTGCGCCGTTGTCCGGTCAAGTCCATCCAGGGTTACGTCGGCGGTACCTTGGTAATTGGCGAATGCGCCCGCGTAATAATCAAAGCCGTCGCCGTTGATTTTTGTCCCGTCGATCGTTGCTTCGAATCCACCCAGAGACAATCTGAGTTCGCTTACCGACCGAACGTCCGCGTTCCAAACACCCTCGATCACCGGGTCCTGCAGAACAATGCCTTGGCCCTCACTCAATAGACGCTCATTGTCTGGGGCAATTGTGGTTGGCAATCCATTAACGACAAAGCTGTACTCAGCGTCTGAGACCTGCTCGAATAAAATTGTCGGTTGTAGGGACGATGCGCCATCAAACACCGTGCCACGAACCTCCGGAAACAAAAGAGATAATGTTGCCGACTGACCGTCCTGCGCAAGTATAATCGGCTTGACCGAACTAAAAATTGCATTGCGAGCTGAGGGGCCAATATTCAGGCTCGCCAAAAGACTGTTGGTGACGCCCAGCAACGATCGGTCAGCTTCGGAACCAAAGTTAAAGCTGGACGTAAGTTTTTCGATATCCAAAGCAGTCGTTTGTTGTTGGGCAACTGACAAACCGCTGCCACCAATACCGATTGTTAAGAAGGTCAAAAAACTCAGTCTGCATAGTCGTCGCATTATTTATCTTCCTTCTGCATTGTGCCTCGCACTAAATAGCTGGCAAACATATTTTATATCAAGTTCGGGCATGACAGCTTCAGATGAAAGCTAATATTCTGGCCCAAAAACCAAAGAATCGTTAATATATACTTGGCCAAACTGGGTTGTCTTGACGTCAAAGACAAAAGAATCTGTGGTTGGTTCAGATGCGACACCATATTCGAAGACGTGCTTCAGCCATAGGTTTTTAACGCGCCCCGCCCAGTCGAGCAAATCTTCATCCGCCATGTCTCCTTTGGCATTTTCAGAGAACGAGACCTGATCTGCTATGCCCTCAAGAGTTCGCGCACCATTGAATCGGGCTGTCATCGACCCAAAACTAAAGAAAGGTTGGGAAACCGGGCTCAAGACAACATCAGCGGCAAGCTCAGCACGAAACCCATCTCCTTCCACGTATGTGTCGCTCAGGCGTAGCTCTGGGGGACTGATTAAAAAAGGAGAGATGAGTACCAACGCTGCAGACGCTGCTTCTCGCATAAACCCGCCAAGATTTTCGATGCTGGCGGCACGAGGCTGAAAGTCCAGCGTCTGACGGACGTTGGCCATCGGCAACCCGCTGATAGTCAATTTGCCCTGGCCGTTTCGTGGCAACATCGAAGCTGTCAGCGGATCAAAGCGCAGTACGCGCCCCAAAACGACGAGGGCTGGCGGGATTTCTCCATTCGCCACGCTAGCGGTTGAGACGGCATCAAAGTCGCGCCAAAGTCCATCAAAGCTGATTGACGCTTCATTTTGGCGCATATCGCTGAGGGCCACGCTGCCAACGGCACTAGGCAGGCGAATTACAGCTTGTCGATCCGACGACAGAATTTCCGCTTTTTCGATCCTTGCTTCAAAATCAAAACCATCAAAAAAACTCACTAAATCCATCAGTGAAGCCCAAGTGCTACCAGCTGGTGGCTTTCCCATAAAGCTAAACGCAGCACGGTTGAAGGCATCCAGGTCATAGCTATCCAGCGTCAAACGAAAGTGACCTTTTTCGGCATTTCCCTCTGCGTTTCGTCCGGCAAAAACCAGCGCGTTCGCCAATCCCTGGAGAAAGAAACGTTTGCCTTGCGAGAGCGCGGGTTCAACAGATGTCTCTAACACTAAGCGGCCCAGAGTAAGGCTAAAATCACCAAAAGGAAAATCGATATGCACACCACTGAGTGCTGTGCTCGACTGTGACGTCACAATAACACTGCGCTGTTGATCCATCAGCGCTTGTCCCGTCGCCCAAAATCCTGGCAACTGCCCGAGCAAAGGGCCATCATCAATGATGATCGTCCGCCCGGCAAGACGCAATACGTTGAGGTTTTGCATGAGGGCAGCAATTTGACCGTAGGCTCCTTGCCCATGTTCGCGCTCTGCTTCTGCGCTGGCATCAAAGGAGTCAATGGCGATACGCCAGGGCGTATCTGAGCCTGAACTGGCGACCAAATCAGTCAGGTTGAAGCCCCATCGCTCGCTGATATTAGAACCGCGCTGAACCTCACCAATACTCAACGCCATGGAAGCAATACTAACGTTCGCCGACGACGTTGTTAGCTCAAGGGAATTGGCCGTGTACTCCAAGTTCAAATAGGTTTGTTGCTTGACGTCCCAAAGACCTTGCCATGTCCAATCATTGAACTGAAGCGCTGAACTTGGTGTGATATTCACGTCGTCGACAGACCACAAATCCTGTTCAACAATCGATAGATTAAATTGGAGCGCACCCAAATCGGTGCTGGCGAACGCCAAATTGTCCAAGTAGACGACATATCCTTCTGCGCGCTGGTCAACGCGCACATCAGCAGCATCCAGGGGCAATGGCCCATACAAACCGAAGGCCATCCCCAATTGAGTTTCCAGATAGGCTTGAACGTCATCGGCAGATAACGCTAACGCCGACGAGCCGAAAACGACCGTAAAAGCCCACACAAGTGACAAATAAGTGACCCGGCCGACGAAAGTTTTCCGTTGTATTATGCCCGCAATGTCATTGGCCATGCTGCCCCCTAGTGAAAGACCCAAGTCGAGCTAGTCAAACCCATACCTAACATCCAAAGGTTAAGCGAGCATTGGGGCAATCAAAAGACAAAGCTTGTTCAAAAAATCTTCCATGCCATTAAGCGAAGCCAAGCCAGGCAAATGAGCCATGTTGATCAGAGCTCGGGGTCTTCCAATCCCAAAGAACGGGCGCAGGCCGTTACGGCGTTGGCAAGTAGACAGGCAATTGTCATTGGCCCCACCCCCCCTGGCACTGGTGTAATGGCACCCGCCGTCTCCGCGGCCGTTTTATAATCAACATCACCAACCAAGCGAGTTTTGCCGTCATCGGTTGGGATACGATTGATACCAACGTCAATCACGCATGCGCCAGGCTTTATCCAATCACCTTTGACCATTTCAGCACGGCCCACCGCTGCCACCAAAATATCGGCATTTCGGCAGATCTCTTCAATATTTTTTGTCCGGCTGTGGGCGATTGTTACCGTGGCATTTGCGGCTAACAGCAGCTGTGCCATCGGCTTACCAACAATATTTGAGCGTCCGACAACAACAGCGTTCAGTCCACTAATATCCCCAAGCTGATCCTTGATGAGCATCATACTGCCCCATGGTGTGCATGGTACAATTGGCTTCTCGGCGCCTTTCGTATTACCAACACTCAGCCGACCAACGTTAACGACATGGAAACCATCGACGTCCTTTTCGGGTACGATGCTTGCTAAAACTTTGTCACTGTTGATGTGACTGGGGAGCGGCAGCTGAACCAAAATGCCATGGATACTGGCATCGTTATTCAAGCTTTCAACCAGAGCCAACAAATCAGACTCGCTTGTTGTCTCCGAAAGCTCGTGATGAACGCTGGTCATGCCAACCGCTTTGGTCATTTTTACTTTGTTGCGGACATAAACCTGACTTGCTGGATCCGATCCAACAATTACAACCGCTAAACCGGGGGTCACATTATGATCAGTTTTTAGTCGGGTGACAGCGGCACCGACGCGTTCCCGTAAACCTTCTGCGAAGATTTTTCCATCAAGTACTTTTGACATTGTCTTTGCCACTCTCGTTGTTCCCGAAAAATACGTCACTACAGCTAGGTCATATCAAGACCGCTTTTTTAGTCTGTGTACGACAAAAGGAACAAATCACTACCGCGAAACAAGCATAGCCGGGTCATAGGAAATATACGGCGAGTCGGCTCACAAAGCCAACGATCAGCAACAAAACCATCGGTGAAATGTCAACACCGCTTGGCTGAGGCAAAAAACGACGTAGCGGTCTGGTCATGGGATCAATCAGTCGGGTTAACGTAACGTAAACTGCCTGAACGTTCCGGCTATGCGCATTCAATACGTTAAAGGCAAAAAGCCAACTCATCACAACCTGGATCAAAACGACAATAATGATCAGATTACAGATCGATACGATAAGCCATTCAAGTGGAGGAAACATGCACTAACCTCTGATTATCAGCAACGTTGTGAGAGCGTTCTCATCAGACGTATTCAAATTGGATATTCGACTATCATACTACAAAAACTTTAACTCCTATTAATCGGCGATCGCCGTTGTGCCAAATACTAAGTTAATTTACTCTTTGGAGTTCATAGCACCAAGCGCTTGTTTCACAAGCTGATGCGCAAATGGTTCATCCCAATCAGCTGGACCAGCAATATGACCGAGCAGCCTACCGTCAACCGAAACAACAAAGCTTGATGGCAGCCCCCTCAAATCCTCGAGTTCTTGGTTTTGCTCACCAAGCCCCCGAAAACCAGTCATTTGCGCGTCTAGTGCCAACTCAAGATTACTGGCGCCTAGGTCATCAAGATAGCGTTGCGCCACCTCAATATTACGCTCTAACGCGATGGCAAGCACAACGTGCTCTCCGCCATCAAAAGCACGCTCGGCCAAAGCCTGCAGGGTTGGCATTTCGGCGCGACACGGTGCACACCAAGTTGCCCAAAAATTTACAATCACAGCTTTGCCGAGATAATCTTCCAGCGATCGCTCTTCGGCATTTGCATCCTTAAACATCAGTGACGGAGCCGCGGCATTAGCGTTTGCCTCAACCCAATTGGCCTCAAGAAACCCCCGATGTGCTTGGGCTGTCGCTGCACCGGCTGCGACCAGGAAGACAATGAATCCTAAAAACGGTTTGATGGTCTTTTTCACGCTGTTTTCAACCATTCCAGAAGGGCCTGGCCCTCATCAAGGTGAAGACCCGTACGGACGCCGACAATCGCCAATCGCGCGTTGCCTCGCCGATCAAAAAGGATTGTTGTCGGCGTCGCACGCGCACCTGCTTGTGGGTGCAAGGGCGCGTAGGTATTGAACAGCTCCATCGACTCCATGCGGTAAATTGGCAAGTTGTTGATATTTTTGCGACGATGGAATCCTTCGACATCGACCAAGCTATCTTGTGGAAAGCTTAACGGCACGAACGTAATGCCTTGACCACCAGCACTCTCATAGACACGGCTCAGTTCGGGCATGTCAACTTGGCAGACGTGACAATTGATACGCCACATTGTCAGTATGGTTGGGCGACCGACAAAATCCGCGATCGTCAGGCGTTGACCGCTCGCATCCACAAACGGCAACTGTGGCAAACGAAAACCATCACCAGCAGGCATGTATTCGAGCATGCGCATGCGACCCTGTAACGGCATACTTTCTTGTGATCGCTGCGCCAGGCCATCTGGTATTGTGAACCCGGCTGCTGTTGCACCGATAGCAGCTGCTCCGAACATGATCATTCGGCGGCGAGCCAGGTTGTTTGCCTCAAGGCTTGAAATCTTTGTCATTTTACGTTTCTTACTTGTTAAAGCCTACAAATTGACCCCAAACACGCTTATCCTACCCCGAATTTGCGAGCCGCACTATGTCCGACGACACCAATACCAACAAATCCGCCAACAGCATGTGGGGCGGCCGGTTCTCCGCTGGTCCTTCAGCGATCATGGAAGCGATCAATGCCAGCATTGACGTCGACAAGCGATTAGCGACCCAAGACCTTGATGGCAGCCTTGCTCACGTAAATATGCTCGCGGCCCAAGGACTAATCAATAGTGATGATCATTTAGCGATCCGTGACGGTCTAAAGAAAATTAAAGACGAAATCGTGGCGGGCCAATTCGAGTATTCCAGAGCACTTGAAGATATTCACATGAATATTGAAGGGCGGTTGACGGATTTAATTGGCGCACCGGCGGGGCGCCTTCACACCGCCCGCTCGCGCAATGATCAGGTAGCAACCGATTTTCGCCTTTGGGTTCGCGACACCCATGACGGTGTCGTCACCGATTTGAAAGCCTTGCTCTCAGCGCTTCTCGAGGTTGCCGATCAAGAAGTTGAGACGATTTTACCCGGATATACCCATCTGCAACCAGCACAACCTGTGAGCTTTGCGCATCATTTGCTGGCTTATGTTGAGATGTTTGGACGGGACTTAAGTCGGATTCAGGATGCGCGCGCGCGCATGAATGAATGCCCATTGGGCGCCGGTGCTTTGGCTGGGACCAGCTTCAATCTCAACCGGAACATGACATCCGATGCCCTTGGCTTTGACGCGCCAATGCGAAACAGCATGGACGCAGTCAGTGACCGCGACTTCGCGCTGGAATTCCTAAGCGCGGGTGCATTGATTGCCATGCATCTCAGTCGTCTTGCGGAAGAATTGGTCAATTGGTCCAACCCGGGGTTTGGTTTTGTCACGATGAGCGACCAATTCTCAACGGGCTCAAGCATGATGCCGCAAAAACGTAATCCAGATGCTGCCGAACTGGTGCGCGCCAAAATTGGACGGGTGTTTGGGGCTTTCAGCAGCTTATTGATCACGCTCAAAGGGTTGCCGCTGACCTACAGCAAAGACATGCAGGAAGATAAGGAAATCACCTTCATGGCAGCCGATGCGCTCGAATTAGCGCTGAAAGCCATGATCGGCATGATCCAGGATCTGACCATTAACCGCTCGGCGATGCGCGCTGCCTGTGAGGCAGGCTTTTTGACGGCGACCGACTTGGCTGATTGGTTGGTGCAGGATCTGGGCATTCCATTTCGTGAAGCCCATCATATTACTGGACGCGCGGTGGCGATGGCTGAGAGGGAAGACAAGGATCTCAAAGATCTCAGCTTGGCACAGTATCAGTCGATCCATGGTGATATCCACGCAGGTGTCTTCGAGCGTTTGACGATTGAGGCGAGTGTCAACAGCCGAACCAGCTTTGGCGGTACGGCGCCAAGCCGTGTCCGAGAAGCCATTGCAGCTGCAAAAAAACGATTCGGCTAACAGAAAAATTCGACCTTCCTCGGTCGAAAATCTATGAACGCCACATGGGTGAATTCGTTGGACGCACAATTTTATTCATTTTACTCGGCCTGTTTTTAGAGGCCTGCGGCGTGCGCAGTGCGCCGAGCTATGACTACGATGGCAACGACCAACAGGAATACGTCTATCCACCACGCTATGAATAAATCAACGCATGACAGGATCACAGATCCGCAAGATTTGCTCTAGCAGCACTGCTCAAGCATACGAGTATTGCCCGACTAGGCCTGCCGAATGACCCAAAACCATGGCTTATTATTAGCGGAATTAAAGGATCAAGCCACCGAGCGCCAACAACGACTGGTGTGCCGCCCACTGAGGAAGCCGAAAGCGCTACAATGACCAACCGTTTAACGGGTAATTTTGAACAGATAAATTCTGAACTCCATCTCAGCGGGCTTCGGATCGCCGAGCTTTGTCGGCGCCAACAAAAGAGCGGCCC
>CAXBRM010000024.1:0-17396 GCA_963978305.1 uncultured Rhodospirillales bacterium
CAGGGCGGGGAGCAAATCAGGAAATAGCAAAGGCTGACTAGCGGCTTCCCACAGAAAATGACCAAAAGATCCAGGAATTGGATTGACCTCGTTAAAATACAAGTCGCCGGCCTCGGAATCATACAGAAAATCGAAGCGAGGCGCACCGCGCTGCCCCAGGCGTTCAAACGCGAGCGTGGCGATTGATCTGATTTGCGCCTCAAGGTCTGGCGGTAGCGCCGGATTGATATCGCGTGTCAGCGACAACATGCCTTCACTGGGCGGGCTGAGTCCTTTTTTGCCGCCGCCAGCGCTCAGATATTTTTCTTTAAAGTCCAGCAAATCAGCGTCGGTTTTCGGTTGTTCAATGGCGCTGGTGATGGGCCCATTGGCAGTCATGCGGACAGCGATATTGTACTCAATCAAATTCTGGACTTGAGGTTCTGCCAATACGCGATTGTCCTTTGCCAAAATGCTCGGCAGAACTGCCTCGACCTCAGCTAAATTTTGGACCAGGGCGACACCGATGCTTGACCCAAGAGAGCAAGGCTTTAGGATCAACGGGAAGGCCAATTCTCCCAAGGTTTGTTGCAGTTGTTGGCGCGATGGCACGCCGCCCCCAACAGGTCGCTCCAAGACGGCATGGGGCAGCATCCGGATCCCGGTTGATGCCAAAAATTCCTTGGTCATGTCTTTGCGCATGGCCAGCGCTGAATAGAGCGAAGTAAATCCTGTGTAGGGAATGCCCAACCGTTCTAGGTGCGCCTGTTCACGGCCATCTTCGCCATAAAGCCCGTGATAGGCCATGATGACAGCATCAAAGTGGTAGGTAGATTTGTCGTCGCAGACCAATCCTGGTCCATCGTCGGTCCAGGCAAAATAGCCGCGCTTGCCTGTTGGCTTGGGGCGGAAGTTGTCGCGTCGGCGCAGGGCCGGGCCTGTGACATAACCTCCATCGAAATCACAGTAGATCGGAATCAGGCGGAAAGCCCGTGGATCCAAAGCGTCCATCACTTGCAAGGCAGTGACGATGCTAACGTCATGCTCTGGCGATTGTCCACCAAACAAAACAGCAATTGGGCGTTGGGTGTTAGCTTGAACAATCACGGTTAAAAATCTTTCTGCAGTCAGCTGGCAATGCTTTTAATTTCAAAAAGCCGCCGATTCCATTAAAACATTATGATACATTCAATTGCAGCTCTCAACCAAAGTAAAATTCATGCATACCACCAGGTTTGGAAATCCCGATGCTCCACTTGTCGTGTTCGGTCATGGATGGAACCGAACGGGCCAAGATTTTATGGGCGTTGCTGAAGCCCTGGGCAATCAAGTGTCATGCTTAATGCTTGATTTCCCGGGATTTGGGCAAACACCAAGGCCGACAGGGACCTGGACGACACAGGACTACGCTGAAGCGACCACAGAATTTCTGGCGGCATACAAACAGCCGTTTGTTTGGGTTGGTCACAGCTTTGGTGCCCGCGTTGGGTTGCGCCTTGGCGCTATGGGCGTCTCGAATTTGACATCTATGCTTTTGATTGGACCTGCTGGTTTACAGCGCCGTCGCCGTGGCTGGGAACAGCTGCGTTTTTTGTCACGCAAATATGGTTATCAACTGTTAAAGCGGTTCGCTGACTCGCAAGGCCGGGAAGCGCTCCGGCAAAAGTTTTCAAGCGCAGACTATTTGTTGCGCCCGGATTTACAGGATATTTTCATTGCGACTGTTCGCGAAGAACAAAGCGCAAGCGTCGCCAGCATCCAGTGTCCGGTCTCGCTTATGGTGGGCGAGCAGGACCAGGAGGCGCCACCTGAGATTGCGCATAGACTTCATAGATTAATGCCCCATTCCAAGCTGGTTGAGCTGCCTGACGTGGGTCACATCGACATCTTAATGCGATCAAGGCATCTCATCGCCAAAATCATTCTTGAGCATATTTGTGCGCAAAACAGTGAGGCGCTGTGATGGTATCAACCTTTATTTTGTTGACCGGAATGGCGGCTTTAGGTTGGGTCAGGGTCCATACAATTGCTGCTTATTTCCAGCAAGAAGAGTATGACTATAAACGCTTTTTACAGGCTTGGCCCTCTCTCTCATTGATCGATTTCAAGTTCACCATTGCGACTATTTTGCTTGGGATGCTCGGTGTTTTAGCCACAGCGGCCCCTTTAATCCCGGCCGGCATCGGGGGCGCGGCCTTGGCCATCGCTTTGCTAGAATGGCGAGCATTGGCTGCCATGAAAAAGCCCTTCGTGCGCACGCGTCGCGCGCGCCGATTGATGTTCCTGACCGCCGGGATTTGGGGCGTTATCGCCACAGCTTTGGTATTCAGTCTGTCAGTTCTGGGTGCTATTGTCGCCATGCAAAGTTTCCCGCTCGTCATGGTTTTGGCAAATGCGATTCTGGCGCCAGTTCAACAATCAGAAAATCAGCGTTACATTCATTTAGCCAAAGCCAAAATTGCCCGCTTCAATGGCGAGACGATTGCTATTACAGGATCGTTTGGCAAAACGACTGTGAAACATATTCTGGGCGATTCACTCGGTCAGCTTTCCAGCGTCTACTTCTCGGCCGGCAGCGTCAACACGGTGCTTGGGCACACCCGTCACATTCGCCAGCGGCTACAGCCATCGCATCGCTATTTTATCGCCGAAATGGGCGCTTATGGTGAGGGGTCGATCCAACGCTTGTGTGAGCTAGCCGATCCAGATCACGCCATCATTACCAGCATCGGATTAGCCCACAATGAACGCTTCAAGGGACTAGACGTGGTCGCACGGGCCAAGTCGGAGCTGGCCCAGTGGGTTGCAAATAAAGGTGCTGGCGGCAAAATTGTCATGACCCAGGATGTGGCAAGTTACGCGCCTTTTGCCAACATCATCGCCAGCAACCAAGCCGATTGTGTCGTCGTCGGTGTCGATCCGGCTCAACCCCATGATTATCTGATGACCCAAGTCCAAGCCGGTGGTCTGGGGACATCGTTGACTCTGCTGAAAAAGGGTCAGCCGGAGGGTGTTGACCTCCAATTGCCTTTGCTTGGTGCCCACAACGGTGACAATCTGGCGCTGGTGGCGGCCCTGTTGCTTGAACTTGGCCGGCCAGCAATGGCAATTCAATCGGCGCTCGCTGGCGTGCGTCACGTGCCTCACCGTCTGGCGCCACGTCCCGGACCGAACGGTTCAACAATTTTGGATGATGCGTACAATGCGAACCCAGTTGGCATGCGCAGTGCTTTTGCGCTTGCTCGACAGTTGGCGGACAACGCTGATGGCAAGGCCTATGCGATCACACCTGGCTTGGTTGAGTTGGGCGATCGGCACGAAGCAGAGCATCTGGCGCTTGGCAGGCAAGCCGGAGAATTGCTGGACAAATGCTATGTTGTCACGTCAGAACGCGTCCCCACGCTGCTCGAAGGTATCCTTGCAGCTGGTGGCGACGTCGAAACGGCGGACAGCTATTTGGAGGCGCGGGCGCGTTTGGACCCTCAGTTGAACCAAGGCGATGTTCTATTGGTGGCCAACGATCTACCCGATTTACTAGGAAGCCGCGTGTGGCTGTGACCCAATTTGGCCAGTTTGGCCTTGACGACCGTCTGTTAAATGCTTTGGAAAAGCACGGCTATCACACGCCCACGCCGATTCAAGCGCAAGCAATCTCCCCCATGGTCGAGGGCAGAGATATCCTTGGCATCGCCCAAACGGGCACGGGCAAAACCGCCGCCTTTGTGCTGCCGATGCTCCAAAAGATTCTCAACCTTAAAGGTGCACCAGAAAAGCAAACGGTCCGTGCGCTTATTTTGGTGCCGACCCGCGAGCTTGCCAATCAAGTTGCTGAGACGGTCCGCAAATTAGCTGAAGACACCAAATTAAGCTGTTTTACTGTCGTTGGTGGTGCGAAACCCGAACCACAGATTCGGTCGCTAAACAAAGGGTTAGATGTTTTGGTTGCGACGCCTGGCCGGCTCGAGGATCACCTGAATGCCAAAGTGTTTTCCTTATCGTCGACCATGATAATCGCTTTGGATGAAGCTGACCAAATGCTTGACATGGGCTTTATTCCAGCGGTGCGACGGATCATGACCAAGATGTCCCGCAAAAAGCAGACGGTTCTGTTTTCAGCAACCATGCCACCACTGATCAAAGATTTGGCTGCTCAATTTATGTCGAGGCCGCGCGAGGTCAGTGTTGCCCCAGCCAGCAAACCGATCGAAAGCATTGAGCAACGGGTTTACGCCGTGGCTCAGTCACGCAAGCAATCTGCGTTGATTGAACAGTTGGCCAAACCCGACGTCAAGCTGGCACTTGTTTTTGTCCGAACGAAGCGCGGTGCTGATCGTGTGCAGCGTGTGCTTGATAAGGCTGGCATCGCGAGCCAAGCAATCCATGGTGATCGCACGCAAGGCCAGCGGGATCGGGCATTGAAAGATTTCCGCGATGGCCGGACCAGGATTTTGGTGGCGACCGACGTTGCGGCGCGAGGGATTGATGTGCCAAATGTTAGCCATGTGTTTAACTTTGATGTCCCGCAACAGGCCGAAGCTTATGTCCACCGTATCGGCCGAACAGCGCGGGCCGGCCAAAGCGGTATTGCCATCACCTTCATGAACCCGACAGAGCGCGACATGCTCGCCGGTATTGAGCGGCTAACGAAGCGCAAAGTGAAGATCGTGCCGCTCAAGGTCGCGGATCAAACCGCTGAGATCAACCAAAGCGTTCAGGCTGAACAGGCTGCTGAGGAACAGGCGGCGGGCGAGGCGCGCTTGGAAAAGCGTAACCATCTCAGGCAGCAAGCCCAAGTTAAGGCAGCTTTTGAGAAAAAAAGTAAACAACAAGGCCAACGAGCGCGTCGTCGAGACCGGGCAAAAGCAGCGACCGAGAATCAACCCCATCGAGCCAGACAACGGGACGCTGACAAGGAATGGGAGGCGCGCTTTGATGCTGATTTGCGATCTGCAGATGGCTTAGACACTCGCCCTAAATCTGGTAAAGGACGAGCAAAAGCGAAACCGTCTGGAAAAGCAAACAAGCCCAACTCACGGAAGAGTGCGCTTGCCAGGGCTGACGACAAAAAACGCCGGGCCCGTGTGAAAGCTGCCAAGAAACCAACTGCCAAGCCACGCGGATTTATCAAAAAATAGCTTTCAAACGAGCTGTCCTTTCGGTTTGGCGACGTTCGGTTGGTTAGTGCGCTGAAGGAAGTCTTGGAAAGCTTGAACGGTACGCTGATCCAGGCTGGCATCAACGTGATTGACATCAGGCAAAACAACGTAGCGGCCCTGGTCGGTCAATTGGCTCATTACTGGTTCGTATTGGTCGGCATAAAAAGCTTGATCCTGGTCGCCGATAACCAGCAAAAACGGCGGCAGATTTCTAATATCCTGGCGCCACCGCTGTCGCGGGCCGAAGCTCATTGTCATAGCAAAATTGTAGCGATCAGTTGACAGCCAGCTTCGTGCAAACTGGTGGTAGATTTTGCTGAAGTTAAACTGGACGACTGGCAATTCGCTCAGACCAAAAAGCTTGGGCACCCCGAGCATGGCGAGGCCGATGATCCGGCGATAGAGAACGCGAATGAAACCACCAGCGTAGGGCCGATTGGTTGGTGCGCGGGTGTTGAGATAAGGTGCTATCAAAAATACGCGCTCGATCATATTCCGGTGTTTGCCAGCAGCAAAACGAATGGCAAAGCCGCCGCCCAGGCTATGGCCGCCCAAAATCACCGATTGATTGGGTGAGCGCACAGTTTTGATCAAACTGGCAATGTCGTCTTCAAGCTGACCGACGTAGCTGGCAATGCCGCGTTGCGCGAAATCAAGCCCATGGCCCCGCAAGTCTGGCAAAATGACGTGAGCGGCATTGCTGCGGACAATCATTTTGGCTAGCGGTTCGTACAGTCCGCTGTAATTTGTCGAGCCATGAATAAAGATTAAGAGTGGAGCGTCCTTGTTTGCACAGCGATATTGGCGATAGCCCAGCCGCTTTCCATCCAGTGCGTGGAAAACCTCCAAAGGTTGTGTCGGCGGCCGATAGCGTGGGTTTTTGGGATCAAAATCATCGGGTTCATCATCATCTGCATAGAAACTTTGCTTAACCCGTTCGCTCATTATTAAAACGAGAGCAAAACTGATCCAAATGACTGTCATTGCGACGAATAGCAGTGCGATACTCGATGGCGTCACAGGTGCCTCCAGGCCGCAGATCTTGGCATCGAGCTACCCGCGGATTGTGGCACCCCCGAATGGCTGAGAAGGGAAAATAGACTAACCACGGAAGCCCGTATGTTTTTCTCGATGGGTTAGTGGCGCAGCTTTGGTTTTGAACGTTCGTTCTTTGCCTTTGCGACGTGCGTCCTTACCGCGATTTTTGCCAGCTTGTTGTTGTGGGTTACGCTCGATCCCAGGTGAGCCGAGTTCTAGGTCTTTAGCTTCCAGTCGCTTAAGCTCGTCACGCAAGCGCGCTGCTTCTTCAAACTCCAAGTTTGCCGCAGCGTCCCGCATACGGCTTTCAAGCTCGGCCATCATTTCTTGAAGGTCTTTACCAACAACGTGGGCGAGCTCTTCGTCGCCTGTGCCGATTGTCAGGCTGTCTTTAGCAAAAACACTACCGATGATATCGCTGATGTTTTTCTTGATGGTTGCCGGTGTAATGCCATTGGCTTCATTGAAAGCCATTTGCTTTTGTCGTCTGCGTTCCGTTTCCTCCATCGCGGACTTCATGCTGGTCGTGACTTTGTCCGCATAGAGAACGACTTTGCCGTCGACATTGCGAGCCGCTCGTCCAATCGTTTGGATGAGTGAGGTTTCTGAGCGCAAATAGCCTTCTTTATCTGCATCCAAAATACCGACAAAAGCACATTCTGGGATGTCCAGACCTTCACGAAGCAAGTTGATGCCGATGAGAACATCGTACACCCCCAACCGCAGATCCCGGATGATTTCAATGCGCTCTAAGGTATCGACATCTGCGTGGATGTAACGGACCTTGAGACCCGCTTCGACCATATAATCGGTCAAGTCTTCAGCCATTCTTTTGGTCAATGTGGTGATGAGTGTGCGATAGCCAGCCGCTGCTACCTCTCGAACTTCCGCAATGACGTCGTCGACCTGATTACCAGTTGGCCGGACGAAACAGGGGGGATCGAGCAAGCCCGTTGGGCGAATGACTTGCTCAGCAAAGATCCCGCCGGTGCGTTCCAATTCCCACCTGTTTGGGGTTGCTGACACATAGAGTGTTTGGGGGCGCATCGCATCCCATTCTTCGAACTTGAGCGGCCGATTATCTTTGCATGATGGCAGTCGAAAGCCGTATTCTGCTAAGGTCTCTTTGCGCGAGCGGTCGCCCTTGTACATGGCACCAATTTGCGGGACGGTCACATGGCTTTCGTCTAAAATAAGCAACGCATCATCGGGTAGATATTCAAATAATGTTGGCGGGGGCTCGCCTGGTGCGCGACCAGAAAGGTACCGACTGTAGTTTTCGATCCCGCTGCAAGATCCGGTGGCTTCGATCATTTCCAAATCAAATGTCACCCGTTGCTGCAGGCGCTGGGCTTCCAACAAACGACCGTTGTCTTCAAGGTCGATCAACCGTTGTTTGAGTTCAACTTTGATGTCTTTGGTTGCTTGCAGCAACGTTGGTTTCGGCGTGACATAATGGCTGTTAGCGTAGAGCCGGATTTTTGGCAGCTCAGCAATTTTTTCGCCCGTGAGAGGATCAAATTCCCATATGCCCTCGATTTCGTCACCAAACATGCTGAGGCGCCAAGCACGATCTTCGGCATGGGATGGATAGATCTCGATACTGTCACCACGTACTCGGAAGCAGCCACGGGTAAAATTCATGTCGTTCCGTCGGTATTGCAGTTCAACGAGCCGCTTGAGAATTTGATCCTGGCCAATCTCTTGCTCGACTGCCAATCCAAACGTCATGTTGCTGTAGGTTTCCGGCGCGCCAATGCCATAAATGCAACTGACCGACGCAACAATGATCACATCACGGCGTTCAAATAAGCTGCGGGTAGCGCTGTGGCGCATCCGATCGATGTTTTCGTTAATGGTGCTTTCTTTTTCGACGAATGTATCGGTCCTCGGGACATAGGCCTCGGGTTGATAATAGTCGTAGTAGCTGACGAAATATTCCACCGCGTTATCTGGAAAAAACTCTTTCATTTCGCCATAGAGCTGAGCGGCCAGCGTTTTGTTGTGGGCCAGGATCAATGTCGGCCGCTGGGTCGCCTGGATAAGATGGGCCATCGTAAAGGTTTTGCCGCTGCCTGTGACCCCTAGCAGTACTTGGTTTTGGTCACCATTTTTGACCCCGGCCACCAACTCTTCGATGGCAGATGGTTGGTCGCCAGCCGGGTTGAAATCACTTTCGATCCGAAATGGTACGCAGTCGTCTTGGGATTCAAGCGCTGCACTTTGGCTTCTGTGAATTTCACCGATTGCCGCTTGGGCAAGGGTATCTGGGTCGATCAAGGTCATGGTGCAGGAGATGAGGTTGTTTTGGTTCGTGGGCAAGCCCTCTTAAATCGAAACTTTCGATCAAACTACGACATCAGCGAAACACATTGAAACAAACTTACAACGCATTGAGAACTTAGCGACCAATCCACGTTACAGTTTGCAGGGCATAACAACGCCATCAACGGCGCTCCGGCAAGGTCTGTTCTGCCAGACGTCCAACATCCCTTTCTATCCGGTTGGGGCGTCGTTGATATCTGGGTCAGCAGGACACCAAACACTCAAGGAGATATGTTATGCAAAGAAACAAATCATTTAAATTTTTCGCGACGATCGCACTTCTCGCCACGTTGGTCGTTGGTGGCGCTTCTGCTCATGCCGATCGCCTGAGGGTGCACGATCTCAACAGCAATCAAACGTTAAATTTACGCAGCACCCCAGGGCTCTCAGGTCATTTGCTGGCACAGATTCCACACAATGCCACGAACCTGCGTTGGGATTGCGAGCAACGACACGTTCGCGGCCGACAGTGGTACGAGGTGCGCTTTCGTGGTACCACCGGGTGGGCGAATGCAGCCTATCTGGAGCAGCATGCACGCAGTGACCGATCATGTGAAAACAATGCTCGCGTAATTGTCCAGCCCCATCCTCTACCGCCTTCTTTGCCGAGCCATCCACCTTTTGTGGCGCGTGAACTTGTATGTAACGGGATCGATTACCCTGGCATCAATCTGCAAGTCTATCCGAGACGGACCAGTCTTAAATTAGGGTATCACCATCCACGCCAGCAGCTAAACGAACTGAATCAGCTTCGAGCGGGTCGAAAAACAATCCGTGTTTTAGCGAACAATCATTATTTGATCACAGGTCCAGGTCAGGATTTGTTGTTCATCAAACGTCGTCACGGCAGCTCAGCCTTGTACCGTGTCAACTGTCAGTCTCATTGATGGACACCGCCGGCAGCAATACGCCCTCCCAAATTTCTTTGCCGTATTGCTGCCGTCTCTCCGTTGTTTTTACCTCACTGTTCGGCGCGCAGTGAGGTTTTTTGGTTTCTCAAGCGCCGCAAGAGTGACGCGGGTCATGGAGGCTTTTTTGCTTGCTGCTTTGCAGGTCTGGCGAACCGGATTGCTTGCATTTTCCGGCAATTGCGATCAGTTAAAGCTTTGCTGTCATGTTTCACTCTAACGTAGATTTTCCATGAGCCCGCTTTTTGTTGTTTTTGGCTTTGTGCTAATGGTCTTTGGCGCAGATTATTTTGTCAAAGGAGCCGTCAACATTGCCAATCGCCTTGGTTTGCCGCCGCTCATTATCGGTCTGACCATTGTTGCCTGGGGCACCAGCATGCCAGAGCTGGCCGTGTCTTTAAGCGCGGCGAGTAAAGATGCAGATGAAGGCACTGGTTTGGCACTTGGAAATGTCATCGGCAGTAACATTGCCAATGTTTTTCTCATTGGTGGTTTTGGCGCGTTGATGTTACCGCTAGCCTGCCCACCGAAACAACTTCGCCGAGATGCTTTGTGGCTCACGGTCGCGACAATTTTCACAATTTTTATTGGCGCGTTGGGACAATTAACCGCTTGGTTTGGAGCGCTGTTAATTGGGTTGTTGATTGTTCAAGCGACCACCCTTTATCTCTCAGTAAAAGAACAGGAAAATCCCGGCATAGAGACGCCAAGTGACCTGCCCGCCAGTGGGGGACTATTTAGGGCTGTGGCAATTTTTCTTGGGGGCCTGGTGGCTGTGGTTTTTGGCAGTGAACTTTTGGTTAGCCATGCAATTTTAATTGCGCAACAACTCCAGATTTCTGGGGCAGTCATCGGTGTCACGATGGTCGCCGTTGGCACCAGCTTACCTGAGTTGGTCACCACTATTGCCGCAGCGCGTCAAGGTCAGCGTGATGTGATTATCGGCAATATCGTCGGATCAAACATTGCAAATATTGTCTTGGTTTTGGGTGCTGTTTCGCTGATCGCGCCTGGCAACATTCCGTCAGATTTGTTAGACGGTGACCTCTGGGTGATGGCACTATCGAGCGGCGTTTTTCTGGGTATATTATTGGCGGCACGTACCATCAATCGCTTTTGGGCCCTGATTTTTCTGGGCGCATTTGCGCTGTATGTCGCTTGGCAATTCAAATTTTTTGGCTTGCTTTAAAAATCGAGATTGATGCCGACGGCTGCTACATTCGGATAGATCGCCGTTTTTGCGACACGCACGTTTCCACTCTTTACGCCTTGTAAATTCTTCAGAAAATCAGCCAGCCCGCGTGCCACCTGTTCTTGCAGCTCAAAGTGGGCATGGTTCTGTAGCGCCTGTAAATAATCGTAGACTTGGTCGTAATCCAAGGTTTGGTCGAGTTCTTGTGCTGTATCGCCATCTTGCATCTCAATCACCAAATCAATACGGTAGCGCTGGGCAACTTTTCGTTCGTGGTCATGCACGCCGACACGCAAGGCAAGAGAGACATTTTCAAAAAAAATTTGCATCGGAACCATTACACCTTTTCGCTGCCATGCTTTGATAAAAATGCGATATCGCGTGGCAATTGATAGAGCGATTGCCCACCATCAATCACGATGTCTTCGCCATGAATGGCTGGAGAGCGGTCCAGGAACAAAGCAGCATCGGCAATTTGGGCTGGGGTTGCGCTACGGCCCATGGGGGCACTTGACCAGCTGGCGTCAAAATCAGCATGTGTTTGTTTGCCACTGATCAATGCGATGCCTGGCGAGATGCTATTGACGCGGACATTTGGCGCAAACTGCATGGCGCTCGTCTTGGTCATCGTCCCCAACGCCGCCTTGCTCATGGTGTAGCTAAAAAAGTCAGGATTAAGGATGCGTAATTTATGATCCAAAAGATTGATGATATGGCCTTCACGATTATCTCTGCAGCAAGCTGCATACATTTGGGTCATCAACAGCCGCGGTGCATGGAAGTTTACATTCATGTGCGCGTCAATTTCCGCATCCGTGACATTGGGCAGACGGTCATTTTCGAACATTGATGCGTTGTTAATCAGGAGATCGATTTTGTGCTTTGCCATAATTCTGCTTGCAAAATCGCTTGTTTCACTGCGATTGCCAAAATCACAGGCGTAGCAAGTTACGTTTGTGCCATTGGTGCGAAACTGGTCTGCTAGCTGCTCTAATTTTCCAATTGACTTGTTTGCGTGAAGGATCAGGCTATAACCACCAACAGCAAAGGCTTCCGACAATGCTTTGCCGATGCGCTTCGCTGCCCCAGTTATGAATACGTGGCGGTTTGTCACGGCTGCTCTCTTTTCTACGACCTGTTTGCGGAATTAGTGAAACTTTTTTCGAAGGCAACACCCTGCTTTGGAATTTTCCAAACCCTAAAACCTAATAACTTATCAGGAGTCTATGCATGGCCGTGAAAACACGCCGAATCTTTGTTAAGGACGTGCAGGTGCAAGCCAGCATTGGCATCTATGAGCATGAAAAGCTCCGTCGGCAAACTTTGCGAGTGAGTTTTGAAGCTGAGGTGTCCCTGCCTGACCAGTTTAAGGACGACGTGTCTTCGGTCGTTAGCTATGAACTTTTCCGCGATGCTGCCCACAGCCTTGCTGGCGGTAAACACATAAATTTAGTAGAGACATTTGCCGATCTTTTGTTAGAGCAATGTGTCGAGAACGCTCGCATTTTAGCACTCATCATAACCGTAGAGAAAACAGACGTCTTTCCTGACGCTGAAAGTGCTGGTGTGGTTGTCAATTGGCGGCGAGACCCATAGTCGAGGTCAAATCCTGGCTGTATTTATCTACATTTGTTTTTAGATTGCGCCTTTCACTTTGTGTTTGACAGCAAAAGTGAACATTATCCGCGTATATGATTCCGATACTCCGGAAAAAATATATAAAAAACAATGAACTAAGTAAAAAAAGGCTGTAGCTGCGCTCAATTCTTGGGCACTGACTGTAACCATCTGATTCTTCAACGTTTGCATGGATTTTCTTGAGAAAACACACAGAGTTATCCACAGCCTCTGTGACTGCTTTTGTTTTTGTCATCACGACTTGCCCAAAGATTTTCAAGTGAAACAAATGACTTGCCCTTTTAACCTACGGCGTTCTGAATTATGTCACTTGCATGGCCAAAGGTGTTTTTATTGATCCAACGAGGGACAAAAGTGCTGGTGGTAAGCGGGCCGCCATGCCAAGGCACGAGACCCGATTGCATGAAACGGCAGAAGGGTACGATATTGGCACCAAAGTTCCGACCGCGCCCATTTTGTCTGAAACCGAAGACGGTGTGTCGTTAGCGCGCGGCTTGTCTGTATTACGACAAAATCTCAAGCATATGCCGCTCGATCCTGGTGTGTATCGCATGATCGATGTGCGTGGTGATCCCATTTATGTGGGCAAGGCGCGGCAACTCAAAAAGCGTGTCACGAACTATACGCATATTGATCGTTTGCCATACCGGTTACGCCGAATGGTCGCCGAGACATGCAGCATGGAGATTGTGGTAACCCACACTGAAGTTGAAGCACTCCTGCTAGAGAGTAATTTAATTAAGCGCTTTAGCCCCCGCTATAATGTCCTGCTACGGGATGACAAAAGTTTTCCTTACATTTTGCTCACGGGCGATCATGACTATCCGCAGATTGTGAAACATCGCGGCGTTCACAAACGTAAGGGCTCTTATTTTGGACCATTTGCCAGTGCCAAACTGGTCAATAAAACTGTGACGGCTTTAGAGAAGGCGTTTCTGTTGCGTTCGTGTTCGGATGCTGATTTTGCGTCGCGGAAGCGACCGTGTCTCAAATATCAAATCAAACGGTGCAGTGCTCCTTGTGTTGGTAAGATCAATGCCGATGACTATGCTGCCCTTACTAACGATGCACGGGCTTATTTGACGGGTGCCAGCCGAAAGGTACAGGATCAACTGGCCAGCGATATGGAGCAGGCAGCAACCGACCTACAGTTTGAACGAGCGGCAAAGCTACGCGACCGGCTTCGGGCAATGACGGCCATTCAAAGCCATCAGGATATCAACGTCGCCGGGGTTTTAGACAATGCTGATGTCATTGCCTTACACCAGGAAGGCGGTGTGTCGTGCGTACAAGTCTTCTTTTTCCGTGCAGGCCGTAATTACGGTAATCGCGCCTATTTCCCAAGCCATGATAAGTCGACGGAGAAGTCAGCCGTCCTGGCGGCGTTTGTGGGCCAGTTTTACGATGATAAACCTGTGCCTCCACAAATTATGCTCAGTCACCCTGTTGATGACGCTGAGCTGTTGATACAAGCGTTGAGTGACAGGGCACAGCGCCGGGTTGACTTGTTGATACCCCGACGTGGGGCCAAGCACGATATCATGAAAACCGCCTTACGGAATGCCCGTGAAGCGTTTGAGCGTCGCCAGGCTGAAAGCTCCACTCAACTTAAGCTTCTGCGTGGCGTCGCTGATCAATTTGGTCTTGAGGCACCGCCCAATCGGATTGAAGTTTACGACAACAGTCACATTCAAGGCGCCTATGCTATTGGTGCCATGATTTGTGCGGGTCCAGATGGCTACATGAAAAATAGCTATCGGAAATTTGACATCAAACGGGATGGCGCTGCGGGCGATGACTTTGCGATGATGCGGGAGGTTCTCGAGCGCCGTTTTGCTCGCGCTACAAAGGAAGATCCAGAGCGCGAGCGAGGGCAGTGGCCCGATTTGGTCCTGATCGACGGCGGTATGGGGCAGCTGAACGCAGTTGTCTCGGTTCTTAGCGAACTTGGGATTGATGATGTCCCTTTGGTGAGCATGGCCAAGGGCCCCGATCGTGATGCGGGCCGTGAATGGTTTTATCTGCCTGGTCGTGAGGCGTTTCAAATGGAACCGCGCGACCCAGTCCTATATTATTTGCAGCGGTTGCGAGATGAAGCACATCGATTTGCGATCGGGACACATCGAGCCAAGCGCTCATCGGCAATTAAAAAGTCGCCATTAGATGAAATTGCCGGTATTGGGCCTGGGCGCAAAAAAGCCCTCCTGCACCATTTTGGCAGTGCACGAGCAGTTGGCCGCGCGGGCCTTGCTGACTTGGAGCGGGTTGATGGTATTAGCAAAGCGGTTGCCCAGAAAATTTATGATTACTTTCACGATTTGTAACTGCCGATGGCCCATCGCTTAATTTCTGTTCTGTTGGTCTACACACGGCGTCTCAGGTCTGTTTGGTCAGCACGATCGCGGATTCATTTCAGGCAGACCATGCCGAATCTGTTGACGTTGTTTCGATTGCTCGCGGCGCCGATCATATTTTTGTGTCTGTCGTCACAACAGTCTTTTGTGGCTTGGATAACCTTGGTTTTGTTCACGCTCGCAGCGTTTACGGACTTCCTCGACGGCTATCTTTCCCGGCGTTGGCAGGTCGAAAGCTGGCTGGGTAAGGTTATGGACCCCATCGCCGACAAGCTTTTGGTGACAAGTGTGCTTATAGGTCTGATTGCCTTTCGATCGCCCGGCCTTTGGGTCACCGTTCTGATCTATATTTTGATTGTACGCGAGTTGCTGGTTGGCGGATTGCGAGAAGTTAGTCGCCACCATTCCCCGCTGGCAGTCAGCGTTTTGGGCAAAGCCAAGACATCGGTCCAGTTTGTCGCCTTGTTTGTCATATTGGCTGAATTTGCCGGTAGCTGGCCCTCAGATTTCGGGATCTATCTATTGGCGGCAGCGACGATGCTAAGCGTCATGAGTATGCTTGAGTACCTGATCCGGTTTATCGTCAGCGAGACCAACCAAGATTCCCAGCCATAAGCTTTTTCTACCGATTTGAAGCAGTCCTTGTTGCTTTGCCTTAAGCTACCGGGTTCACGAGTGCTGTGTAGTCATCCATGAGTGTGGTCGTAATCTGCCCAGTTTGAAAGCGGTGCTCGCCGATTTGACCGACCGGGGTCACCTCAACCGCTGTGCCAACCAGAAAACATTCCTGCATTTGTGGCAGCTCGTCCGGCAAGATATGGCGCTCGATCACGGGATAGCCACGCGCACCAGCCAAATCAATCACGGTGCGACGGGTAATACCATTGAGGAAACAATCGGCCAAGGGTGTGTGAATTTCACCGTCTTTGATGAAGAAAATGTTAGAACCCGTACTTTCGGCGACGTATCCTCGATAGTCGAGCATTAAGGCGTCAGCATAACCGTTTCTTTCGGCTTCGTGTTTGCTTAGTGTGCAGATCATATAGAGCCCCGCCGCCTTGGCATGGACTGGTGCGCTATCAGGGTTGGGCCGACGATATTTTGCCCAGTCTAAATTGATGCCTTTTAACAATTCTTCACGTGGGAAATAAGCCCCCCAACGCCATGTTGCGACGGCGCAATGAACCCCGCTGTTTTGCGCTGATACTGCCATCATCCCACTCCCGCGCCAGACCACGGGTCGAACATAGGCGTCCAGGTGACCTTCTGCTTCCAAGGCCTCGTAACAGGCATCCTCAATTTGTTGCTGGCTAAATGGAATTTCGATGTCTAACTCTTTTGCTGAGAAAAACAGCCGCTCAATATGCTCTTCATGCTTGAAAATTTTGCCGCCATAGGCACGCTCGCCTTCAAAAACACAAGAACCATAATGCAAACCGTGGCTTAAAATATGAACACGCGGTTGGCTCCAGTCGACCAGCTGACCGTTATACCAAATCTTGCCACCCATATCATCGAATGCCATCGTTACGCCTCCCCAATGCCATGCATTTCATCTTATACAATTTTCCTAGCAATATGGACCTGCGTCATTTAAGTCAATAATACTGACTTATTTTGAGAGAACAGACGACAACCGAATCGATTGAGGCGAACGATGGGTAAAGTGCCGAACCCCAGATTTCTGCGAGACGAAGATTTAAACCAAGGAATCGAGGCATTGTTTTTCGGGTATCGCGGGTTCACGGCGGGCCCGGATCGGCTATTGGCGGATCGAGGCCTGGGTCGGGCGCATCACCGCGCGTTACATTTTATTGCCCGCGATCCTGGTCTAACAGTGGGTCGTGTGCTGGATATTTTGGCGGTGACCAAGCAGAGCTTAAGTCGTGTTCTGCGCGAATTGATGGATCAAAATCTTGTCGAGCAACGGCAAGGCGCAAAGGATCGTCGCCAGCGCCATCTATGGTTGACTGCAGAGGGCGAAGCCTTGATCCAGTCGGTACGCTCCGTACAGAACGCCGTCGTGCGTAACGCTTTTGCCGGCGCTGGCGCTGAAGCCGTTGAGGGCTTTCTGGGTGTTCTTGAAGGCCTGATGTCGCCTGAAGACCTGGCAAAGTTTAAAAGCATGCCCAAATGAGAAACAATCGGGTGCTCCTGGCCCCGCTCCTGATGGCGGTGGCCGTAGCATTTTTTGCGCTGAATGACGCAGGGATCAAGTGGTTGAGCGTCAGGGATGGATTGCCGTTGTTTCAAATTTTGGTGGTCAGAAATGTTTTTATTACCGTCATTTTTTTCTGTATTTGCCTCGCTTCACTGGGTTGGCAAAAATTTTTGGTCGAGGCGTTTAAACCAGGTTATTTTCTGTATGCGATACCTGAGGTAGTCATGGCGTTGCCATATATTTACGCGCTTAAGCTGTTGCCTCTGCAAACCGCACAACCGATCGTTCAGCTTAGTCCATTGTTTGCCGTTTTGATCGGCGTTTTGTTTTTGGGGCGCCGATCGAATTGGCAGCGCTGGCTTGCGATTGGCTTTGGGTTTTCAGGCGTTTTGGCCATCGTCAATCCTGTGGGCGGGTTTGATGTCAGTTGGCTCATTTTTTTGCCGATGGTGACAGCATTTGTCGCGGGCTTGCGCGACGCAGTAACGAATCGATTTGGCGCGAAACTCAATCCGCTGGTCGTTGCGTTCTCGATGGCCTGGACGATATTAGCGGTCATGGGTGTCGCTCAGATCTTCGAAATTGACGGCGCTTGGCAACCGATCGATGGTACAGCCATGATTGTTTTTGCCGTGCTTTGCGGTG
>CAXBRM010000025.1:0-17005 GCA_963978305.1 uncultured Rhodospirillales bacterium
ATCTGGGCGTCGTGCGTTTGAGCCTGGTTCACTATAGCAGCCGCGCTGATGTTGAAGCGGCGATTGAGGCGCTTGACGCGGTGCTTTAATGGCTGTGTTTCGAAACCAGCACTTTGTCATCGACCCATTCGCGTTAGGCTTTGCTGTGCTGTGCCGTTTCTAAACTCTGGAGTGTGAGCTATGTCAATTGTTGCTGAGCGTTTATCCTTGATCAAGCCAAGTGCCACGATGGCGGTAACCCAAAAAGCTGGTGAGTTGAAGGCGGCTGGCGTTGATGTGATCGGTCTCGGGGTCGGCGAGCCCGACTTTGATACCCCCGAGCATATCAAGCAGGCGGCCAAGGCCGCCCTGGATGCTGGCCAGACCAAATATACTGCTGTGCCCGGCACCATCGAGCTGCGCAAAGCAATCGCGGCGAAGTTCAAGACGGAAAACGATCTCGATTATGATCCAGTCACCGAAATTATCGTCGGTACCGGCGGGAAGCAAATTCTCAGTGGTGCGTTTGCGGCGAGTTTGAATCCAGGCGATGAAGTCATCATTCCCGCGCCCTATTGGGTGAGTTATCCCGACATGGCCTTGTTGGCGGGTGGCCAGCCGGTGTTTGTCGAAACCAAAGAGGAGGAGGGCTTTTTGCTCTCCGCAGCGGCTCTGGAGGCGGCGATTACACCAAGGACAAAATGGGTGGTTTTGAACTCGCCGAGCAATCCAACCGGCGAGGCGTACTCAGCAGCGCTGTTGGCGGCCCTGGGCGAGGTGTTGCGCAAGCACGATCACGTCCATGTGATGACCGATGATATGTACGAGCACCTCATGTATGATGGCGTGGCGTTTAAAACCTTTGCCCAAGTCTGTCCGGATCTCAAGGCGCGGACGTTGACGGTTAACGGGGTCAGCAAGGCTTATGCAATGACCGGCTGGCGTATCGGCTTTGCCGGCGGCCCGGCGCCGCTCATCAAGGCGATGAGCAAAATCAGCAGCAACATCACTGGCTCCTTCGTGACCTTTTCCCAGGTGGGTGCTCAGGCGGCCCTCGAAGGCAGCAAAGATTTCCTGACCGAACGCAATGAGGTTTTCCGCGAACGCCGCAACATGGTGGTCGCCCGCTTCAATGCCGCCCCTGGCCTGAGCTGCCGCACGCCGTCGGGAGCCTTTTACGTTTATGTCAATTGTGCCGGTTTGATCGGCAAAACGACCCCACGCGGAGAGACCATCGCAACCGATATCGACGTGGCCAGCTATTTGCTGGAAGACGCCAATGTCGCGGTCGTGCCCGGCACCGCCTTCGGACTGGCGCCGTATTTCCGTGTCAGTTACGCGACCTCGACCGCGCTGTTGACGGAAGCCTGCGACCGAATCGAGCGGGCGTGCCAAGCACTGCTGTAAAAGGCTCAGCCACTGTCTGCGTCAGGACAAATGTGGTTAGCGGTATGTCAAGCGCGGTGTGACAGTGGTGGAGCGAACGCTGCTGAAGCTTAGACCAGCACTGCCAAGTCTGACAGGTCAATAATCGGATTGGTGAATGTCACTTGGCGTCTTGATATACCATGACAGCAAGGGCCGTAAATCAAGATGCGTCGAGGTAGCGAAATCAGTCTGATATGCTAGCGCTGTCGAACATCTTTCAACCCCAACGGGTTTGCCAGCCAACGGGGTCGTTGAGGAAGCTCTCGACTTCATCCAGGGTTTTGCTGTCAAACTTTTTGCCCTGGTGTTTACCTGATTTCGCCACCGCCAGAACCTCAGCCCAGGTCGTCAGCGCGTGCAGGCTGACGCCTTGGTCTGCCAATCCCTCGCGTGCCCCGGGGAAAATATCATAAAAGAACACAACAAAGGTGTGGGCGCATTCCGCTTGGGCATCGCGCAAAGCGTTGGCAAACAGCATTTTGCTGCCGCCATCGGTTGCCAGGTCCTCCACCAACAGAACCCGTTTGCCGGCCACGGGCGCGCCTTCGATTTGGGCGTCGCGGCCAAAGCCCTTGGGTTTTTTGCGGACGTAGTTCATCGGCAATGCGAGGCGTTCGGCGATAAAAGCCGCGAAAGGGATGCCAGCGGTCTCGCCGCCTGCCACCGCGTCAAAGGCATCAGCGCCGACTTTGCGGACGAGGACTGTGACGGCAAAATCCATCATGGCGCCACGTACCTTGGGAAAGCTAATAATTTTGCGGCAGTCAATGTAGCTGGGTGATTTTTTGCCGCTGGTTAGCGTGAACGGTGGATCGGTTTGAAAATTGACTGCTTCGATGTCTAAGAGCATCCGTGCGGTTTGACTGGCGATCTCATCGGGGCTGAAGGGGGAGGGTGTTTGCATTTTCAGTTAGTCCATCACATGCCAATACAGAGGGAAACCGGGGTCAAACAGAGTGACTGTTTCATCAGCAGCGCTAATGGTGGCGGGCAGCGCCACGGGTTCGTCTCGCTTGTATAGCGTCAAGGTTTCGTCGTTGACTGGCAGCTTGTACCAGGCTGCGCCAAAGCGGCTGACAAACCCTTCAAGCTTGTCGAGAGCCTGGTGCGCTTCAAAAACATGCGCAAGACAGCTTAGGGTATTGGGGGCGGAGAACACGCCGGCACAACCACAGGCACTTTCTTTGGCGCCGGTCGGATGCGGCGCGCTGTCGGTGCCCAGAAAGTAGCGTGGATCACCGCTGATCGCGGCGTCAACCAGCGCTTGACGGTGTTCTTCACGTTTCAGGATTGGCAGACAATAGTAGTGGGGACGAACGGCCCCGACCAGCATATGGTTACGGTTCAGGATCAAATGATGGGTCGTGATGCTGGCGGCCAGGTTTTGGGCACTATCAGCGACGTAAGCGGCGGCATCTTTGGTGGTAATATGTTCCATGGTGACCCGCAGCTCCGGCAGTCGCTGCCGCAGGGGATCGAGGATCGTATCAATGAACACTTTTTCCCGATCAAAAATATCGACGCTCGGCGTTGTGACCTCGCCATGAACACACAGCGGCAGACCAATCTGCGCCATTTTTTCAAGCACGGGCATGACGGCGTCAATATTTGTGACACCGCTGGCAGAATTGGTGGTCGCCCCGGCGGGGTACAGCTTTACCGCGTGTATCACGCCTTCAGCCGCGCCCAGCGCCACATCATCAGGCTCGCTTTGCTCGGTTAGGTACAGGGTCATCAACGGGTCGAAATCGCCGTGATCAGTGGCAAGAATGCGCCGACGATAGGCAGCTGCATCCTTTGTTGTCACAACGGGAGGCACTAAGTTTGGCATAATAATGGCCCGCTTGAAGTGCGAGGCGGTCCACGGCAAAACAGCCTTTAACATGGCGCCGTCGCGCAGATGAAGATGCCAATCGTCCGGTTTTGTGATGGTGATGCTTTGAGTCATGGTCGATGGTGTAGTATCTATGGACAAATTTGTGGAGGGGGAAGAAAGACCATGCGCATCGACTTAAACGCAGACCTGGGCGAAAGTTACGGTGCTTACACGATTGGTGCGGATGCTGCGCTGTTGGATATTGTCAGTTCTGCGAATGTGGCGTGCGGTTTTCACGCCAGTGATCCGACGATCATGATGGACGTCTGTAAAATGGCTGCCGAGCGGGGCGTCAGCATTGGCGCCCATCCAGGATTTGACGATAAACAGGGTTTTGGTCGCCGCGAAATTGACATGGCGCCGAGAGACATCGAGGCAATGGTTGCTTATCAGATCGGCGCGCTCCAGGCGGCAGCCAAGTTTGCTGGCGCCGCTGTTGAGCACGTCAAACCCCATGGTGCGCTTTACATTATGGCGGAGAGCAGACCCGATTACGCTGAGGCAATTGTGCGGGCGTGCAAGACGGTTGTGCCGGGCACGCCGGTGTTTGCGTCGCCAGGATCAGCGGTAGTCGCTGCGGCCGAAGCGCTCGGCATTAAGGTGTCGCTTGAAGGTTTTGCCGACCGCCGTTATGTCAGCAAGGGCGTGTTGAAAAGCCGCAAACTGTCAGGCGCTGTTTACACAGATACGGCGCAGGTTATCGCGCAAGCGTTGCAAATTGTCCGTAACCAAACGGTGACCGGAGAAGATGGAAAATTGTTTGAAACGCCATGCGTTACGCTGTGCCTGCATGGCGATACCCCCGGAGCAGTCGAGCACGCCCGCAAAGTTCGGGCCGGATTGGAGGCACAGGGGATCGAAGTCACAGCCAAGGCAAAATTTTAATGGATACTGAAGCACGATATTTGCCGCTGGGTGACAGCGCGCTGGTGGTTGAATTTGGTCAAACGATCGACTCAGAAATCAACGCGCAGGTGCAAGCATTGATGGCGGCGATTGAAGTAGCTGGACTGACGGGTATTCGTGATTTGGTCCCGACACCGCGCAGCTTGGCGATCCATTTCAATCCCTATGTCACTGATCATAAAACGCTGGCTTTAGCGATTCAGGCTTTGAAAGTGAAACCTCACGAAGCGCGCGCGAGCACGAGGCACTGGACCTTCCCGTTTTGTGCTGATGCTGAGTTTGCCGAAGATTTGCCCGCAGTCGCGGCTCTGAGCGGGTTGTCTGAAACGGCAGTTTTGGAGACATTTTGCGGCACAGCATTGTCCGTATTTTTCCTGGGCTTTGTGCCTGGCAACGCCTTTATGGGAAAACTACCGGAACAATTGACGCTATCGAGGCGCAAAGAGCCACGGGTACGCATTCGCCCAGGCAGTGTCGCGACGGCGATGGGTTGGGGCATGATTTATCCGCTTGAGAGCCCCGGCGGTTGGCATTTGATTGGACATTCGCCGGTGCCTCTGTTTGATGTCTCGCGCCACCAGCCTGCCCTTCTGGCGCCTGGTGACACGGTTCAGTTCAGTTTGATTGATCGGGTTGAGCACGAAAAATTGGCGGCAGAGATCGCCGCTGGTATGGACCTTGACCAATTGGCGGGGGTCAAACAATGACCAAAGCCAGCATCGAAATCCTGGATCCCGGTCTGATAACCAGTGTCCAAGACGCGGGCCGGTGGGGATATCAGCGTTTTGGTGTGCCGATTTGTGGTGTTCGTGACCAACTCGCGCGGCGATTTGCAAATACCTTGGTTGGCAACCTGCCGAATACGGCGTTGCTGGAAGCCAATTTGCTCGGTCCAAGTTTTCGAGTGAGTGGCGCTCCCGTATTGGTGGCTCTAGCTGGTAGCAGTCAGGCGACGCTACAAGTTGATAATTTAAAAATACCATCCCTTCAGAGTGTTATGGTTCAACCAAACGAAACAGTGACTGTCACACCTTGGGGTGATAGCGCCTGTGTTTCAATAGCGTTTTCCGGTGGTATCGACGTTCCCAAGGTGTTGGGATCGGCGAGCACCTATATGCCAGGGGGCTTTGGCGGTTTTCATGGCCGAAAATTAGCTGAAGGCGATATTTTGCCCCTGAAGCCAAGCGACTCAACTCAAGAGCGCTATTTCCCCTTTGCACCGCCTTATGGCGAAGGGCCGTTGCCCCTTGTGCTCGGCCCCCAGGATGATCATTTCGCGGCGGAGGCGCTTCAGGTTCTGACCAACAATTCTTACGAGGTAACAGCCGAATGCGACCGCATGGGGACAAGATTTGATGGTCCAGCACTGCTTCATCGGGATGATTTTAATATCGTGAGTGATGCGATGGCGGCCGGTAGTGTTCAAGTTCCCGGCAACGGCAGCCCAATTATTATGGGTCCTGACCGTGGCACAGTGGGCGGCTACACAAAAATTGGCACGCTCGCCACGGTGGCGATGTCACGGTTCGGGCGCCTTAAACCTCGCGACAAAATTCACTTTGCTGTGGTGAGCCCCCACCAAGCTCTCGATGATTTGCGCAATAAAGAAGTGGCTGTGCGTCGTTTGTTAACGCGCTCAGAGCCCTGCACCACCCGGTAAGGGGATTGATCAGTTCAGGCTGGTTTCGCTGTCGCTGTCGTCACTGCGATGACCACTGGCGGCGCCCATCCGGAGCAAACTGGTCAACACAGCAGCACGCTCCACGTGATTTTCAGCTTCCAGTAGCGCTTGTTTTTCCATGACGTCAAAGGGGCATGCCATGGACAGTGACGTTACCAATGTTAGCGCGCTTGTCTTCTCTAAAGCCTCCCAATCGGTATCGTAGCTGTTGGCTTCAAAGTATGCTTTCGTGGCTTCCATCAACGCAACGCGATCAATGTCGCCAATCTCAGGCGTCGCTGTCAAATCTTTGCAAAAGCGGTCGTAGTCGGGGAAAACCCGACGATAGCCTGTTTCCATGTCGATTTCTCGTTCAATGGCAAAGCGAATAACACCGGTCAATTGCAAAACGTACCGGCCATCGTCGGTTTCACTAAAGTTGCTAATGCGGCCGGCGCAGCCGACTCGACAAAGATTATTTGGGCCAGGTTTCCCTTCCGGATCGGCAGGCTGGATCATGCCGATCAGCCGCGTATCTGTTTTAAGTGCCGCATTAATCATCGCGAGATAGCGAGGTTCAAAAACGTTCAGTGGCAGCGTACCCTGCGGAAGCAGCAAGGCGCCGGGCAACGGGAAGATCGGCAGCACAGCAGGCAACTGGTCAATGCTTGGATCAAACGGACTAACCATCTTGTGCGCCTTAGTATTCTTGTTCCTGTGTGGGACATGGACCTGGCCACACAATAATCAAGCATGGTTTACGAAAACAATACTGCTGACAGCGCTTTGCGGGCCTGGATGGTAAACGGATCCTTGGCGCCAAATGCTTCGAGGTATTCGAGCAATTTTTTTCGCGCAGCATCGTCATTCCAGGTGCGTTCGACTTTGATGATTGCCAGCAATTGTTCCAGGCCGGCGTCGCGTTGGCCAGAGCCAAATAGAGCGACTGCCAGTCGATATTTGGCCTCAAGATCATCTGGGTTGCTCGCAACAGCAGTCTGGAGTTCATCGAGTTTGGCGACCGACTCTGCTGCTTCATCGGCCAATTTGATCATCGTCGCCAGACTGTTGATTTGCGGATCGCTCTTGGCGTCATCGTCAAGACTATCCACCAATTCCTTTGCGGCGTCGGCTTGTCCGGCTGCCAGCAGGGCTTTTCCCAGGCCTGCCAATGCTTCCAGGTTGGCTGGGTCGGCATTATAGGCTTGGTTATACAGAGCGCCGGCGGTTTCGACATCGCCCTCGCTCATTTTCTGAGCTGCTTGCGCCAAGACCTCGCTCAGATCCGGGACACCCGTAGTATGACCGCTCAATTTGCCAGCTTGTTCGTTGATCACTTTATCAACAAATGCGATTACCTGCGCGCGCGGCAGTGCCCCCATGAAGCCATCGACGGGTTGTCCCCCGGCGAAAGCAATGACGGTGGGCAGGCTGCGGACGCCCATTTGCGCGCTCAATTGCTGGTTGGCGTCACTGTCAATTTTGACCAACTTGATGGCGCCGCCCTTTGATGCCACGACCTCTTCAATAATCGGCCCCAGGGTTCGACATGGTCCGCACCAGCTCGCCCAGAAATCAACGAGCACTGGTGTGCTTTGACTGGCTTCAATGACATCGACCATGAAGTTGTTGGTGTCGCTATCTTTGACAATTTCACTCAGGGTCGCGCCGTCGCTGACAGTGCTTGGGGCGGCTGACGCATCCAGTCCAATAATTCCAGACATGGTCGTGGCTCCTTGATGACAGTAGAATTCAATCCTTAGTACATAGGCGTTCGCGTGCGAGACTAAAAGTCCAGGATTGTGGGGGGGTGCCCTTCGGCTTCCAGGAAGGTCACGAGATCTGCCGGCTTGATGGCAGTGGTCAAGTGGTTACGAAGGGGATGAAAGTGGATTGGCGAGTGCGCCATCATCCTGGCTTGCAGAATAACAGTGACCTGGCGCTGAGCATCATTGACTACAGAAAATGGCGTTACCGAGCCTGGAATCACCCCCAGATGGGTCATCAATCTGTCGGGTTTGCAGAAACTCAGCCGCTCGCCGCCAATGATTTGGCCCAATGCTTTGATATCGAGGCGGTCATGTTCGAGCATGCTGACCAGCCACATTTGTCCTTTTTTATTTTTCAAAAACAGATTTTTACAGTGACCGCCCGGTAGGTCGCCACGGCCCTCAATGCTCTCTTCGACGGTGAACACGGGCTGATGTTCGATGGTTCGCGTTTCAAGGCCAAGAGATGTTAGGCGGTCCAGCAATTGTGACGGTGACCAAGCACCCTCGCGGTGCAGTTTCTCGCGTTGCTCAGTGGTCATATCCGGCCAGCTGATATCATTTGGATTTTCTAGGGTCTTCATAACATTATCGCCTTGCGTCATGCCAGCCGTTGGCCTACATACCCGTCCCTAGCCAACAGACAACCATTCTTTTGGCTTACCCCAATTTTGGATGCGGGTGTAGCTCAGGGGTAGAGCACTAGCTTGCCATGCTAGGTGTCGTGAGTTCGAATCTCATCACCCGCTCCATTTTTCTTCTTCTCCGATCCAGACGATGTAAGCAGAAAAAGGCGTAAAAAGGCGCACGCATTCAAGCGCCAGAATTTCTCTTTATTGGGGATGATGTGTGTTTTACACTTTCTTCTAAAGCAAGGTAAATTTACGCAAACGCTCGTTTTAAGGCTCTTTCGACCAAGACCAAATTATCCTGGCCATAAAACATATCGCCATCGACGATGTAAGTTGGTGATCCAAAGACAGATCGCTCAATAGCCTCGTCGGTATTGGCCGTATATTCGTCGTCGATCTCTTTACGATTGATGAGGCTAAACAACGAGTCTGTATCGTAGGCGTGACTGTTCAGGCAGGCTCGAACCTGTTCAGTGTTGCTCAAATCCAGGTCGTTTTGCCAATGGTTGATCATCAGAAGAAAAGACATTTGGTCCAAATCCAGGCCGAGCTTGTCTGCCGCGATGATCGCTTTGTCACCAACCTCTGCTTCCTTGCTGTGCGATGGCGGTGTGACCTTTGGCATCTCGACATGTCGATATTCCGACCACCGGTCCCGTTGGCGTTGGAAATGATAACTCAGATTTGCCTCGGTACGCTCTGCCCATGGCTGTGCACCGATGTTGTCCAGGCACCGATTGATGTGAAAGGGTTTGTGAAGGATTGAGCGTCCAGCGCTGGCGGCAATCTGCTCAAAATGTTTATGGCCGATGTAGGCATAAGCCGAGAAGGTCGAATAAAAATAGGTAATGCTATTGGCCATCGTCGGTATTCTCTTGTCCAGGTTCGCGTAAGCTCTCTCTCAAGCCTTTGCCTTTACCACTCTCGCTGACCGAGAGCCATCTCCAGATTGCCCGGCGGTGTTTCAGTATGATTAAGGCGAGGGCAAATAGCGGTCCGATTAAAAAGATAAACATCGCCGTCATAGAGAAATTGATCCAATTCGTTGTCAGATGGTTGAAACAATCATATTGAGGTTAACCACACAAAGTATTGGAGTCTATGATGTCGAACGATGTGAACCCCTTCATCCTGCTGGCGAGAGTTACTGTTAAGCCAGGAAAGCGCGAGGCCTATCTGGCGATTGCTGCGGATGTTGATCAGGCTGTACAGACGAGCGAGCCGGGGATGCTATTCCATAATTTTGATCAGGATCCTGATGATGATCATAGGTTTGTGTGGACGGAGCTGTACCGCAACAGCGATGATTTTCTCTTCCATGTGGATAATCCACCCGTCGTCGAATATGTGGGGTTGCATGCCGAGCTTTCGGATGCATTCAGCCTCGAAATTTATGGTAACGTCTCAGCCGCGGTGCTTCAGAAGATTGCGGCACTCGACATCCCGTTGAAGCACTTTCAAACCAGCTCAGTGGGCTATGTCAGAGCAGAGAGATTTAATTAGATACCACTTATTTCAACATGAATTATCACATAAGCCGGTGTTCAGATGCTGCTGACGTTTTTGCTTTCGCGCCATCCCTAGGTCGCGGTTGTTTCATTGGTTTTCGAACACCAAACAGCCTGAAAAGACCATGTTTCGAGTTGCTTACAAGTACAATTGCTAGCTTAGATTTATAGAAATTGCTTATATTGACTATCTAAATGGTAGTTTATTGGCACTTATGTATCAGCTTTGAAACTATCACAACATTTCGAAATATTCTGTGGTATTTTGAAATTGGATTCTTATTGTTCTTTTCTGGCACTAATGCTTTTTCTTCGAAAAGTTAGGAAACAGAAACTGAGGAGTATCGAAGATGCGTTTTTTTACACCAGTAGTACTTTGCTTAATCGGTGCGGGCTCGGCGATTGCCCAAATTACAATTGCCCCGACAACCCCTATTGTCGTTGTGCCAACAACCCCGATTGTTATTGATCAACCAACTCTCACCGTGCCTGGACTAACCCTTGGCGGTGGTAGTAACGACGACAACGATGATGATAACGACAACAGCAACAACGATAACCCGGGATATGGCTACACCCATCAAACCAATGATGGCAGCAATGATCGTGATAAAGACGATGACAATCCGGGCTATGATGATGACAATCCTCGCGACGATGACAATTATCCAGATTACAATTATCGGCGCGGATATGAGGATCTGGAGTGCGATGAACACATTGAGGCAAGTCGCTGGGATCTTGTTTCGGGCGCTGAATTCCAAGAGCTCATTAATCCTGGGAAATTGATTGTTACTCCAATATGTACAGGTAATATCGATCGGTTTGGGATGTTTGCGCTCGCAAATTCGTCAGGGTCCCAGGAGCATCTGTTCGACTTTGAAGCCACTGAGTGTAACCTGCGTGGGCACTGTGCGGGCTGGCTCAATGTATCGACATTGACGGGTGAGTTTTCACGCAGGTTGGCCTATCGTTTCGATAATGATCGTCGAATTTGCCAAACTGCCTTGGTCTATGATGACCAGGTGCCACATACGGCATCGTGGGATGGCGCCGCCTGTATCGGTTTTTCGCTAGAAAATGACCGGTATGAAGTTGTTGATGCCCTCAAGGGCATTGTGATCGGCTATTTCGAGATAGCGGAAGAGTAACCTGGATATTGGCGCTGATATCTCATTGGATATCGTGCTGAAAAAACCGTAGGGACACGGCTGCCAAGATCGGAGCGTCGGCTAAATTGCTCAGCTTCACCAATCTTGGCGGTCGTGCTGCCTGTTTCTTGCGATAACAGCCGCTAATCGACAACCACGGGGTTTAATTTGCGGCCATCACCAAGCAAACCAACGCCACACTCTTGGGCGGCTTGTAGGCAGTTACGCACGATTTGGGCCATGATATCGGTGTTCCAGCCATTCATCCAGTCCCCATGCAGGCTTGCACCGCCGACCGTCTTTCCGCCCATGTCAGACGCAAAACGCCACAACGTCGATGGACCGGTATCCTCTGTGACGTAGACAACAAAGTTGTAGGAGATTTCTGGGATCGCAATCGGATGACTGGCCGGGCATGCGCCCGTTCCCGCCTTTGGTGGCGATGCTTCAGACGGATAAGCCATGTGGCGCTGGTGATCGGGGCTGTCCAGATGCACGCCATCCCAGCATTGCGGGAAAACAATCCGTATTTCGACCAAATCGTCGATTGCGCAATTTGGGATGTAAGGAACGTGGTCTAGGGGGTCGCCAGGATCAAACCAAGCCTGATTGGATTGCCAGCTGGCACAGCGGAATTTGGCCACCTGGGTTGACTGGGGCGAGCGGGCCATGGCATTGCCAGCAATCATTCGCAGTCCTGGTGGCGGCGGCTGTATCGATGCTGCTGGTACATGATAGCCAGTTTTATAGTAAAAGAGCGGGTCCACATACGCGATGCGTTCGCCGTAGGCGTCATAGAGCGCCGGCACCCAATATGCCGATTGATTCAGCGTGCCGCCATCGCAAGTGGTTTGTTGAGTCTCTTGGAGTGAGGTTATTGTTGTGTCCGCATTCACTGTTGGATTGCCAAAGAAAATGTGATGGTGAGTGGCAGCAGGCTGGTTCGGAAAGACCAACGGATCATCATAGCTATCGTGAGATTCCAGGCAATTGGTTCGAAACGCCCCACTGCCATCTTCGCGCTGATCAACCACTTCACGTGAAGATACCAATCCCTGGTTGGACTGGGCATGAGTGGGAACGGTCAGCAGACTTAGAAGACCAGCAAGAAAGGCAGCAGCGATGCGCTCACAGTTAAGATTAGGTTTCATGATCTTGCCCTCGCCATTATTTTTTTGGATCCGACTGAAAATGACATAGCATAATAAAAATTTATGATTGTAGTGTGACATTGATACTGTCAACGCCAAACCGTGCCAGGAATAGGTAACAGTGCCTCTAGACGCACCAGGCGGGTTGCCAGGACAGACCATTGGGCTGACAGGTTAAGACGAACGGCGGGGAGCGATTTGGCTATGATAGACAGGAAACGAATGCGCGATTTTGGTCTCGAAGTCTTTTTTTCTGAGTGGGAGTTCAAAGCGCGGCACCACATGGCGGCCTCTGACATCGAAAGCCTGTCGCAAGCTGCTTTGCTTTCTTATGCGAGTTCCGATGATCGTGCGCGTTTTGATGGACTATGGCTTGGCTACACTCAAACCTATGGTTTGCCAGCATTGCGCGCTGAAATCGCCCGGACCTATGACAGTGTTAGCGACGATCAAGTTCTCTGTTTGGCTGGGGCGGGCGAGGGTCTGTACATTGTTGCGCGTGTGTTACTGGACGCCCAGGATCACGCCATTGTGCCGACGCCAAATTATCAGAGCGCTGAGAGCGTTCCCTTATCGCTCTGCGCGGTTTCTGGCGTGGCTCTTGGCCAAGACCGGCACGGGGATTGGCACCTGGATGTTGATGCGATTGCCGCCGCCATCCGACCGAGCACGAAATTGTTGTCGCTTAACTTTCCGCACAATCCAACGGGCATGGTGATCGATCGCCCGACGCTTGATGCCCTGGTGTCATTGTGTCGACACCATGGTATTTGGATTCTCAGTGATGAGGTTTATCGCGGTGTCGAGCTGGATTCCCGTGATCGCGTACCGCAGATCGCCGATATTTACGAGCGTGGCATTTCCTTGAATGTCATGTCAAAGGCTTACGGGCTACCTGGAATTCGAATTGGCTGGCTTGCCACGCAAGATAGAGAAATCTTGCAACAGTTTGAGCGCTACAAGCATTACTTATCGATTTGCAATTCGGCTCCGTCAGAAATGCTGGCGTTGATTGCTCTCAAAGCCAGCGATCGGATTTTATCAAAAAACCGTGCTCTGCTGGAGCGCAATGTGGTCGCATTGGAGGCCTTGTTTGCTGATTTCCCAGGCCTGTTTGATTGGGTGCGTCCAAAGGGTGGTTGCGTTGCTTTTCCGCGCTACAAGGGGGCTGAAGGTGTCGAGGCATTTTGCGAGGGGCTTTTGGCCGACAGTGGTGTCTTGCTGTTGCCTGGCTCGATTTACGCCTCGGACCTTACCGAGACACCGGGAAATTGTTTCCGGATTGGCTTTGGTCGTGATCAGGTATTTCGCAATGGTTTGGCGGCGATGCGCCAACATTTAGAGCGCTACCACGCAAGCTTCCAGCGCTGAACCGCCTGCGCGTGGCCTCAGACTAGAGGTCGTCGGCGGCGTCTTCTCGGGCATCCAGGCGTGCTTGCTTGATCGGATCACGGGTGAAAACGCCACCGTGCTTATGGTCTGATTTATAAATCACCGCTTTACCACCCGGCCGCCACGGCCGCGCGGCATATTGGTTGCTGCTCATGTGGCGATCGTACATCAAAACGGCACCCGCGGTGGCAACATTGATGCAGAATTTGGTGGGAATTTTCACGACAAACTCACAGCGTTTCAGCATCGCTGGCGACAAGCTGCCTTTTTCTGGTCCCATGATATAAGCGGCCCTTTCTGGGTGGCGGAAGCTCGGTAAATCGATCGCGTCATCGGTGAGCTCGACCCCAACCAAATGACAGCCGCTGGGCAGTTGAAAACTCGCCAGAGTGTTATATTGGTAAAATGGGACGTGCAGGCCGGCCGCACTTGTATCGCTGTTCCGAACGGCTCGGCGGTCAAATTCGGCGTTGACGGTGAACACAAAGCTGGCACCAAATGCATGGGCTGATCGGATTAAGTTGCCTAAATTTCGAGGCTTGCTCATGTCTTCAGTGCCGATGGCAAAATAACCGCGCATTCTTTCTTTCCGTCGCTTTGAGGTGTACATTATAGTAATCAAGTTAACTAATCATACCTAGAGTATGACCAAAAAGGTCCTATCGGCAATTTTGATCGACTGAAAGAAATGCTGCAAGCCTCAACAGGCGGGGCGAGCAACCGTTTTGCTGACTTGTCTGCCCTTAGATGACACAAAAGAGTTTGACGCAGCCCGCCGTGGTCAGATCGCGCAATCGCCTGCGGGAGGCAGATTGCTCGGTGATGCCAGCTCTGGTGAGCGTCGATACGACGGTGCCAACCATGATGATTGCCGATCGGGCAGCAGATTTTTTACTGAAAGATGCTTAGTCAATGCAACAAGCCAATGCCCCCAGTTTTGCGAGCCCGATTTTAAATCTGTTTCCAAAGGGCTATCGGGTCATGGCCAGCATGTGCTTGGCGGCAATCTGTTTTTCGGCAATGAGTGTGTTGATCAAATTGAGTTATGAGTTTGGTGCTCATCAATTTCAGGTGGTCGGTTTTCGGTCAATTTTTGGCTGGATTGTCCTTGCGCCTTGGTTGTTTGCGGTTGGTCGTCGGGGGATTGAAACCAAAATACCCTTGGCACATTTCTTCCGCAGTGTGGTCGGTTTTGTGGCCATGGTGCTGTTTTTTTGGAGCTTCAAGTTCCTGCCGATGAGCCAGGTTGTGTCCCTGAATTTCAGTGCGCCTTTGTTTACGCTGGTATTTGCTGTCGTGTTCTTCGGCGAACGGGTCGGATTGCGGCGCTCTTCTGCGACTGCGATTGGCTTTGTTGGCATGCTCGTGATTGTCCAGCCTTGGAATGACGCGCGCTTTGTCTGGATCGCCTTACTGCCACTGGCGGCAGCCACGCTTATGGGTTTTATCCCGCATATTCTAAGACGGATGGCGAGCAGTGAAAGCACCGATGTTATGGTGTTTTATCAGGGTATGTGGATGAGTCTGTTCTCGTTGCCGTTGCTGATTTGGTTTTGGCAGCCGGTCCCGCCGTTGGCTTATGTTTGGATGATTGGCTGTGGATTGCTGGGCTATTTGGCGCAAACGTTTTTTGTCGAAGCCACCCACCGTGGCGAGGCCAGCCAGGTCGTGCTTTACGATTACCTGCGCTTGCCGCTCGTGTTTGGCGCCGAACTATTGATTTTCAACGTTTTACCAGATATCTGGCTTTTGCCTGGCGCTGCGTTGATCATCGCATCTGCTGTTTATATTGCACGCCGTGAGGCTTGGCTTCACCAAGACAAAACCAGCAAAGATGCGAGAACGACGATGGTCAAATAAAGCCGAAGGGGCAAGTACCAGTCGGGCGCAATCCCCCGTCGAGATGCCAAAAAGTCACCGAGTAGAATTGCTAAAAATGCCGCTGGATAAACCATCAGTGTATTGTGAAACGCCCAAGTTATCAGCGTGATGCCAATTGCGCTGAAATATCCGAGCCGAAAGTTTTGGTTTGTCATCGCCCAAGACCAATGGATTGCCGCCATGAAACTAACAATGCTTAAGGCATAGGGCAGGAAATACTTTGTCGATAAAGCCGCCAAGCTGTTGACAAGACCAGTATCGTTGCCGTCGCCCGACACCTTGATCAGGGCGGTTAAAACGAAAGGCACAAGGCCAAGTGAGCCCAGCACAAATGGTGTCTGTGGAATACCAAATCTCATTCAACGAGCATTTCCATTTTTTCGAGCAGACTGACATCAAGCTCGGTCAGGCCTGACTGGTCGTGCGTTGTCAAAACCACTGTGACGCGACCGTAAACGTTCGACCATTCAGGATGATGGTTTAGTTTTTCTGCCCAGATTGCCACCTGGCTCATCCAGCCCCATGCGGTCACAAAATTTTTAAATTGGAATGTTTTCGTCAGGGCGGTGCCGTCTTGGTCCGCCTGCCACCCTGGGTAGGTTTTGAGAACATGACGCAGTTGGACGGTATCGAGTTTAGCGGCAGGCATGGCTGATCCTTTCAACGGTAACACTTGCACTCTCGAAATGGCGCTCAACTGTGCTATTGCCAAGACCATGACGGAAACAAAAACCTCCCAGCGGGTCGCCAAATTGATTGCAGCCAGTGGATTATGCTCGCGCCGTGACGCCGAGGCGTGGATTGCCGATGGGCGGGTGACACTGGATGGTGCGGTTTTGACCTCGCCTGCGGTTGCGATCGAGAACCCAAAGCGCCTGGCCGTCGATGGCGACCCCCTGCCTAATCCCGGCGCGGTCCGTGTTTTTCGTTTCTACAAACCAACCGGTGCCTTGGTTACTGATAAAGACCCGTTGGGCCGAAAGACGATATATGACCTTTTGCCTGGCGTTGATGCTTACGGCGATCCTCTGCCAAGACTGATGGCCGTCGGCCGCCTGGATATTAATTCTGAAGGCTTGCTGCTGTTGACCACCAGCGCGGTGCTCAAGCGAAAACTTGAAGACCCCAGCAATGCTTATCCACGGACCTACCGGGTCAGGGTTTATGGCCAGATCCGCTCAAAGGCACTGGCGGCATTGGCCGATGGGGTCGAGATCCAAGGGGTGCGATATGGACCAATTTTAGCCGATCTGGAGCAAGAGAAATCCCATGGGGCGAACCGATGGATCCGTTTTCAATTAACCGAGGGCAAGAACCGAGAGATCCGGCGCGTCTGTGAGCATTTGGGGCTTGAAGTCAGTCGTCTGATACGCATTGCCTATGGCGACGCAAAAAGTGCCGGGCTGCGCCCTGGTGAGTTAAAAGAAGTGAGCAAATCGCGCTTGCATCCGATGTTCGGGGTTGGCGTTGAGCGGAAAGGGAGTTGGGCGCGGGCTAAGCCAAATCAGAAGCGCGTTGGGATCGGCGCAAGGGGCGGCACCCACAGGCGCCATGGAGTCAAAGGCAAGCAATAGATGCGCAAGCCCAGTGGTCATCTGCGAATTGTTGGCGGCCAGTTTAAAGGCCAGAAACTCAATAGCCTTGAGGGTCAGGCGCTGCGGCCAACCGCTGA